>DCUN01000012.1:0-7631 GCA_002327225.1 Desulfobulbaceae bacterium UBA2213
ACTACCATCGTCATAGATCGTGCCGATCCCCTGGCTGTCGGCGAGGGTCGCACCACCGGTAGGGTTGGAAAGGTTCACGAAGAACCCCTCAGGCCCTTCAAAGATCGCATCGCCGATGATCGGAACAGTGATGGTCTTGCTGGTTTCTCCGGCGGCAAAGATCAATGTGGTCGTGGCCACATCAGTGAAATCAGTGCCGGCACCAAGCGCCGTATCGACCGCCGTAGCATAGTCAATGCTGGTGGCAACCGCACTGGGACTACTCAGTGTGATGGTGAAGCTGGCAACACCGGTCGCTTCGTTAATGCTGATATCGTTGATGCTGAAGGCGGAACTGTCGTTGTCGGTGATCGTATTGGTGCCCGTAGCGATGGCATTGCTGGTGGTGCCGGCGGTAACAGTGGCGGTCAGGTTGAAGGTCTCTGAGTTCTCGGCGAGGGCATCGTCGGTGATCGGGGTGCGCACCAGCAGCGAGGTCGTACCCGCAGCGATGGTGGCACTGGCGGCATCAATCCAGATGGTTCCGCCGTCGAGGGAAACCTGCAGGTTGCCGGCCCCGGCTGTGCCGTAATCCGTACCGCCTCCGCTGGCGGTGCCATTGGCCAGAGCCAGGCTGAACACGATGTCTTCATAGCTGCTGGTATTTATCGAAACGGTGAACTCGGCATACCCCGCCCCCTCGGCGTAACTGGCCGAGCTGACACTCAAGGTCGGGGTGTCATCATCGGGCAGCAGCGGACCAGCACCGTCTGGGTCTGGACCACTACCATCGTCATAGATCGTGCCGGTCGCTGTGGAGGTACCAATAGTGCTTCCTGCCGAATTATTACTCAAGGTCACCGTAAAGGTCTCGGCGCCTTCATACATCGCATCCTGGGTGGTCTGCACAGTGAAGGTCTGGCTGCTTACTCCAGACGCAAAGGTGAGTGTGCCACTGGCAGCTGTAAAATCCGCAACTTCCGAATTGTCACCTGCGGCTATACTGGTCGCAAAATCAACCGTCTGAGCCGCTGCCGCATCACCGGTACGGGTTACCGTAAAGGTCATCACGCCGCCTTCACTGATGCTCACATTACTGATGCTGAAGCTGGTTAAGGCGGGCTCAGCATCTGGAATCAATGGCGCAGGGCTTACAGCAGGACTTCTATATTCATTTTGCGGATCTGCTTGAACCGGAAAAGCAGAATCCTGTACATACAGCTTTTCGACCCCGCCAAGAATTGTCCCGAAGTAATCAGCAGCCAGCCCGACACTATTACCGGTATTTTCCAACCCGTTCTCTTCTCTAAAGCCGTTTGGCTGCTCAGATCTTAAACCCTCTAATTTTGCAACACCACCAAGAGTTTCCCCGAAATCTTCAGCATATTGCCTACTCCCTCCTCCGAAAACGTCGAGATTTTCTTTTCCACTGAAGTCAGTGGAAAGATCGGATCTTAAGCTACCTAATTTTTCAACACCACCAAGAATATCTCCGAAATTATCCTCGAGCTGACCGATGTCTCCGCTTGAAACTTTCTGCCCTCCAGTCGCCTTGAGCAAGGCCATGGCATCCAAATTAGCTTGACCGCCGACAAGCCGACCATTCGCTAAAATAAAGCCGGGAGGATTGTCCGTCGAACTCAACTCAACATACTTTGCCAGTACAATCTTCCCTCCGCCAGGGAACTCCAGAACCAAATCCTTCCCGTCCTCAATAAACAACAGATCTTCCTGTGAAGGTGTGAGAAAAAAATGATCTCCTTCAACAACATTAATAGTTTGAACCTCTGACCTATCAGGTACAACGAGATGGTAGACACCGGCTCCCTCACCTTGCACAACAGATTCCTGAAGATTGTCAGAGCTTGATTCGAGATTACCAGAAACAGTAGAATGAGTATTGTCAGACATAAAGGGGGATCTCTTTGGCAAAGTTTAAAAAAATGCAGATGAGTATTCTCCTGAAAGCTCCATCCCTTTTGATAGAGTTTCAACATTTCTACATTAATATTTTCTACAGATCAAGTCTATTAATAAATCTTATCAACCAACTGACTAACCACTGTTTTTTTTACAATTTTAGACAGAAATAAGTTAGCAATGGAACGTATCCTGCTTATCGGTTATCATAGATTTTAATTAATCCTTACCACCTACTCCGTCTCGCTTATTTTCAAAACAGGACACACTCTTCCAACCTAACCAACTGTGATGCCAGAAACAAAATATCCCCTCCCTCACTCGCAGGTACCGATGAAAGACTCACAAGGAGATGAATCACTCTCATCTTCAGCACTGTTATCCAGAACTGTAGATTTTAACCCGCCCCTGATCAGTTGCATGGCCATGCTTTTAGGGCTTCTGGGAAAACCAACCTCTACAGAAGCATTAAAATCGGGTATGCCGATTGATGCCCGGGGATTCAGTCCAGGGGTCTGTCTTCGTGCGGCAGAGCAGGTCGGAGTTACCGCCAAAATACTTCATCGGCCTAACCTGGAAAAGATTTCTTCGTTAACTCTCCCCTGCATTCTGTTACTGGAGAACGACGAAGCCTGTGTACTCAAGGCCCTTGATGGTGAAGAGGCGGAAGTGATCTTTGCCGAATTTGGCAACGATTCCAAACGTGTCGCCATTTCACACCTGAAGAGCGACTACACTGGCTATGCAATATTCTGTCAGCCCAAGGGACGACTTGACCCCCGGGCCAGTGATCTGCGCCTGCTGGATACCAAAAAATGGTTCTGGGGAGCGATCCTCAAATTCTGGCCGATCTATAAACATGTTTTACTGGCGACCCTGATCGTCAACACCCTGGCTATTGCCAGTCCTTTGTTCGTCATGAATGTGTATGACCGGGTTGTTCCCAATAATGCAATAGATACTCTGTGGGTATTGGCAGTCGGGATTATCCTGGCGTATTTTTTTGATTTTATTTTACGAAACATGCGAGGGTATTTTGTTGACACTGCCGGCAAAGGGGCGGATGTTATTATCGCCAGCAAGCTGATGCAGCAATTGATGTCCATGCGCTTTGACCACAAACCAGAGTCGACGGGATCTCTTGCCAACAACCTTCGTGATTTCGAATCATTACGTGAATTTTTCAGCTCTACGACCCTTCTGGCCTTGCTTGATCTTCCTTTTATCCTCATCTTCACAGGGATCATTGCCTATGTTGGCGGGCCGCTGGCACTCATCCCCGCTATTGCCGTACCGATTGTCGTTCTGGTGGGCCTTCTTATTCAGGTTCCCTTTAAGCGGCTGATAGAGGATGGTTTTAAAGAAGCCACGCAAAAAAACGCCCTGCTGATTGAAGTTATCAGCGGACTGGAGACTATCAAAACCTGTCAGGCAGACGGACAGATCCAAAAACGCTGGGAGGAGGTTGTCGGGATGCATGCCCGCTCCTCCGCCCATACTCGCGGTCTGATGAATTTTTCAATAAGTTTTTCCATGTTATCGGCACATCTGGTGAGTGTCGGTATTATTATCTGGGGAGTCTATCTCATTACAGCAGGCAATCTGACAATGGGCGGGTTGATTGCCTGTAATATCCTGGCCGGCAGGGTAATGGCCCCTTTAGGCGCAATTGCGGCCATGTTGACCCGTCTTCAACATTCAAGGATGTCATTGAAAGCTCTGGATCTGCTTATGCAAGTCCCGAACGAACGCCCCCTTGACCACGAACCGTTACGTCATGATCACCTTTCGGGAAGTGTTACCTTTGACGAGGTCAGCTTCCACTATCCACAGAGTGAAAAGCTGGCCTTGCAGTCCACAAACCTGACTATTGGCGAGGGAGAGAAAGTCGGAATCATTGGCCGGGTCGGTAGCGGCAAAAGCACACTGGGCAGACTTATTCTCGGCCTCTATCAACCCCAAGAGGGTGCGGTGAAAGTCGGCAATATCGACATACGTCAACTGGACATTGCCGAGCTCAGGAGTAAAATCGGCTACGTCGCCCAGGACAGCTACCTTTTTTATGGTTCTATCCGGGATAACATATCAAAGGGTATGCCATACGCCGATGATCGTTCTATCATCAGGGCTGCCACCATCGCCGGGGTCATTGATTTTGTCAGAACGCAGCCCGCAGGTTTCGGCATGCAGGTTGGTGAACGTGGTCAGAATCTGTCCGGCGGTCAACGGCAGGCTGTCGCAATAGCCAGAACACTCCTGAAAAATCCGGACGTCCTTATTCTCGACGAGCCAACCAGCTCTCTTGACAATGCCACTGAAGCAATTTTCCGCAGTCGATTGGCTGATGAAATTAAAAACAAGACCCTGATCCTGATCACCCATCGTCACAGCATGCTCACATTGGTAAATCGTCTTATTGTCCTTGACAATGGTCGCGTTATTGCTGATGGCCCCAAAGATGCTATATTGAACGCCTTGAAAAATGATCGTATTCACATTCCAAAAACGTAGCACCTAATGAGCGCTGTCATGAAAAAACTGCTCCATCAATTCTCAAGACTCTTTCGGTTGGAACGAATACTTCCGGACAAAGAGATGGACGACAACATTCGATTCATGAGTGATATTGATGCCGCCACTCACAGAGCCGGCAGTAAATTTGCTTACCTGACCTCTCTGGTTATTTCCCTTCTGCTTGGTGTCGCCCTTATCTGGGCACAACAGGCTGTCCTGGATGAAGTGACGCGTGGCATCGGCCAGGTTGTCCCGTCGCAGCGGGTCCAAGTTATCCAGAATCTGGAGGGCGGTATCATTGAGGCAATCCTTGTTGATGAAAATCAGATCATCAACAAAGGAGACATTCTGTTGCGAATCCACAATACCGCTGCCTCCAGTCAATACCGGGACACGATCAATAAGGCCCAGGAACATCAGGCAGCAATCCTGCGTTTGAGTGCGGAGATAAACGATACGGAGCTGCTCTTTCCTGATGATAGTGACATTCCTGCCCAGACTCTCAAATTGCAGGGGGATATTTATCAGGCCCGCAGGCAACAACTACAGTCCGAACTCAATATCCTCCAGTCGCAGTTATTGCAACGACAGCAGGAAATAGCCGAAATGACCGGGCGTGAAAAGCAGCTCCAGCGCAGTCTCACCAATGCTCAGAAACAGATTGATATCGCGAAACCGCTCCTTTCCCAGGAGCTGTTTCCAGAGGTCGAATATCTGACCATTGAGCGAGACCTGATCAAACTACAGGGTGAAGTCAGCGCTCTGCAGCTTGGCATGCCGAGAGCTCAACAGGCTGCTGAGGAAATTCGCCAAAAGATATCTCAACGCAAGGCGGAAGCTCATACGACTGCGCTGGATGAACTGAACCTTCGCCGGGGTGAGTTAAAATCTTTACAGGAGGCTATCGAGGCAGGAAAGGACAGGGTCACAAGAACAGATGTTCGATCACCGGTTCGGGGGACAATAAAACAAATCAATATCAATACTATCGGTGGCGTCATCCACCCCGGAGAAGCGATCCTTGAGATTGTCCCCCTGGACGATACCCTGTTGATTGAAGCACGAATCCGCCCTGCCGATATCGCCTTTCTTCATCCAGATCAACCAGCCATGGTCAAGATCACCGCTTATGATTTCTCAATATATGGCGGAATGGCGGCGAAGGTTGAGCAGATCAGCGCCGACACTATTCAGGACGAAAAAGGGGAAAACTTCTTTAAGGTGAAACTTCGCACGACGTCCAACACCTTATCCTATCGCGGCGATGAACTTCCAATCATACCAGGAATGATGGCCAGTGTAGATATCGTGACTGGTAAGAAAACTGTCCTTGATTATCTTCTTAAACCGATATTGAAAGCTAAACAGAATGCCCTGCGAGAGCGCTAGTCAGATTTTTTTATGCTGGGGAGCCGCAACACGGCAATGAAAATGGGACTGAATATAAAACAGCATTTTATCAAAAAGACTCCATGGGGAAACGCGAGGCAGGCAGATACGAAGACACCCTCGCACCTTCTTTGGACATCATTCCTTTCCCCTGCACTGATTCAATTTTTAAAAAAACTACGAGACAAGGTCTTTCTTTAGAGTGTTTCTTTATAGTTGATGGTTATCTCTGCAGCATGGTATTGTAAAATAAGTTACTTTACCCTTTTTTAACAATACAATTGGAATATACCAAACACTCAGGAGAAGACATTGTCCTCACCACTTACTCCCATATCTCCGTTCTCTCTTCTTTTCTTTCTGTTCACATCCCTACCGCTTTTTCTCTTGCTCTTTGTCGCTCCCGCGGCAGCCAGCGTTCCAAATTACGAACTTTCCATCTCCTTTCAACCTGAAAAACAGACTATGAGCGGCACCGCCCATATCTCCCTGCCTGCAGGCCAGGAACTGACCTTATCTCTGGCTGAACTGTCAATTACCGGCATCGTGCTCAGCAAGAAGGGGCAGGAAACCATTCCCGTGCGCACCCCGAAACAAGGCTCCCTTCATTTCCCTGTCACTGATGACGTGCTGGAAATTTTTATCTCCTACACCAAACAGATCCCAGATAACTTCTCAGACAACATGATCAGTGATCAGGGGATCGTTCTGACTAGCATGTGGCACCCGATTCCAGACAGGAACATGCTGTTCAAACTCACGGCTGTCGTGCCCAAAGGCTTCAACGCGATAGCAGAATCAGACACCCTGGCCTATACAACCCTGGGCAGACAACATTCTTTTTCATTCTCACAGCCGGTACAAAACATTCATTTTGCCGCCGGCCCCTACATCATAAAAACGCTCAAGGTACGGGAGCAGCTCCTGGTCTCCACCTGGTTTTTCAAAGAAGACATCTCCTTAAGCGACGAATATCTAGAAGCCGCCGCCCGGTATATCAAACGCTACGAACAGGAAATCGGCGCCTTTCCTTACAATCACTATGCCATTGTTGCCAACCGGCTGCCAAGCGGATTCGGGATGCCCACCTTTACCCTGCTGGGCCAGCAGGTTCTCCGGCTGCCTTTTATCAAGGACACCTCACTGGGCCACGAGATCCTTCACTCCTGGTTTGGCAATAGCATCAATGTTCGTCCGGGTTCAGGTAACTGGTGCGAGGGGTTAACCAGCTATCTTGGCGACTACGCCTATGACGAAGACAAAGGACAGGGGGCGGCCCACCGTAAGGAATCCATCATCAACTATCTGAGCTATGCCTCCCATCAAACAGCGATCCCCTTGGGTGAGTTCAGCTCCGCAAGCCATAATCAGGCCATGGCCAAGGCAATACGAGCTGTTGGCTACAACCGGGGAGCAATGCTCTTTCACGAACTAAAAGGGCTCCTGGGCCCTGAATTGTTTGCGAAGGGACTGCGTCAGTTTTACCAGAATCATCGTGGTCTTGATGCCTCATGGGATGAGATCAAGGCAAGTTTTGAGCAGGTTTCACAACAGGATCTGCAGGCCTTTTTCCAGGAGAGACTTAACCGGCCGGACATCCCGAATCTTTCCATTTCCAATATCCAGACAGACACCCGTCACGCTCAGACCTTGCTCACTTTTACCGTGGAACAACACAGTGAAAAACCATTTACCCTGAACCTGCCCATACTGGTCAAGACTCCGCAAGGTGAACAGAGTTTTTCACGCACCATCTCCCAGGCACAGACAACGATTGAATTGAAAGTGAGCACTCTACCCACAGAATTGATCATCGATCCCGATCACGA
>DCUN01000012.1:7684-7892 GCA_002327225.1 Desulfobulbaceae bacterium UBA2213
AGCATTGTTGACGACTCCTGGAAGATCATGACAGCGGATCAGGTACAAAATCAGGATCTTGGTAAAGGGAATTTCCTGTTTCTTGGAATCAACAGCCCTGCCAGCCGCTCACTCTTTGCCAGACCTGATCATCCAGAACAAGGATTCACCCTCGATGTCCGCGCCAACCCCCTGAACCAGAGCCATGTTGTTGTTCTCATGAGCAGTA
>DCUN01000012.1:7976-15781 GCA_002327225.1 Desulfobulbaceae bacterium UBA2213
CAACTGAACTCTTTTAACGCCATCATCGACCAGTTGAGCCAGCGCCGGGTAATCTATGTGGGTGAAAACCATACCTCAATGGCTGATCACCTGCTCCAGTTCAGGATCATCCAGGCCCTGCACCAGAAGAATCCAGATCTGGCCATTGGCATGGAGATGTTTCCCCGAACCAGTCAACCTGCCCTGGATGCCTATATCAACAATGACACGACAAGCGAGCAGGACTTTCTCCGCGCCTCGCGTTATTTCGAAGTATGGCGCTACGACTGGCGCTATTTCCGTGACATCTTCAATTACGCCCGCAAACACAAAATTCCAGTGATCGGACTCAATCTGGAAAGAGAGATTGTCAGCAAGATCTTTGAAGACGGTCATACTGATACCCTGAGCGCGGAACAAAAAAAGGCGTTTCCAGAAAACCGTAACCTGGATCTTCCAGGATACACAGAGAGACTGGATGAGGTTCATGGATTTCATGCCCAGAACCAACAGGAAAAAAAAGGAATGCTGAGCGGCTTTATCCAGGCCCAGGCCATATGGGACGAGACCATGGCCGATACCGCCGCAAAGTATTTAAGCGATCATCCTGCCAAGCAGATGGTGATTCTAGCAGGCTCCCAGCACACCCGCAAGGATTCTGGAATCCCACCACGGGTGGCCAGCAGGATAGATGTAAGCCAGGCATCGGTGCTTAACCTCAGCGCCGAAAATAGACTGGCAGACATTACCCAAACTACTGATTTCTTTTTTCTGGCAGACCCTGTTGACCTTGAACCGGTCGGCAAGATGGGCTTGGTGCTTACGGAGGTTAAAGAAGGTGACAAAAAAGGGCTGAAAATCAGCGATATCAGCCCGCAAGGCAAGGCGGGTAAAGCAGGACTGCAAAAAGATGACATCCTGATTGCTATAAACAGCACTACCATCAACTCAATGGAGGATGTGCGGCTGACTCTCTTGAACAACCGAGTGGGAGACCATGTCAAATTGCGCATCCTGCGCCAAAAGGAAGGACAAGAAAGCGAAGAAAAAGAGGTGGAGTTAGAACTCTCCAATCTGGAGATGACCAAACCACACCCTTGATTACGCCAGACGGAACATCAATAGACCAGGAGTGATTTATTAAAGGTTATCTATTCTTGACACCAGGACATTCCTTGATGAGATGCTCAGGATTGGTCTTAAAGTAATCCCAGAATGGATAGGCACGACATCCAGAGGGTCGAACAGAATAGATGGAGCATTTCCTCTCTGCTCCCTGAAAAAAAACACATTCCAACCCATACTCGGAAACACGCTCTTTACAGGTGAACCTGTTTCCGACCCGATGGAGATATTTCTCGATAAAATCAATGTGGTTCTCCTGCAAGAACTCACAGATCCGATTCACCTCCTGTTGACCAAGCCAGACGTTACCCGATTCTCCACAGCAACAGTTGCCTGGACATGATTTGCAGGCACTGGGATCAAAAACAAAATCAAAACCATCCATCCGGACACTATCCATTTCCCCTCGCCATATCGTTTGACAATCTCGTAAAAAGTCGTTCACCGTCCTCTCACGGTGCTGTTGCTTTTTCAGTTTGAAAAGCACATGCAGAATTTACTATAGTAAGTTATATTCATAAAATATTTCAAGAGAGACTTTATACATGTGTGCTGTCATAAATTTCACTTCATTCCATCGACCCATCGTGAGGAGACAATAGAAAAATGTTTAGCTGCCTGAAGAAAAAGCCTTTCGCCACTCCCACAGGATTCTCCCTAGCCCTCCATCTCGCGGTCTCCCTGCTGACCCTTCTAGCCCTCGTAACAACAGCTGCGGCTGACACCTACGTGGTCTCCAACGATTCTGAAGTACCTGTCAGAAGTGGCCAGGGCACTGAGTACAAAATCCTGTCTCTTCTGAAAAATGGCGATACGGTGACCTCTCTTGAGGAGGATGGCTACTGGATCAGGGTACGCACGACAACAGGAAGAGAGGGATGGATGCTGAAACGGTACCTGAGCAGCAGCGCCCCAGCCATTGATGACGCCTTTTCCTTGCCAATCAACAGCAATCTGACAAACAAACAGACTGAGGCGACCAACACTGCAGGTGAACAAAAGTCGAACACCATCCAACCTGAAGTAAATGTCCTTCCAGAAATGACAGAACATCTCCAGCAGGAAAACACTCTTCTACTCCTGGCAGAGCAAAAACTGAAAGAAACAAACAAGGAACTGGAGGAGCTTAGAAACAAGTTGGCGCTGGTAACACTGGAGAACAAAGAGCTACAAAAGGATGAGCGGATCAAATGGTTTCTGGCAGGTGGCGGGGTACTCGTTATCGGCTGGATAATTGGAATGATCTCTTCCAGATCACGGAAACGGAAACCATCACTGCTGTAAGAAGACGACAACCTGCCGATAGCACGTACTTTTTTCTTTTTTATTGCTTGTCAATTCTGGTAGAAATGAGCGAAAACAGAAGAGCTGGTTTTCTTTACACCCCGCCCATTGCCTCAGCTAACTGGATTGCCTGACGGCTCGAGGAAACATCATGCACCCGGACAATAGACACCCCCTGCATCACTGCAAGAGCTGAGACAACGGCAGTTGCAAGATCCCGCTCTTCCACCTGAGCGCCGGTAATATCACCCAGGAATCGCTTACGAGAATGGCCGAGCAGGAGAGGTTGCCCCAGAGCGGCAAAAGCAGCAAGGTTTTTGAGAATGATCAGATTGTGGGTCTTGGTCTTGCCGAAACCGATCCCTGGATCAAGGATAATGCGGCTGCAATCAACGCCCTGGCTCCGCAGCCAGGAGAGACGCTCGCTGAAAAATTCCATGATCTCAGCCACTACATCCTGATACAGTGGCTCGACCTGCATATCTCCAGGTGTCCCCTGCATGTGCATGATGACAACAGGTACCGTGCTTGTACGCACCAGATCGATCATGGCCGGATCATGTCGCAGGGCCGAGACATCATTGATCATATCAGCACCGGCGGCAATGGCCTGACGCGCGACCTCCGCCTTGCTGGTATCAATAGAGATGGGTAAGGAATATTTTTGACGAATCGCCTGAATGGCGGGAACAACCCGACGAAGCTCTTCTTCTTCGGAAACGGGCACAGCAAACGGGCGGGTGGACTCTCCACCCACATCAAGCAGGTCAGCGCCAGCTGCAACCAAGACATCCGCCTGGGCCACAGCGCTCTCCAAACTACTGCAACGCCCGCCGTCAGAAAAAGAATCAGGGGTCACATTGATGATCCCCATAATCCGTACGCCAGACAAAAGAATTATCCCTTACTCTCTACCGTACCGGAAGAGTCCAATGGCACTGTTTCTGCTCTGGTTGATTCATTCTCGGTCTTCTCTTGAGGGGCGGGTTTTGCTTTTTGTTCCTTCTTGAACGGTTTTTCCACCGGCACAACCACTGGCTCATATTGACCGGGACGCAACTCAGCCAGAATCTGCTCAATATCATCAAGAACAATAGTCTCTTTCTCCAGCAACTCTTCTGCCATCCGCGTAAGGACGTCACGATTCTCTGTCAAAATCGATGTCGTCTGGACCGTGGCCTCCACAATAATATTCTTGACCGCATCATCAATCTTCCTGGCAGTTTCCTCACTGAAATCACGATGCTGGGCAATCTCTCGACCAAGAAATATCTGCTCTTCCTTCTTTCCATAGGTAAGAGCTCCCAGTTCATCGCTCATCCCCCACTCACAGACCATCCGGCGGGCCATATCCGTGGCCCGCTGCAGGTCATTACCGGCGCCAGTGGTTATCTCATTAAAAATGATCCTTTCAGCAATCCGACCACCAAAGAGGATGCAGAGAGTGTGTTCAAGAAAAGTCTTGGAATGGGTATATCTTTCTTCTGTCGGCAACTGCATGGTCAGACCAAGCGCCCGTCCCCGGGGAATAATCGTTACCTTATGAATCGGGTCAGTATCAGGCAGCAATCTGGCAACGAGGGCATGACCAGCCTCATGGTAGGCCGTAACCTCTTTTTCCTTATCGGTAATGACCATCGAGCGCCGTTCCGCACCCATCAAAATCTTATCCTTGGCCCGGTCCAGCATATCCTTGGTAATCTTTTTGGCATCTTCCCTGGCCGCCATAAGGGCCGCCTCATTAATAAGATTTTCCAGATCAGCACCGGAAAAACCAGGCGTGCCACGAGCAATAACCGCCATATCAACATCTTCAGCCACGCTCTTTGTTTTATTGCCGTAGACCTCCAGGATTTTCTGCCGGCCTTTCACGTCTGGAAGCGGCACGACCACCTGACGGTCAAAGCGGCCGGGACGGAGCAGGGCGGGATCAAGGACGTCAGGCCTGTTGGTTGCGGCAATGATGATCACGCCCTCATTTTTATCAAAGCCATCCATCTCCACCAGCAACTGATTCAAGGTCTGTTCACGTTCATCATGGCCGCCGCCTAAGCCCGCGCCACGATGCCGGCCCACTGCGTCTATCTCATCAATAAAGATGATACAGGGGGCATTTTTTTTCCCCTGCTCAAAGAGGTCCCGAACCCGTGAAGCGCCGACACCTACAAACATCTCTACAAAATCAGAGCCGGAGATAGTGAAAAAGGGAACGTCCGCCTCACCGGCAATGGCCTTGGCCAGAAGGGTCTTGCCGGTGCCGGGGGAACCTGCCAGCAACACCCCTTTTGGGATGCGACCACCAAGTTTGGTAAACTTCTGCGGATCCCGCAGGAAATCGATAATCTCTTCCAGCTCCTCTTTGGCCTCATCAATGCCGGCGACATCAGCAAAGGTTACATTGTTCTCACCTTTTTCCTTGAGTTTGGCCTTATTTTTCCCAAACGACATGGCCCCTCCTTTACCGCCCATCTGCATCTGGCGCATGAAGAAGACCCAGACACCAATCAGCAGCAGCATGGGAAACCAGGAGACAAATATCGTCATCATCCAGGAATCTTTCTGCGCTTCCTTAACCGTAATATCCACGCCGTTTTTTCGCAGGATGGAGATCATCTCATTATCGTTAGCTGGAGAGATGGTCTTGAAGGGTTTTCCATCCTGAAGCATTCCTGATATGGTGTTCCCATCAATCCCGACCCTGGTAATGGCCTTGTTCTCAACCTGGGCCATAAACTCGCCATAGGTCAGGGCGTTCATACTTTCCTGAGGTTTGTTGAAGAGATTAAAAAGCAGGATCATGGTCAAACCAATCACCAGCCACATGGATAAATTTTTATAAAAAGTATTCAACAAAACCTCCGGTGGTTTCAGGTTTTTTTAATTTAACAGCACTCTCCTGGATATTACGGGAGTGAGTAATGGTTTTTAATTATGTCATTCAACAGTAAGACTGAACAAGACATTGTCGAGACTTGATCCTCTTTTTTCAACAAGCAGATCAAATTTCAATTTTTTTTCTTCAGGAGCCGTTACATTTCACCGGATATGAATGTCCCCGTGTCACTCTCCATGGACGGATAAAACACGACAGCCGGTTACAACATTCCAATGCTGCGGATCATTTTGAACAACGGTTATATGAAATACTGAATGGGCTGAACCCCCATGGCATTTACACGCAAAGCCTGTATCGCCATGACCACTGACACCGCCCCGCTGCTCGTTGTCGTATACGGGATACGCAGCTCAAGAGCGGCCCGGCGAATCAGATAGGAATCCTCGGTAGTCCGTCTCCCCAAGGACGTATTCACCACCCAGTCCACCTGCCTGTCCCGCAGTTTATCGAGGATATGAGGCCGCCCCTCAGCAATTTTATTGACCTGATCACAGGCAACGCCATGCTGCAGAAGATAGTCTGCTGTCCCCCTGGTGGCAAGAAGGGTAAAATTCATCGCCACCAGATCTTTTGCCGCCTCAAGAATACCTTCCTTGTCTCCATCACGTACGCTGATAAAGACCGTACCCGACACAGGCAAGGTTACGCCTGATGCAAGCTGCGCCTTGGCAAGGGCCAGCCCCAGATTATCATCAATCCCCATCACCTCACCGGTGGATTTCATCTCGGGCCCAAGCAGGGTATCGACGTTCTTGAACCGGTCAAAAGGAAAGACCGCCTCCTTGACCGCCCAATGTTTGATCACAACCTCAGTGGTCAGACCAAGCTGTTCGAGGGTCATGCCCATCATCACCTTGGTGGCCATTTTGGCCAGAGGCACGCCGGTAGCCTTGCTGACAAAAGGAACCGTCCGGGAGGCACGCGGATTCACCTCAAGGATGTAGAGTTCCTCATCTTTGACTGCGTACTGCACATTCATCAGTCCGATCACCCCAAGCTCTTTGGCCATGGCCCGAGTCGCCTCTTTGATCTCTTCAATGAGGCGCGCAGAAAGGGTGTGCGGCGGCAGGACACAGGAAGAGTCGCCGGAGTGAATGCCGGCCTCTTCGATATGCTCCATAATTCCACCGACTATGGTCGTTTTTCCATCACAGATGGCATCCACATCCACCTCGATGGCATCTTCGAGAAACTTATCGATCAGAACCGGATGCTTGTTATCTGCCATGCCCGGTTTGGCCATGAATTCGCGAATGCCCTGCTCACTGTAGACAATCCGCATATCCCTGCCACCCAGGACATAGGAGGGCCGTACCACCACAGGATAGCCAATCTGCTCCGCAACAGCGAGGGCCTCTTCCAGGGTGTGCACTGTTTCATTATGGGGTTGACGCAGATTCAGCTTCTGGAGAAACTGCTGAAAGCGTTTGCGGTCTTCCGCCCGGTCAATGGAGTCAGGCGGGGTGCCAATAATGGGCACTCCAGCCTCTGCCAGGGCCACGGCCAGATTCAACGGGGTCTGGCCTCCGAACTGGACAATAACACCGTCCGGTCTTTCCAGATCAATGATGTTCAACACATCTTCCAGGGTCAGCGGCTCAAAATAGAGTTTATCCGAAGTGTCGTAGTCGGTGGAGACTGTCTCGGGGTTGGAATTAACCATGATCGACTCAATACCGATCTCAGCAAGGGCAAAGGCTGCATGAACACAACAGTAATCAAACTCGATCCCCTGACCGATCCTGTTGGGCCCGCCGCCAAGGATCATGACCTTTTTTCGATCCGATCTGCCGGCTTCATTCTCCTGCTCATAGGTGGAGTAATAATAGGGGGTATAGGACTCAAACTCTGCGGCACAGGTATCAACCTGTTTATAGACCGGTATGACCCCCAGTTCCTTCCGCAGTAAACGGACCTCATTACTGGACATTCCGGTGAGAAAGGCAAGCTGAGGATCAGAGAAGCCGTACTCTTTACTTTTTTTCAGTAAATCACGATTCAACCCCGGCAGACCCTGGCGTCGGATTTCCTGTTCCATGGCCACGATCTGTTCCAGGTTGCGCAGAAACCAAGGGTCAATCTGGGTCAGAGCATAGATATGTTCAACTGCCAGTCCACGCCTGAGGGCCTCATGAATATACCCGACCCGCTTGGAACTCGGAATCCGCAGACCCGTCTCCAGCTCAAAGAGTTCGAGATGATCCAGCATCTCCTTGCCGTCAGCCCCGAATCCGGCCCGACCCGTCTCCAGCGAGCGCATGGCCTTCTGAAAGGCCTCCTTGAAGGTGCGTCCAATGGCCATAGTCTCACCCACGGATTTCATGGCCGTGCTCAGAACATCCTCGGCCTCCGGAAATTTCTCAAAGGTAAAACGGGGGATTTTGACTACACAATAATCAATGGTCGGCTCAAAGGCAGCGTAGGTCTCGCGGGTAATATCATTTTTGAGCTCATCGAGGGTAAAACCGACGGCCAGCTTGGCGGCAATCTTGGCAATGGGAAAACCGGTGGCCTTGGAGGC
>DCUN01000052.1:0-1091 GCA_002327225.1 Desulfobulbaceae bacterium UBA2213
TCCTTCCGCATGCACGAGATCGAAACGGCAAGTGAGCGTCAACGACATTCCGCAAACAAAAACGACAGCTTTCACGGGATGCTGGGCACCTCACCCATCATGCAAACACTCTTTGCCAAGATCAGACGAGCTGCTGAAACTGACTTTCCGGTATTGATTGACGGTGAAACCGGCACAGGCAAGGAGGTAATCTCTCAGGCCGTGCACCATTTGAGTCAACGGCGGGATAAACCCTTTGTTGTCATTAACTGCGGCGCCATTCCAGAGCAGCTTATAGAAAGCGAACTCTTCGGCCATGAAAAAGGTGCTTTCACCGGCGCTCATTGTAGTCGAAAGGGGAAATTCGAGGATGCCGACGGCGGGACAGTATTTCTTGACGAGATAGGTGAGCTGCCGCTTACCATGCAGGTAAAACTGCTGCGAACCCTTCAGGAAAAAACAGTGGAGCGTGTCGGTGGCCGCAGGCCTATTCCATTATCGTTACGAATCGTTGCCGCTACCAATGTCAATCTTGAACAGGCAGTGACCGACGGCCATTTTCGAGAGGATCTCTATTATCGGCTGAACGTTATTCGTTTGGATGCCCCTCCACTGCGTGAGCGGGGAGACGATATTGTTCTCCTTGGCCATCATTTTCTCGAGGAGGAATCCAGAGCCCTGCGTTTGGCCATGCTCACCCTGTCGCCTGCCTCACTGATAGCCATGAACGGTTATCGTTGGCCGGGAAACGTCCGAGAACTCAAAAATGCTGTTCGCCGGGCGCTGGCCACGGTCGTCGGTAAAGTGATCCGGCCGGTTGATCTTGGCTTGAATGGAACTGGAAGTTCAGAAGGAGATGACCAGGAGATAGACTCTCTGGCCGAAACAAGGCGACGGGCAGAGGCAGAGGCGGTAAGTCAGGCCCTGATCCTGAGCGGCAACAATATCAGCCAGGCGGCCCGGCTGCTGTCCGTGAGTCGTCCCACCATGCACGATCTTCTAAAAAAGCACAAACTTACTCCTTGATACAAGCAAGACCAGAGGACCGGGAAGGAATTCAGACTCAAGGCAGGGGACAAGTTGCCTTAGGGATTCGGAAATTACAAATTTAC
>DCUN01000052.1:1105-10298 GCA_002327225.1 Desulfobulbaceae bacterium UBA2213
AATGGTATTTTGGCAATTTCCAGTTACCTTACTGAAGAGGTACGCATAAAAATGATATCTATCCCTGTACCAACCTCTATAAAATCCGGGCTGGCTGCAGGTCGGACGGGAGTCGGATTTAACCCTGAACAGACTTGTCCTGACAGCGGATAAAGGCCTGCAACTGGGTATGCTGGACCGGGGTCAGTTTGTCGAAGCGTACACTGCAGTGCCGTCTGGAAAGAGAGTCGTCCATCATCCATTTCTGATCCGCCACGACCGTCACAGGCAGCCGGCCAACGTACAAATCCTTGTCCAGATAGATATCCATCTGGCTGCCGGTCAGGGTCAGCGGGTTTATGTTCATGTAACGGAAAGCCATTCCACCTTCGCTGATATCAATCATCTGGTACGGCAGGCCAGATTTTTCCCCGGACACCTCGACCAAGGCTCGATCCTGGACTGAGAAGCGAGGCAGAAGACGGCGCTCCATTGCAAATGTTTTTTTGCCGATACTCTTTTCCATCTACTCCTTTCACTTTCAATAATAGTGTGACTGCGGTTGCTGAAGCCAGTTGTGGCGCTGTCGTTTTTTTTAAACAAAACAACATTTACTTGAATGTAATTTAAGCAATAATTGTGCCAACTTCACCTTCTCTTGGTATTGCTCCCTGATCTTCCTGATTCTCTGGACCTGAAGAACCGGATCGTAAACTTTTCCGACAGTATCAGCAGGCAGGATAATATTGGGAAACACCTCCATCCCCTGCCCTGCCTATTTGGTCAGGGCAGGTAATATGATTTCTTAGGTGTCGATTTTCTTTACAGGGCATCCGACTGGCCGATAGAGATACCCTGCGGGGTGTACAACAGTGGATTCCCGATACAAGCACTCGGGAATGACTGGGGTGGGTCACTCGGGGATGACTGGGTGGGCGGACTCGGAATGACTGGTGGGGCGCACTCGGGATGACGTCTTGGTCTTGTTACGAGAGGCTCTCTCGATAGCATTTTTTTATCCAGCCTTCTCACATTCCGGTTGAGCCATTGAAGATATCGAACACGGATCTCGCGTCGTCGATTTTTCAAAAAAAAAGTCCCGGCAACCACAAGGCTGCCGGGACTCTTGTCACACATGTATCATGTCGGACGCTCAGCTCTGCATGGCTGCCTTCCGACGCCGTCTGGCTGCGACCAGACCGGCAAGGCCCGTGCCCAGAAGCAGCATGGTGGCCGGCTCAGGGATGGGCTGGCTATCACCAACCCCGGCTATATGACTAATCCTACCGATATTCAAAATATCGTTGGTAGCAAAACCCATATCGGCAAGACTGATTACCGCCCAGTTTAGACTGTCAAGGTTTTCAAATAAGAAGTGAGTATTAGGATTTGTCTGAATGTTTCCAGCCTTAACCATAAAATATTCGGTAACATAGGGGTCAGTATCAGGTAGTGCATTAGCAAAAACACCAGGATTGTTAACTACAGCAGTCCAATTAACCGCTACAGTATTATACTTGAAGAGCAAAGCATCATATTTATCATATGTGATCCCAAGCTTGTCTTTAAGCTTGTCATTTATCCATGCTAATTCAGTAGCATCTCCACTGTTTGCCAGATTAGTCTGGTAGAGAAGAGTGTCAACTTGTTCAACATCAGCCATGGTAAGCGCCTGAGCCACCCCAGTCATCCCAACCAGAAACACACCTGTTGCCAAAGCCGCCAATACTTTCTTTTTCATGATTGCCTCCCATAAGAATTGTTATTAATCATCTTGTTGTGCTGCAATTATCTTAGCAACAATCATGCCAACCAATATCATCCCTGTATTGCGTCATTATTTGTCGACATCTCAACACCGGAAGAACAGGAGTGTAAAACATTCCGACACTCTCGGCAGGTCAATACTGCCAGCCAAAAGCTGCAATTCCCTGCAGAGCCCTTTGCTACAGGTTCAGGCGCATCATTGCCAGGGTGTCGATTTTCTTTACACGCTCGATGCCAGGCCGACAGAATGGTTCCGTGAATGAGTCATGGGCAGACGGATTACAAAGCGGGCGCCACCGGTCGCAGGATTTTCAGCGGTGATGGTGGCTCCCAGACGTTGGAGAATAAGACGGACCTGCCACAACCCGATTCCGCTGCCGTCCGTTTTATCAGAGACAAAGCGTTGAAAGAGTTTGTCCGGCAGGAGATATTCAGGGATGGCCGGGCCTGTATTGGTAACGCTTATGGTGAGACTGTCTTTATCTGACAGGGCTGCAATGTGCACCTGGCTGCTGCCGCCGCCAGCCTCGTATGCGTTGAGGAGGATATTTTCCAGCACGGTTTCCAGAAGCTGCGGATCAGTGCGCAGTGTGATCCCCTGTGAGCAGTCAAGGGTTATATCAAGACCGGGCAGTCGCCGACCGAACCGAACCAGCAGTTCATTCAAAAAGAGACACAGAGTCACATCCTGCCAGACAGAATCCACCCGGTCCCGCAACATGCCAAGACTGACTTGCGCCTTTTCCATCCGCTGCAGGGCATCGCCAATAGCTACGAGCATATCCTTCCTGAACTCCGGGTCGTCCATGTGTTGCCGGGCATTGGCATGGACCAGGGAAAGCAGGGACGCGGCGTTTTTGATATCGTGAAGTAAAAACGCCGAGACATTTTGCATGGCTCGCCGTTCACGCAGACGTGCGGCTTCTTCGCTCAGGCGCACCGCAATGAGGGCTGAAGCAGCCTGTGAGCCCAGGGCGGTCAGAAGATCGAAATCATCCTGCCCATAGCGGTTACCGGTATACTCCGGTCCCAGGGCAATACAGCCGACAAGCTGGCCGTCAGTGATCAAGGGCACAAAGAGGACTGGCCGGGGTTGCGGCAACGATGCAAGGCAGGCAGTGAAGGTGTCACTTTTCACATCTGTGAGTGATAGCGGAGAAGTCAGGTCCAGGTGCGGATGCCGGCGAAGGTAGCTGATAACCGGATCGCTGCCTGAGAAACGGCAGGCCTCTTTGTTAATACCAGTAGCTGGTATCACAAGCTCGAA
This sequence comes from Desulfobulbaceae bacterium UBA2213, assembly GCA_002327225.1. Classification (GTDB taxonomy): domain Bacteria; phylum Desulfobacterota; class Desulfobulbia; order Desulfobulbales; family Desulfocapsaceae; genus UBA2270. The sequence continues at coordinate 4,119 of DCUN01000052.1, forward strand.
GCCATCGGCTTCACTCCCGGCCCAGATCCAGATCTCCCGGGTGTAAAGGCTGTCAAGCAGTACCTGATGCAGCGCTGCCAGCACCCTGGCCTCGCTGCCGGCGTGTTGAAGGAGGGCTGCAAAGGCAAGCCATTCGTCCCGGTATTCGTATTTATCGACATAAAAATGAGTGCTGATGAAAAACTTCAGGCGCTGCCGCACCGGTTCGGAAACAGCCAGGATAGCCATGCCCACCGCACCAATCCCAACGAGAAACCAGAACAGCACAACTTTGAGCGGATACCCGTAAAGCCGCATGACAAGAGATATTGAGCCGAGGACAATAAAATAGACAGCAAAAAATGACGGCACAACAATGGAGTAGGTTATCTTTCGAGAGACAAACAGTTTACGGCTCAGCAGGCGATGGCGGAGGACAGCAACAACAAGTATTACCCAGGCAATCAGCAGAAAAAGGGCCTGAAGGAACAGAATATCATTGGTCAATTCAAGATAGGTAACAAAATAGGATGCGACCCCGCCCTGCACAACGCATACCAACATGCCACCGACCACAAACAGCCCGTAATCTCGACGCCTGGATACAGGTAATTGACGCCAGAAGGCCTCAAGCTGCCAAGCCATGAGCAGCATAACCAGAAGGCAGAGCAGAGACGCAAAATAGTTTGATCCAAATTGAGGAACTCCGACACCCTCTTGAGTGATTGTTAAGCCGGGTCTCACGAACTGGAAGAGAGCGACAGTCAAAATAAAAACAATGAGCGACACATGTAAAATTTTCGGGCTGGTTGTAATACCGGAACTCCTGGCAGACATGGAATTTTTGATTCGGAGGGCAGCAGCGCTCCAGACTATCAAGAATAAATTATGGGATACAAGAAGAAGAGTGAGCCCTTCCACTTCAGGAATAAAGTTGAAGATCACTGCCAGGTATTCCACAACCAGAAGGGGCAGAAAAAGAAGGGATTGCAGAAGGGTAAGGGCAAACTTGCTGTGTACTTCCGGCAGCCGCAGGGCAAGGAAGTAAATCACAAGAAGAGCGAAATTGGTCAGCCAAAAAAAATTACTTAACATCAGGGTTCAATTTTCCACTTTATGGCGTGAGATGGATGGGGTATACAAACCAGATCATGCTCCCCGCTCTTCACCTTTTCAGGAACTGTCAAATTCTTCTTTGAGATCAGAGAGCAATGCGTGTAGTATGTGCGTGCAAGATGCCTCTGGCAGATTGTTTGTGGATAAACATTACATACCACAACCAAGCCTTACACTCACTGTCAAGAGAGGCCCCTGCAAAATGACCACTCTGTCATTCCCGAGTGCTGTTGTCGGGAATCCATTGTTGTAAATTCAGCCTGTTATGGATTCCCGCCTGCGCGGGAATGACAGTTTTTGAGCTTAACATGACGTTTTTTTATCTTACTTCGTCATTTTGCAAGAGGCTCCTCTATTAATTATATTATACCATCTATATCATGGCAACACGTCTCATATCCAATAAAAAACTCTTATTTCGCCTCTATCTCCTCGTCAAGCCATACAAAGTCAAGTTCCTCATTGCCATGATCGCGGCCCTCGTGGTTGCCGGCCTGACTGGTGCTCAGGCTTATATGGTCAAACCCCTGCTTGATAAAATATTCTTTGAAAAAAATACCTTTTTTTTGGCCGTTCTCCCTTTTGCCCTGGTTGCCTTGTTTTTAGTCAAAGGAATCTTTTACGGTCTGAACTTCTATCTTCTGGAACAGGTCGGCCAGACTGTTATCCGCGACATGCGGGCCAGGCTGTTTGACCATATTCACAGACAATCCCTTTCCTTTTTCCACAGAACCCCGACCGGTGAGATTATTTCACGAATCATCTCCGATATCAATCTCATGCAGGGAGCAATTTCAACCGTCGTGGTCGGACTGCTGAGGGACTTTTTTCAGGTCATCTTTCTGCTGGCCGTGATCTTTACCATGAACTGGAAGCTGGCCCTGCTCTCCATCATCTTTCTGCCGGCAGCCGCCGTTCCCATTGTCAGATTCGGCCGTGCCTTCCGCCGGATCAGCACCACCATGCAGGAAGAAACGGCTGAGGTCTCAAACATCATCCACGAGTCCATTACCGGCGCGCCGGTGGTCAAGGCCTTTGCCATGGAGCAATATGAATCAAAACGCTTTGCAGCCCAGGTGCATAAGCTTTTTAACGTGATCATGGAAGACTCCCGTTACCGCCGTATTCAGCATCCTCTCATGGAGGTGATCGGCGGCATCGGCATGGCGCTCATCATCTGGTTTGGCGGCAAAGAGGTCATTGCCGGCAACTCTACACCCGGCACATTTTTCTCCTTCATAACGGCCCTCATCATGATCTATGAACCGATCAAGGGAGTCAGTAAAATCAACTCCACCGTACAACAGGGACTGGCTGCCGCCACCCGGGTCTTCACCCTCCTCGATATCACCCCGGAGATTGCAGACAAGGTCGGAGCCCAGCCATTGCCCCCATTTCAACAGGCGATCACCCTGCAAGATATCACCTTCAGTTATGATGGCATCACCCCTGTTCTTACTGGAATTGACCTCTCGGTGACACGGGGTGAGATCGTGGCCATTGTCGGACCAAGCGGTTCTGGAAAATCGACCCTGGCCAACCTGATCCCCCGCTTTTTTGAGGTCGAAAAAGGAGCTCTGCTCATTGATGGCATGGATATTCGCGACGTGACCCTGAAGTCCCTGCGTGACCAGATTGCCATCGTCACCCAGCAGACTATCCTTTTTAACGACACTATCCGCAATAATATCAGCTATGGCGACCCGGACAAGTCGGAAGCAGAGATTAGAGAAGCGGCCCGCGCAGCCTATGCCCTGAATTTTATTGAGCAGCTCCCACAAGGATTTGAAACTGTAATCGGCGAGTCTGGGGTCAGATTATCAGGCGGCGAAAGACAGCGGCTTTCCATCGCCCGTGCTATTCTTAAAAATGCCCCGATCCTGGTACTTGACGAGGCCACTTCCGCCCTCGACAGTGAGTCCGAGCGTGAGGTGCAGAGGGCGCTCGATAATCTGATGAAGAACAGAACCACCCTGGTCATTGCCCACCGGTTGTCGACCATCAAGAATGCCGACCGGATCATTGTGGTAAAAAATGGTGGCATTATTGAGGAAGGAAGCCATGAAGCCCTGCTGGCGCTCCATGGTGAATATGAGTCTCTCTATACTATCCAGTACCAAAATTGATTTTTTCAGGCTAACAGCACCATGATCAAATATCACCAGGACAGCATTGACTTTTCTTCCCTGCATCAGAACAACATCGATCGGATACAGTTGAATATGATCCCGGCTAAAAGCCACGTTCTGGAGATTGGTTGTGCCACTGGATACATGACGGAATACCTGGCCCGTGACAAGCAATGCCGGGTGCTGGGGGTAGAACCTGTACATGAGCCGGCTGAGCTGGCAAGGCAACGGGGGCTGGAGGTCATCACCGGCCTGATCGATTCGCAACAGACCCAGGAACAGCTCATCGCCCATACCAAAGAGCACGGCCTGTTTGACACCATCTTCATGTCCCAGGTCATTGAGCATATCGCAGACCCGGCCGCTACCCTGCGCACACTCAAGGGCCTGCTCGACCCCGATGGATGCATTGTCATCTCCACCTGCAGCATTGTCCACTGGAAATGCAGGTTGCAGATCCTCTTGGGCAGGTGGCAATATGAGGACTACGGAATTCTTGACCGGACCCATCTCCGCTTCTTCACCATCAAAAGTTTCCGCCAGCTCCTTGAGGAGAGCGGCTACACCGTTGTCGATTTTGGCTACACCTTTGAAGATATCTGCCCCTTCAAGATTATGTTCGACACCCGCATCCTGGCCCCTTCCGACCTTCTGCGCCTGATCCCCTTTATCGGCATGCGCCTGCGAAGGGCCTATACGGATCTCTTCAAGAATTTCCTGGCCACTCAGTTTGTTTATAAAGCCAAGCCAGCCCAACGCCTGAAATAAGATCATGTTTTTCTCCCGGAACAAGAAAGATTCCCTGACCCGCGACCGTATCACCGGTTCGCACTGTGTTATTGGCGATCACACCTATGGCGAACCGACCATCCTGCAGTTTGATACAACCACCCGTCTCCTTATGGGTAAGTTCTGTTCCATTTCCGATCAGGTCACCATCATCCTTGGCGGTAATCACCGAAGCGACTGGATCACCACCTACCCCTTCCCCGCCTTTCATAAAAGCTGGCCAGAGGCCGCTGCTATCAAGGGACATCCTGCCTCCAATGGAGATATTATCATTGGTAACGATGTGTGGATTGGCTATGGTGCCACAATCCTCTCCGGCGTCACTATTGGCAGCGGGGCCGTCATCGGCGCCCAGGCGGTGATCAGCAGTGATGTGCCTCCCTATGCAGTCATGGGGGGCAACCCGGCCCGGGAGATAAAAAAACGTTTTGACGACGCAAACATTGCCCAACTGCTGCAGCTCGCCTGGTGGGACTGGCCTGAAGAGAAAATCAGGGCCATGCTCCCCCTCCTTTGCAGTAAGCAGATCAACCAACTGCTGGCGGCAACATGAAGAGTCCTCTGTGCAGTGTCATCATCGTCAGCCATAACAACTTTGCTGAGACCACTGGTTCCTGCCTGCAAAGCCTGAGCCGCGAAGAAGCTGACCTGGAAATTATTGTCGTCGACAACCATTCCGACCAGAAAACGCGGGATGCTCTCCGGATGGCGACAGCACAAGAGCCTCGACTCAGAGTAATTCTGAAGAAGAGCAACAGCGGCTACAGCGGCGGCAATAACGCCGGCGCCAGGGAGGCCTCATCTGAGCTCCTTATTCTCCTGAACAGTGACACCGAGGTCCCACCAGGCGCCATCCCCCGCCTGGTGGAGCTCATGGACGAACATCCTGACTGGTCCATGCTCGGGCCGGTCAGCAACCAGACCGGAAACGACCAGCAGATCTTCACCATGGGCGCCACCGTGCAGGAAATCCTCGACGAAGGCGCGGCCTGGTGCGCCCACTCACACGATTGCCATTATCCGACCGACATCCTGAGTTTTTTCTGTGTGCTTATCCGCAGAGACGTGTATAATCAGCTCAACGGCCTTGATGAAGAATTCGGCCTGGGTTATTACGAGGATACGGATTTTAATTACCGGGCGATCAAGGCCGGACTGACGCTGATGATCACCGAAGATGTCTTTGTCTATCACCGTGGCTCCGGCAGCTTTTCCAAGACCTCGGCTGCTGTCAGGGAAATGGTCAAACGGAACAAGAAGCTCTTCAAAAAGAAGCAGGGACACGGGCACAATGCTGCCCACTGGCGGCTCAAAAACCTGGCGGCTATGGCCAGATATAGTGACAAGACAAGCAACACTGAAGGCCAGCTTGCCGACCTGCAATATAAATTCAATAATAGACAAACCATGGCCAGGCAACTGCTGCCCAACAGTCCCATTAAAAGGTTTTTCTATCTCCGCAAGCTTGCGGCTATCGAGAAAAATTTTCTGAACAGGATCAGTGCCTTCGACCCACTCGACGCTCTGCCCACCCTGCCATGAAAATCGCCATCATCCATAACCAGTTCTCTCGTGGCGGCGGCATGGAGGCTTACCTGCTGTCGCTGATCAAGGGATTTCTTGCGGCTGGAGATGAGGTTGCCATTCACACCTATGAGGTTGACAGGCAACTTGCCGCCCGCTTTCCCTGTTCAGTCCACTTGACAAAACTCCCTCTTCTTCCCGGTCGCTGGAAAAAATATCTCTTCCTGCACAGATGCAACACCACATTCAACAGAGAAGAGTATGACATCTCACTGAGCCTTACCCGGACCTGTTGTCAGGATATCACCATCTGTGGCGGCGTCCACCCGGAGGTGGTCAAACGAGTCAGCCGCACTTCGATGTTTCGCTGGTTCCATGATAAAATCGAGATTGCCTTTGAGAGAAAAATGCTGGCAACTGTGCCGATTATCATGGCCCACTCCAAGACTATTGCCAGGGAGATCCTCAACAATTACCAAGTAAATGAGAGTAAGATCAAGGTGCTGTACCCACCTATTGATACTGACAAATTCTTTCCAGCAGATCCCCAGACAGTAAAAGAGACTTGTACAGAGTTCAATATTTCTCCCAGCAAGCTCACCTTTCTCCTCCCATCCTGCGGGCACAAATGTAAAGGATTACA
>DCUN01000052.1:10318-11599 GCA_002327225.1 Desulfobulbaceae bacterium UBA2213
ACAATCTTGCTCCCCTGTACAGCGCGGTTGACTATACTATCCTGCCCTCTCATTATGAGGCCTTCGGTCTGGTGATACCCGAATCACTCCAATGCGGTACCCCGGTGATCACCACCAAACAAGTGGGCGCTGTTGAATTACTCTCAGACGCTGATGGCATCCTGCTCGACGACAATCAACCGGAAACTATCGCAGCCACCATCAGAAAACTGAGCAGAACTTTTCCTGTGGCAGCAAATTTTGCAGACAGACACCGACTGACCATCAGCCAGCATATTGCCGATATCAAAGCCCTCTACCTTGCCTTGCCGCCTCGATAATAAAACCTGCAGACATCATTCATCCTTCATGACACAAAAACCAATCCAGTCGATATCTTTTCCCGAACCACCGGCAAAGATCCTCATCATCAAACCCAGTGCCCTTGGTGACATTGTCCACACCCTGCCCTTTCTGGCCGCTGTCCGCGCGACATTTCCTGCAGCAGAGATTCACTGGGTTGTAGCCAGGGGACTGCATACCTTTCTTGAAGGTCACCCCATGATCAGCAGGTTGTGGATAATGGAAAAAGAGAAGTGGAAACAGCTCTCCCGTTTCCGAAAGAGCATCCAGGAGATCAATGCCTTCAGAAAGGAGCTGGCAGGGGAACACTTTGACGTCTCCATTGACCTCTCCGGACTCCTGCGCAGCGGCCTGATTACCTTTGCCGCCGGAGCCCGCTACAAACTGGGTTTTTCTGATTCTGACGAGGGCAGTCCTTTCTTTTATACTCACAAGGTTGAAGGCGGCAGACAGATCCATGCCATTGACCGCTACCTCAAGCTGGCTGCCCTCATGGGCTGTGACACATCACATGTCAGTCATCCAATGCCGCCGTATCCAGCTGACAGCCCCTTGCTCTCTTCGCTGCCTGAACACTTCTGTATTATCGCACCCTCTGCCGGCAAAGAGGCAAACCGCTGGCCTGCTGATCGTTTTGGGGAATTGGCAGCACGCCTGCCCCTGCCCTCGGTAGTGATCAGCAGCAAGGCTGACGCAGGGGTTGTTGAGGCGGTCGTTGCGGCCAGCAAGGGCATGGCCATCGATATGGCAGGAAAAACCGGTCTCAAGGAACTTGTGGCACTGATTGCCCGGTCCCGTTTTTTAATCTCCAATGACACCGGCCCCATGCATATCGCGGCCGCACTGGGCGTCCCTGTTTTTGCCATCTTCGGTCCGGCTAACCCCATTAGAACGGGGCCCTACGGGACACAGGCCATGGATGGCCCAGTGTCGCTCGCT
>DCUN01000103.1 GCA_002327225.1 Desulfobulbaceae bacterium UBA2213
GACTGATCGGGGCTTTTCTGCGTCTGAGGGGAGAGGTATTTCATTGAAGAAGTGTCCTGCCTGCTCCTATCCTTGACAGATAGATAAATTCTGGATAATTGGGATGATTGTATTTACTTTTTTTTTAGAGATGATCATCTCGGTTACGAATACTCTTACTCAATACAAAGGAATTTCTGTGTCTGATCAATCAGCTCTATCCATTCTCATCCTGGCAGCGGGCAAAGGTACCCGTATGAAATCTGAAAAAGCCAAGGTCTTGCATCAGGTTTTCTATGCCCCAATGTTGCACCATGTGCTGAGGGCCGTTCAACCTTTGTGTGCTGACAAAATAGTCGCTATCATTGGCCATCAGCGTGATGAGGTTGAACAAGCCATCTCCTGCTTTGACATAGATCTGTGCATTCAGGAAGAACAACTGGGTACCGGCCATGCTGTTCTCTGTGCTGAGAAGTTAATTGACAGCAAAAAAAGCACTGTCATGATTCTTTGTGGTGATACCCCGCTGATTCAGAGTGAAACTCTTGAGCAGATGTACAGAAAACATCTGGCGCATGGCGGGCCGCTCACGATTATGACCACTCTTCTTGAAAATCCAGCTAATTACGGGAGGATCATCAGCAATGAGACAGGCCATGTCCTTTCCATTGTCGAAGAAAAAGATGCAAGCCCTGAGCAGAAAAAAATAAGGGAGATCAATGCCGGGATCTATTGTGTTAACGCTGACTTTCTGTTCACAACCCTGAAAAAGGTAGGAACAGATAATAGTCAGGGAGAGGTCTATCTGACCGATATAGTTTCCCTTGCTGTAGGCCAGAAGCATTCTGTTGAAAAATACATGACATCGCTGCCTCTGGACGTGCTTGGGGTGAATTCACGCATAGAATTGGCCGAGGCGCACAAAGAATTACAGATGCGCCGCAACCGCCAATTGATGCTGGAAGGGATCAGCATGCATGACCCTGCGACAACCTCCATTGCCCCTGAGGTGTCAATAGGCCAGGATGTCAATATCTATCCCGGAGTACATCTTAGCGGTCATTCTGTTATAGGAAAAAACTGTACTCTGGAAAACGGAGCTATTATCAAAGACAGTCAGCTTGGTGAAAACGTTCATGTCGGTGCCTATAGCTACCTTGATGGATCTAGCATTGAGGCTGGTACATTTATTGCCCCCCATACCCTTTTTCGCCATAAGAAATAAGGTTATTCGTTGCTGAAAATGGATCATTCCCTCGCTCTACCGTGGGGAGCAATATGAAGTTGAACTCATTGATTATTGCTATGCATTGCGTGAAAGGCTTCGGCATATTTCTTTAAAATCCTTCTTCCTTCCTCAGAAATATCCTGAAATTCAATGCCAGAAACATACTGTTCGTCAATGATTTTTGTGTGGACAACCTCGCCACGCAGATCTATGAGATCATCCTCGACACCAATGGTAATCAGCAAGGTGTCCCTGTGGGATATAGGCTGGGTCGTTTCTAGTTTGAGCCCATTTTCACTTACATCCAGGGTCCGGCCCATTGAGTAAGTCGTTTGCAGGCCATGTGGGTCGATGACGAGATAATCGAGAAGGTGGAGTGCGTTTTTACGAATAAATTGTCTGTGTTCTGTTGCTTTCATAGTTGTCCTTGCGTCAGTCCCGCTTTTTTTGTCCGAGAAAAGAGCATGAATCGCCTCCTTGTTGGCCTGAACGATTCCTCTTTCCGTGATAAGTCCGCTGATAAGTCGTGCTGGTGTTACATCAAAGCTGTAGTTCGCTGCCTGGGTCCCGGGAGCAACTAGTCGAACTGTCTCGATCTTCCCTGTTTTATCATTCATGCCGCTGATTCGGGTAATTTCATCCCCTGAGCGCTGTTCTATCGGGATTTGAGTGCCGTCCTCCAGTTCCCAGTCAAAGGTGGAGGATGGCAGGGCAACATAAAAAGGGATGTTGTTGTCATGGGCAGCCAGGGCCTTCAGATATGTTCCTATCTTGTTGGCCACATCACCGGTGTGGGTGGTTCGGTCAGACCCGACAATGACCAGATCCACCCTGCCATTCTGCATCAAGTGCCCTCCGGTATTATCGGTTATCAATGTGTTGGCGATGCCTTCCTGTTGCAGCTCCCAGGCGGTAAGCTTTGCCCCTTGATTCCAGGGACGGGTCTCGTCTACCCAGACATGCACAGCAATACCTGCGTCTCTTGCCGTATAGATGGGGGCTGTAGCGCTCCCGTAATCAACAAAAGCCAGCCATCCCGCATTGCAGTGGGTGAGGATATTGACTGGTTCTCCATTCTTCTCTTTACTGATGGCGGCAATCAGTTCGAGGCCGTGCATGCCGATCTGCTTACAGAACGCTGCGTCCTCGTCGGCAATCTCGCAGGCAGTCCTATACGCCATATTCTTTTTTTCTGTTCCTTCATGGATCTTTTTTACTGCTTCAAGAACACGTTCCACGGCCCATCCCAGATTTCTGGCGGTGGGTCGACTCCTGTTCAGCAGTATTGCAGCCTGTTCAAGTATTTCATCCACTCCATGATCAGGGGCGCTCATTGCTGCCAGGTACATACCAAAGCCGGCTGTAGCACCAATCAGGCCAGCGCCTCGCACATGCATATCTTTGATGGCTCTTACTGAATCGTCCAGAGACGTCAGGGACTCAATGACAAATTGATGAGGAAGTTGACGTTGGTCAATAATACAGATACGGCCCTTGTTTTCGGGGTCTGGCCAGATGGTTCTGAAGTGGTGCCCATTGATATTCATGGCAAGGATGATCTCTTTGCTTAGAGAGGAAACTGTGAGAATAATAAAAATGATTATACCTTTACAACGATACCCTCCATGTGGTGAAATGTAAATAATTTCGGTGAAAAAATGGACCTGTTCTTGCACTGCACATGGGTATGTGTTGACAAAATTGATATTAATATTGACATGTATTACAATGTTGTAATTTTTTTATAGTAAAATATCAATCTCCTCTTTATTGTATGTCCTGTTATTTTAGGTAGTTGCTGTTTTTTTGGTCAGCTGGCACGTTTTTTGGTTAAGGGAGTGATGGTGAGATACATTTCTATCTATTTTTTATGACAGTTTCTATCCGGTGCCAGGGGTCAGTGGTGAGGTGATTGTGGCGGGGCGCAGGCACTGTGGGTTGTAACCAAATTATTAGTATGGAGGGAAAAGGTGGACAAGGCGGATACAGCATTTATCCTGGCGGCAGCGGGTCTGGTGTTACTGATGACACCCGGGCTTGCTCTCTTTTATGGCGGGATGGTGCGCGGAAAGAATGTTTTGGGGACTCTCATGCAGAGTTTTTTTATGATAGCCCTGATTTCCATCGAGTGGGTTTATCTGGGCTATTCAATGTCATTTGGCCCCGATGTCGGAGGGGTGATAGGGGACTTGTCGTGGTTTGCTTTAAACGGGGTAGGTAATGCCCCAAGCCCAGACTACGCAACCACGATTCCGCACATTGTTTTTATGATTTATCAATGCATGTTTGCCATTATCACCCCGGCCCTAATCACCGGGGCCTTTGCGGAGCGGGTACGGTTTGCTCCTTTTCTGGTCTTTGCACTTTCCTGGACAATATTAGTTTATAATCCTGTCTGTCACTGGGTCTGGGCCAAGGGTGGATGGTTGGCGCAGATAGGTGTTCTTGATTTTGCCGGTGGCCTGGTTGTTCATGTCACCTGTGGGGCGGCTGCTTTAGCCGCTGTTCTAGTCGTTGGGCCACGGCGTGGATATGGCCGGACGAGTTTTATGCCTCACAATCTGCCAATGACCTTGCTGGGAACAGGTCTGCTGTGGTTCGGCTGGTTTGGCTTTAATGGTGGATCGGCCCTTGCCGCCAATGAGGTTGCCGCTACGGCCTTTGTGGCTACGCATCTTGCAGGTATGGCCGGTATGCTCATGTGGGTAGTGATGGAAAAACTTGTCATGGGTCAGGCCACAACTCTGGGTGCGGCATCCGGGGCAATATCCGGGCTGGCCACGATCACCCCGGCGGCCGGTTTTGTTGGTCCTAATGCGGCCATTGTCATTGGCCTTCTTGCCGGGGTTTTCTGTTTCCTTGCCGTACGTATGAAAAGCCGGCTCACGTTTGATGACTCGCTTGACGTAGTTGGGATTCATGGTGTTGGTGGCGTAGTGGGCACACTCTGTCTGGGGATCTTTGCCTCTACCTCGGTAAATCCTGGGGGAGTGGATGGTCTGCTGGCTGGAAACGCGGCTCAGTTTGGAAAACAGGCATTCGGTGTTGCAGTGGTTGGTAGTTATACCCTGGTGGTCAGTTGGATTCTTTTGAAGGTCATTGATGTAACGATGGGGTTCAGGCTGGCGGAAGAGGATGAGGTTGTAGGTCTTGATTCAGTTGAACATTCTGAGACGGCTTATAATCATTAAATGAATTATTTGGTAACTTTTTGAAAAGAAGGAGAGAGTGATGGATACTGGAGATACCGCTTTTATGCTCATTGCTACGGCAATGGTGATGGTGATGACACCGGCACTGGCCCTGTTTTATGGCGGTCTGGTTCGCAGAAAAAATGTGCTGGCAACGACCATGCAGAGCTTTGTCTGCCTGGGGATTATCCCGATCATTTGGGTTGTTTATGGTTACTCTTTGGCTTTTGGTCCAGATGTTGGTCATTTTATCGGCAATTTTGATCATGTTTTTTTGAAAGGAATAGGGCTTGAGCCAGGTCCTTACTCGGCTACTATCCCGTCCTTGTTATTTTGTGCCTTTCAGCTGATGTTTGCTATTATTACCCCGGCGCTGATTACCGGGGCCTTTGCGGAGCGGATGAAGTTTACTGCCTTTCTGGCCTTTACTGTCTTGTGGTCAACGTTTGTCTATCTCCCTGTCTGTCATTGGGTATGGGGACAAGGTGGATGGCTTGGCGCGATGGGCGCACTTGATTTTGCCGGCGGTACTGTTATTCATATCAACTCTGGGGCTGCGGCCTTGGTTGCGGCCCTGGTTCTTGGTAAGCGAAAAGGGTATGGCCGTGATTCCATGCATCCCCATAATCTGCCAATGACGGTTTTGGGTGCTGGCCTGCTCTGGTTTGGCTGGTTTGGCTTTAATGCTGGGAGTGCGCTTGGTGCTGGTCCCATTGCTGTCCTTGCCCTTTTCACCACCCAGGTGGCAACGGCTGCTGGCGCCCTGGCCTGGGGTATTGCTGAATGGAAGGTGCAGGGAAAACCGACCACTCTCGGTGTCGCTTCCGGTGCCTTGGCTGGGCTGGTAGCAATTACTCCGGGGGCAGGTTTTGTCAGTCCTGTTTCGGCTATTATTATGGGTGGTGTGGCTGGTGTCATTTGCTATCTTGCGGTTCTTGTTAAATCCAAAATGGGTTATGATGATTCCCTTGACGTGGTTGGTGTTCATGGTGTTGGTGGTATCTGGGGGGCACTGGCAACCGGTATTTTTGCATCTACAGCCGTGAATCCTGCCGGCAACGGACTTCTCTCCGGAAATGCACATCAGGTGGTTGTTCAGGCCGTTGGCGCTGGTACAACGATTGCCTATTCGGTTGTTGTCACCTTTATTATCTTGAAAGTCATAGACGTCGTCATTGGTCTTCGGGTAAGCTCGGATGATGAGACGCAAGGACTGGATCTGACCCAGCACAGTGAAGTCGGTTATGACCTGTAATTGTGTAGAGTAGCTACTCAAGTAGATAGTCTGTGGGGGGTGAGTCTGTTAGCAGCTGAAAAGCACCAGATAAGGCGTTTTTTGTATCTTGTTTCAGATTGTTTTTTGCCTAACAGGCCCTAACCTAAGAGTTTACTCAACTTGAGTAGTTATCTGTAATTAAAAGAGCGGCAGAAGCGCAATGATGAATGGAAGATACCGCAATGGTCAATGAGTGTATCGAAAGTTTGCTTTTTTACCTTTTGTCCTCTGTCCTCTGAAAATAAAAGGAGCTATTATGAAAAAAATTGAAGCGATTATTAAACCCTTTAAATTGGATGATGTAAAAGATGCCCTCAATGCTATTGGTATCAAGGGGATGACGATTAGTGAGGTCAAGGGCTATGGCCGCCAGAAGGGGCATACCGAGATCTATCGCGGTGCCGAGTATGTTGTTGATTTTATTCCTAAGATTAAAATTGAGATCGTGGTCGGGGCCGAGCAGGTGGGTCAGGTGGTCGAAACCATCAGAAATGCGGCCAACAGTGGCACGATAGGTGATGGCAAGATCTTTGTCATGCCTGTTGAGCGTATTGTTCGGGTGCGCACCGGCGAAGAGGACCATGACGCTATTTAGAGTCCGTTATGAAATGAGCAGTGCTTTTCTGCTCATTTCGTTACGGACTCTTATGCCGCTTCACTGCAACAGCACCTTTTTATGGATGTTGCTGTGAGTGGCGTCTGCCAAATAACAGACAAGTTGCTTAGGTGGTCATGTTATTTACTTATGCCGCTTTGCAGAATCACCGCCACGGATAAAGATACTCCATGAAGTCCACGCATCTTCGCGCCCAACGTGTCGCCTTGGAACAACTGTGGCAGCAGGGTCTGAGTGGTCAGTCCCTGCTTGCCGAACAAAGCAGGTTGGTTGATGCCTTTATCTGTCACCATTTTCAGGGTGTGGACAGTGATCTGACTGGCTCAATTGCCCTGGTGGCCCTTGGCGGCTACGGCCGCGAGGAGCTTTTTCCTTATTCTGATATTGACCTGATGATCCTCTACCAAAAGGAGCAGGAGGATGAGATCAAGCATGTGACTGAGACCATTCTCTATCCACTCTGGGATACAGGGCTTGAGGTCGGTCACGGGGTGCGTACGGTTGAGGAATCCATTGAGCATGCCGGCCACGATTTTTTCTTCCAGGTCGCCATGCTTGATGCCAGGTTTCTAGCGGGGTCACAGGTCTTGTTCGATGACTTACTGGCCCAGTATCGGCTGCGTTTTATTGAAGGCGGTCGGGATGAATTTGTGCGCAGCATGAAGGCCTTCCGTGCGGCGCGTCGAGAGCGTTTTGGCAGTCACAGTTATCTGCTTGAGCCCCACATCAAGGAGGGTAAAGGCGGAATGCGGGATATTCAGGCCATGCTCTGGACGGCAAAGGTTGTCTTCGGTCTGGATGGTCTGCGGGACATTGTCGAGGCAGGTATTCTACTCGAGGAAGAGAAGGATGCCTTTGCAGCCTCCTGGAATGAGCTGGTGAAGATCAGGAACCGGTTGCATTATATCAGCGGCCGCAAGAATGATCAGCTTTACTTTGAGCACCAGGAAGAGCTAGCCCGGGAGTTCGGCTATAAGACGGGAACGGGAAAGCTGGGAGTCGAGAGATTCATGCGGGAGATGCATGGTCATCTCCAGACGATTGCGGTGATCACGGATCTCTTTTTTGAGCATGTGGATGAAGTCCTTGGCTTTTCGGCAAAGGGCGAGCAGGCAAAGAGTGACCGGACTCTGGAAAAGGGGATTGAGCTGCGTAACAACCGCATTCATCTGGTTGTCTCCGCCAAAGAGCTGGCGGCCAGGCCCTATCTGCTCATGCGTCTGTTTCTGCTGTCGGCCAGAATGGGGGCTCCTGTTCATCATCGAACCCGTAAAATTATCAGCGCTCATCTTGATCTGGTGGATGACAAGATGCGGGTTTCGCCCCGTATGTCCAAACCTTTTTTTGAGCTTTTGTTACACCCCTCTGATCCACTTCCTGTTTTGGAGGTGATGCTGGAGACCGGGCTGCTTACCGCCTATATCCCCGAGTTCGCGCGGATCAGTACCCTGGCCCAGCATGATATGTATCATATCTACACGGTTGATCGGCATCTGTTGCAGGCCGTGTCCGAGTTGCGATTGATCGTGGAAGAGGATGCCACTGTCTATCTTTTGGTGGCCTCGCCGCATATCCTCTTTCTGGCCGCCCTGCTGCATGATATCGGCAAGGGGGCGGGCGGCAATCATTCCTTGATCGGGGCGGAGATGGTTGGGGATGTAGGTCTGAGGCTTGGGCTTGATCCTGCTGAATGCGCCTGTCTTTCTTTTTTGATACGCTATCATCTGTTCATGCCGGAAAATGCCCTGCGTCGTGACTTGAATGATGAGGCCTTTATCCGGCGCTGCGCTGAGACGATCGGAGACAGTGACCGTTTGGCCATGCTCTATCTTCTTTCTGTTGCCGATTCCAAGGCCACTGGCCCTTCGGCATGGAGTGAGTGGAAGGGGGCCCTGCTCCATGAGATGTTCCTGAAGGTTTCTCCCTATCTGGAAGCCGGTCTGCTTGCCGCGCATCCTGATATGGTGCAGCGGCAGGTGGAACAGGGAGTTGACTGGCTGCGTGAGCAAGTTGTGTCGCTTCTAGGCGATGATGAGGAGGCGCTGGCCGATGTTACCCTCCTGCCCGCAGACTATCTGCTCAGTTTTACTCCCGAAGTGGTTGTTGAACATATCCGTGTGCATCGGCAGAATTGTCAGGTCTTGCGACAGAGGGCCCTGATCTTTCCGCGGGAGCTGCGCCAGAACTGGTCTCTGTTGATTATGGCTAGAGACCGTTCCGGTCTGCTGGCGAAGATCTGCGGCGTGCTGGCGCTTCATAATCTCTCGGTGCTGAGCGCGCAGATCTTTACCTGGGGCAGTGGTGAGCTGGTGACGGCCAAGGAGGGCCCAGTGTCGCTCGCTCCAGGGAGGGAGAAAGAGCGATTGGCGTTAGCGGTGACGGCCAGGGATGGCCTAATGCCGCGCGAGCCAGGGATGGCGTTAGCGGTGGATGTGCTCGAGGTACGTTCCTTTGATGGTCTGAGCTTTATTGAAAAAGAGTGGCAGGCTATTAATGATGATCTTGATCGTGCGCTCAATCATCGACTCGGTCTTGAATACAGGATCTCTCGAAAACTGGCCTCGATGTATGAACGGCGGAAGCTGTCCGAGACAATGCTGCAGGGTCAGCTGTCCCGGGTTGTGATTGATAATGATATCTCAGACAGTTACACGGTCATTGAGGTGCATTCTGAAGATGGGGTTGGACAATTGTATCATATTACCCAGACTCTGGCTGATTTTGGAATTAACATCTATCGTGCCTTTATTGCCACGGAGGTTCATCAGTTGATTGATATTTTTTATGTTCTTGATAACGAGGGGCAAAAAATCACGGATGCATCCTTTGCCTCTGAAATCAAAGAGGGTGTGCTCTATGCAATTGAGCGCGCCCTGTAAAATGTTACAAATATGTAAGTAAAAATATTTTTTAATTACTTTTTGTGGTCAAAATGGTAACAAGATAAACGTATTCACATAGTGTGATGGGTAGAAAATGAAGTACAGGCCGTTATAGAAAATGCCGTCATCGTGATGGTAGAATGGCAGTTGCTCTTTGTCCATCCCTGGAGCGAGCGACACTGGGCCATTCATGGCCTGCATCGGAATTCGTAACGAAATGGCTGGAAATGCACTGGCTGATTCGTAACGGATCCTTGTATGTTGGTATCGGCAAGACGCCGCTTCCAGGAAATATCCTGAAAGGATTGGCTGTTTCCTGGAAGCGGCATAATGTACCGTAAACGAAGCGAGGAAGAAGAAACCCTTGTTTGCTTCATTTACGGCACCTAAAAATCATGAATCAAAAAGATCAGGAGGAACAACGAATGTGTGATAAGCAAAATTGCTGTTGTGACAGCGGGTATGGTCAGAGTGCTATCCCTGTGCCGGAGTTGTTCGGGGCCAATGTTTTTAATGACAGGGTGATGAAGGAGAGGCTGCCCAAGGATACCTACAAGGCGCTGCACAAAACCATTATTACCGGTGTCGCCCTGGCCCCGGAGGTCGCCTCGGTGGTGGCGAATGCCATGAAAGATTGGGCCATCGAGCGGGGTGCCAGTCATTACACCCACTGGTTTCAGCCCTTGACCGGCACCACTGCCGAGAAGCACGATTCTTTTATCGCCCCCACCGATGACGGCGGCGTGATCATGGAGTTTTCCGGTAAACAGCTGATTCAGGGCGAACCGGATGCCTCATCGTTTCCGAGCGGTGGGCTGCGCGTCACCTTCGAGGCCCGCGGCTATACCGCCTGGGACTGCACTTCACCTGCCTTCCTGAAAGAGGATACTGCCGGCGACGTGACCCTCTGTATCCCCACCGCCTTCTGTTCCTACAAGGGTGAGGCGTTGGACAAGAAGACTCCGCTGCTGCGGTCGATGAACGTCGTTGCCAAGCATGCGATGCGGGTGCTCAAGGCCATGGGGAACACCACATCCGGTGCTGTCATGTCAACCGTTGGTGCCGAGCAGGAATATTTCCTGGTCGAGAAGGAATACTATCAGCAGCGTCTTGATCTGATGACCTGTGGCCGCAGCCTCTTTGGCGCGCCCGCCCCCAAAGGTCAGGAGCTGGAAGACCAGTACTTCGGTGCGATTAAGG
The DNA here is from genome assembly GCA_002327225.1 of Desulfobulbaceae bacterium UBA2213. Taxonomy (GTDB): domain Bacteria; phylum Desulfobacterota; class Desulfobulbia; order Desulfobulbales; family Desulfocapsaceae; genus UBA2270. Next base: position 10,373 of record DCUN01000103.1, read on the forward strand.
ATCGTGTCTCCTCCTACATGAAGGATCTGGATATCGAATTGTGGAAGATGGGCGTCGCCTCCAAAACTAAACACAATGAAGTGGCTCCGGCCCAGTTTGAGATGGCCCCTGTTTTCACTACCACCAATATCGCCACCGACCACAACCAGCTGGTCATGGAGACCATGCAGAAGGTGGCTATCCGTCATGGTATGGTCTGTCTTCTCCATGAAAAACCCTACGCCGGTGTGAATGGTTCCGGCAAGCACAATAACTGGTCGCTCTCCACCGATGACGGTATTAACCTGCTTGAACCGGGCCAGACCCCCGAGGATAACGCCCAGTTCCTGATCTTTCTCTGCGCCCTGCTCAAGGCCGTGGACACCCATGCCGACATCATGCGTGCCACCTGCGGCAGCTCCGGTAATGATCATCGCCTGGGCGCCAACGAGGCCCCGCCGGCAATCATCTCCGTCTTTCTCGGTCAGGAATTGTCGGATGTCCTGGTAAAACTGGCCAAAGGAGAGAAAATCTGTAAAAAAGATGTCTGCCAGACCTTGAAAATCGGTGTTGATTCTCTGCCGGAACTGCCCAAGGATAATACGGACCGTAACCGCACCTCGCCTTTTGCCTTTACCGGTAACAAGTTTGAGTTCCGGATGGTCGGTTCTTCCCAGTCCATAGCCGGTCCCAATGTAGCCCTGAATACCATTGCCGCTGAGGCCCTGGATGAAATTGCCACCCGTCTGGAAAAGGCCAAGGATGTGAATAAAGAGATCTCGGCAATCTTGACCGAAGTGATAACCAAGCATGGCCGGATCATTTTTGATGGCAATAATTATTCTGAAGAGTGGGTCAAAGAGGCCGAGAAACGCGGTCTTCCCAATACCCGGAACACCGTGGATGCCCTGAAGGCCTTTGTCACTCCTAAGTCGATCAAGCTCTTCGGCAAGTACAACGTGCTTTCTAAGGATGAGCTGCATTCCCGCTATGATATCTATGTCGAGCAGTATGCCAAGCATATCAATATCGAGTCCCTGACTGCAATCCAGATGACCCGGCGTCAGTATATCCCTGCCGCCATTCGTTTCGTGACTGAGCTCGGCGCTTCCCTCGCTGCTGCCGGCAAGTTGGGAACGGTACAGAAGGAACTGCTGGCACAGGTGTCAAAACATCTTGATGCGGCCGCCAGGAAAGTGGCAAAACTTGAAGAAGAGACCAAAAAGGCGCAAGATCTTGACAAGGTGGAGAAGCAGGCTGCGGCCTATCGTGACAAGGTCATGGCTATGACGGTAAGTCTGCGAGCTGACATAGATGCCCTTGAGCAAATTCTGCCCAGTGATCTTTGGCCGGTGCCGACCTATAGTGACCTGCTCTTCAAACTGTAAAACTCAGCACTCGTTCCAGTGATAAAAAAAGGGGAGCCAGCTGGCGCCCCTTTTTTTATTGATCGGCATCTGGTAAAAAGAATGAGAGCTGGTAGGGGAGTGTGCTTGTCCAAGTTATCCTTGGAAGAGGAGGAGAAAATAATGGCGGTCGCTCAATGATCAGTTTTATACAGCAGTTTGATCCGGTAATGCAGGCGTTTCTGGCCACTCTTTTTACCTGGGGGGTCACCGCAGCCGGGGCCTCGCTGGTCTTTTTCACCAGGACGGTCAATCAGCGTTTTATGGATGCCATGCTGGGGTTTGCGGCCGGGGTCATGATTGCCGCAAGTTTCTGGTCACTGCTGGCTCCAGGCATTGAGATGGCAGGGCAGATGGGGCTTGTCCCCTGGCTGACTGCCGTGATCGGATTCATGGGCGGCGGCATCTTCATGCGGTTGACCGATAGCTTTCTTCCCCATCTCCATCCAGGGCTGGCGATGAATAAGAGTGAGGGGGTCAAGACCTCATGGCAGCGCAGCACCCTGCTGGTCCTGGCTATCACTCTCCATAATATCCCGGAAGGGCTGGCCGTTGGAGTCGCCTTCGGGGCGGTGGCTGCGGGTCTGCCATCAGCCACCATTGGCGCGGCTGTCGCCTTGGCCATCGGCATTGGTCTGCAGAACTTCCCGGAAGGAACGGCAGTGGCCATGCCCCTGAGAAGAGAGGGTATGAGCCGCAAGAAGAGTTTTCTTATGGGCCAGGCGTCGGGCATGGTTGAGCCTGTGGCCGGAGTCCTGGGGGCCTTTTTTGTCCTCCAGATGCAGGCGATTCTTCCTTATGCCCTCTGCTTTGCNNATGCCCTTTGTTTTGCCGCCGGGGCCATGATCTTTGTGGTGGTGGAGGAACTGATTCCAACCTCTCAGCTCAATGAGGCCCATATCGATCTGGTCACCATGGCCACTATGGCAGGGTTCACGGTGATGATGGCGCTCGATGTGGCCCTGGGATAAACGGATCAGATGACAGAGGACAGACAACAGATGATAGAGGTGCGAGCATGAAAGGAATCTTGCTGCTCAACATGGGCGGGGCGCGATCGGAAGAGGAACTCAGGACCTTTCTCTTCAATATGTTCAGTGATAAGCACATTATCCGTTCGCCACTGCGTTATCTTCTGGCCCCTCTCATCTCAACCCTGCGCTATAAAAAAACATGGCGGAAGTATGAGTTGATAGGTGGCAGCAGGATCTATGAGCATACCGAACGCCTGGTGGCAAAATTGCAGCGAAGAAGCGGAGAAGCGGTTTTTCCGGTCATGCGTTATACCGCTCCCCTGGTCGCAGATCTTTTGGCTGAGAGGAAATTTGACGAGCTGATCCTCGTTCCGCTCTATCCCCATTATTCCTCGACCACCACTCAGTCGAGTGTTGAAGATGTTTATCGTGGGCTCAAGAGTCATGGTCAGAGCCCGAAGGTCAGGGAAGTCGGGCCCTATTTTGATGATCCCCTTTTTAACGCCTCTATTATTGAACGGATCCGGGAGCAGTATCAGGACAGCAGCTATCATCTGCTTTTTTCGGCCCATGGCCTGCCGCAGAAGATTGCCGCCCATGATCCTTATGAAGGCCAGGTCAAGGCGCATGTTGCTCTTTTAAAGGCCTTGTTGCCGACTGCCGGCCTGGGTTTCAAGGAGATCCATCTGGCCTATCAGTCCAAGGTCGGCCCCATGCGCTGGCTGGAACCCTCCCTCGATACGACGCTTCAGGGGTTGGCGGGTGAAAAGGTGATTGTCTATCCCCTTTCCTTTACCATCGATAATTCCGAGACCGATCTGGAGCTGGCCATTGAGTATAAAGAGCTGGCCCTGGCCATCGGCCTGAAGGACTACCGGGTCTGTCAGGTGCAGAATGATAGTGATCTCTTTGTCGATTTTCTGGCGACAAAGATTGCGGGATGAATTACTGTAATGGCCATACGGTGTTTGATATAGGTAACATGCTGTTTGTGGTATAAACAAAAGACATGCAGCCTTCCAGCAGGGAAAATAGTAGCCGACTTGGGGGGCTGTTCTCCTCTTAATCTGCTGTTGATTCAAACGGAAGTATCTCGATCATGAGTCAATCATTTCAATCTCTTTCCAGTGTATCAAAATCGGTAGATCCTGCATCCTCTTCGTTTCATCTGGCCCCGCCGCCGGAAGTCGATGCCGGAGTCTGCTGAGGCCCCAAGGCTGAGCCCCGGTCCGGGGAGCATGAACGGGCAGGATACACCATCTTCCCTTTTGTCATCGGTTTTGTTGACTCTCGGGCAGGCTCGGTGCCGCAGGTTGATACCATCCTGAACCGGTCTGATCATATCGGGACGATTGGAGCGCGAACCGGTATTCAGCGTGACAAATACACCATAACGCCCGGACTGTATTGTGTCGGTTGGCCAACTGCCGATTCGCCCGTCCTAATTACCGCCAATTACAAACTGACCTTCGATGCCCTGCGCCATGAACTTGGGGGTGTGGATGCGTGGATACTGGTGGTTGATACCAGAGGCATCAATGTCTGGTGCGCAGCCGGTAGAGGAACATTTTCCACTGAAGAGATAGCCTATCAGGTCCAGCGGGCAAGACTTGTGGACGTGGTCACTCACCGTGAACTCATCCTCCCGCAATGTGGCGCCCCTGGGGTCTCTGCCCTGAAACTGAAAACTGCTTGTGGTTTCAAAGGCATATTCGGCCCGATCAGGGCAACTGATATCAAGGCGTTTCTGGCGAGCGGTAAAGCCGCAGACGAGACCATGCGCAGCGTCACCTTTAATCTGAAGGAACGTGCAGTCCTGATCCCGTTGGAATTATTCTTACTGTTGAAACCGCTTGTTCTCACCCTTGCCTGCCTGGTACTCTTCTCTGGTTTCGGCCCTGATCTGTATTCACTGGACCGGGCATTGCAACGAGGTGGAAACATAGCCATTGTGACGATTATAAGCATCTTTTCCGGGGCGGTTCTGCTTCCGCTCCTGCTTCCATGGATGCCCGGCAGACAGTTCTGGGTCAAAGGGATGTTCCTTGGCATATGGGTCGGAATTTTCACTGTTCAGCACTTTTTTCCCTCAGTCGGCTGGACGGCCGTGACCGGCATGGCCGTATGGGCAATGAGTGTCAACTCGTTTCTGGCCATGAACTTTACCGGTTCCACTCCCTATACCTCGCTTTCCGGGGTTGAAATGGAGATGCGCAAAGGGCTGGCCGTACAGATCGTCTCTGCCCTGCTTGGCCTCTCCTGCTGGCTGGCCGGTCCGTTTTTTCTTTAATACATAAGATGATGAAAGAGTTCAGATACATAGATGGCGCCGCCATTCTTAAACTTGATCAGGCGGCCTGTATTGGTTGCGGGATGTGCGAGATAGTCTGTCCGCACCGGATTTTCAGGTGCGTGGAGAATAAGGCGACCATCGTCGATTATGATGCCTGCATGGAATGCGGGGCCTGTGCCAGGAACTGTCCCACCGGGGCCATCTTTGTCAATCCCGATGACGGCTGCGGTTGCGCGCGCTATATCCTCAACAGTTGGCTTGCCAAGCTTACCGGAAAAAAAACTTCAGGATGCGGCTGCTGATCGTCCCGCTTTGAATGACAGGGGAATGTCTTCGTCGTTTAGTCAATATATTTTGGAAAGATGTTGACTCTGATAGAGCGAAGATACTCAGGAACAATGTCAAGTTGCAGGTTTGCTTAAATGGTTGAGGTTGCCAATGACTCCCTCTTCAAATCCTTTCCACAAGATTTAACCGCTTTGAAGAAGAAGGAATTTTCTAAAAAGACATTCATGAATTGATATTGACCTCGTTGCTGAATGACCGCCGGTTGGTCCAACGCCAGTTATTGGTTTCAGCGCGAAAATAATTGCGAAAGCTGTTGGGGAAAGGTAGCTTAGATGTATTGGATCGGATGGCCCTTTGTTGGAAAGGGCTTTTTTCGAAAGCCCGAAAAAAGCGCCTACTCATCATCTCATCCGGTGCAAAAAAACTGGCCTTTTCAAGGTATGTCAGCGCTGATGACCAACTCTGACAGAGCATTTTCATATAGATAGGAACTTTTTCAAAGGAAAATAGCATGTCCTCAAATTATTCTTTCAAGCTCGCCATCACAGGCGCATTACTCAGCTTGCTATCAATCGTCGGCCATGCTTTTTCAGCACAATCGGAGGCGGAATGGTCGAACCGGTATAGCTCCGGCTATTTTCTCTCAACCGACGCCGATTTTGACGGCGGTAGGGAATTTTCGAGTCAATACTTCTTTATCTCTGGCAGCACACAGAGAACTATTGGTAACGGTTCCACAATTGGCCTTGGGCTGAATTACACGGCTATTGATTACGATTTTTCTGGCTATGCAATAATCCCTTGGGAGCGTGCTGATTTTCTCACACTGAGTGCCCCCTTGACCATGGAGGTAGGAGAAAAGGGACGCTTCAATGTTCTCGGTAGCATTGGCACTGCCAGTGAGGCAAGTGCCGATTTTGCTGAAGGAGTAACCCTGAGTGCTATCGCATCGTATATGCACACATTTTCTCAAACGCTGAGTCTTGGCCTCGGTTCCGGCTACGTCTATGGGCTGGAAAATTCCAGATTTTTTCCTCTGCTGCTCGTTCGTTGGCAAATCGCCGATCACTTGCTTCTTGCCAATCCTTTTCGCCCAGGTCCCTTTGGCCCGGCAGGGCTCGAACTGAGCTATCGATTCAATGAGCAGTTTGATTGTGGTTTCGGTGGCGTCTATCGGAACATACGCTTTGCCCTTGATTCCAACTCCGAAGTTGCGCCATCTGGTTTTGCAGAGATCGAGGGAATTCCGGTGTTCGTGCGAGCCAGCTGGGCTGTAACCAAGGTCATTTCATTTGATGGTTACCTCGGTATGACCTTGAACGGACAGATGAACATCGATGATAGTAATGGCCATGAACTGACCCAAGAAGACTACAACGCGCAACCGATCATCGGCTTGAATATCTCCGGCCGTTTATAACGCAGATGAATAAATCAGGTCATCCTTACCTTCCTCCTCCTGTGTAATTTGAGAAAAGCGGAAAGGTTTACAGGGTATGATACCATAAAAATGCAGGATTTATGGCTGGTGACAGCGATGGGCATATCAGGAAGAATCTCTTTTTTCTGATTACCTGCCATTGCTTGACCTTGCCATTGGTATTTTTTTAATTATTTCCCCAAATTACTATTAAAAATAATTTGTTGTGCGCATAAAAAATAACCTCCAAATGAATT
>DCUN01000077.1 GCA_002327225.1 Desulfobulbaceae bacterium UBA2213
GCCTTTTTCGGCCGGAATACGCATTTTTCATACCTGCTTGTAAGATGTTGTAATTTTACGCATTATTACACATGAAAAATTACATTTTGTAGGTGAACTTATAATAATAAGTTTCTTGTTGTTGGATCACGATGATATGTTTTTGAAAAATCAAAAAATGTTTTTTTAACTTTTTTGATTTTTCAATCAGTTGTATATGTCCTCTATTTTCTTATGGGGTGTCAAGAGAATTTAATTAAAAGCTTTTTCCCCTTCATGTAAATAGCATTTGCCTGAAACATCTTTAATGGGCTGTCTTTTTATGAATATTTATAATTTAATTAACTGGCCTTAAAACATGGGGTTTTATCGGTATAAAATGCAAAAAAAAACTGCACCCATACAAATGTATTGCCCACTCTGTTTTCGTTGAATCTTGAGCCGAAAACTGCCACATAGAGCAACAATTTTACATTATTTTCTATTGGCTGATACTCCCAGAAATATTTGTTGGTCAAAATAGTGAAAACTTGTCTAAGGCGTCTGGTAGGGAGTACCCCCCCCTGCCTCTTGTGAAAAAAAGACCCATACCCGTTGATAACAAGTGCAATACAGGATGCGTTCTTATCAGGCTTGTGCTTTGGTTTTATTTGTGAACTTTTCTGAGGAAGAGAGAAAACAAAGAAAGAGCAGAAGCCAGAATAAGAGCATTTCATCTGACCGGCATCTGACGGAACAAAAAAAGGGTTAAGCGAAAAACGCCTAACCCTTTGATTTTACTGGTGCACCAGGAGGGATTCGAACCCCCGACCTACGGATTCGTAGTCCGTTGCTCTATCCAGCTGAGCTACTGGTGCAGAAAAGATGTGTCTATATACCCTAGTTTCTTTGTTTCCTCAAGCCTGTTTGTCTCTGATGATTGTTTTTTTCTTAGTATTCCATCGGGAGGAATCTCATGCAGTGAACAGAGTGAAAACGTCTCAATAGGCAGAAGACCTTTGGGGGCCTGATCATTATTAATAGCTCCACGGGATTCGGTTGCGTCTTCATGGAAGCATGCTTATCATCAAAATCAGTTATGGTTTGACTGTCCACCGGGGATTGTCAATGATGTTTTTGCTGATGCCTCAGCCTTTGGATGTTTTTTTATGAATGACACTCTTCTGCAGTTTATTATCCTGGCCCCGCCTCTGCTGCTGGCCCTTACTCTGCATGAATTTGCCCATGGGTATGTGGCATTCCGTTTGGGAGACCCAACGGCCCAGGGTGCTGGACGCCTGACCTTGAATCCGCTCAAGCATCTGGATCCCTTGGGAACGATTGCTTTTTTTATTTTCCATATTGGCTGGGCCAAGCCGGTGCCGGTAAATCCTGTTTATTTTAAAAATCCTCAAAAGGATATGCTCTGGGTCGCCCTGGCAGGTCCGGCGACCAATCTCGTATTGGCCTTAGTGAGCGCGCTGATGGTCAAGACGGTCTGGTTGCTGGCCCAGATCCTCCCCTACTCTGTCCTGGGGGAATCAATTCTGGTTCCACTGAATCACACCTTGATCGCCAGCGTCTGGATTAATCTGGTGCTCTGTATCTTTAACTTTCTGCCCATCCCACCGCTGGATGGCAGCCGTATTCTCACCGGCATTCTGCCTAACGGGCTTGCCCGCTCCTATGCATCCATCGAAAGATATGGCTTTATTCTGCTCATTATCCTGGCCGTCAGTGGTATTCTGTCCAAGATGATCATGCCTCTGATCACGTTTGCCAATAGCCTGCTGCTTTCTTAGCTTTCCCGATCTTGCCTTGTTTATGGATTACTTTTTGATTTTTCCACACCGTTTTCCATGGCTGCACAGGTGATCTCGTCCCCAACAAGGCAAACAGCTCGTTCGTGGGTCGGCTTTAATGGGCGCCATAATGCTCTTTAAACAGGCTCACGGGGAGGTGCCGGAGTACTCAGCAGCGATCCTCCACCTCATCCTCATCCAGCACATCAAGAGATAACAAGACAGCGGCCTCGGCCACGGGAAGATCCTGGACATCCCTGAGCTTCCTGCCTACCGACCTTGATCTTGTCTTTGCCTGATCAATAGTCTTAGATGCCTGTTCCAGCTTTTTCTGCACACTCTCCAAAACATCTCCATATTTGGTCCACTCGGTCTTGACCGCAGCCAGGAGGTTCCATACCTCACTTGATCGTTTCTGGATGGCCAGGGTGCGGAAACCCATCTGCAGACTGCTGAGAATTGACCAGAGAGTCGTCGGCCCGGCTATCACCACACGACTTTCCCGCTGAATGAACTCGGCCAGGCCGGTACGGCGAATGACCTCGGCAAAAAGTCCCTCGATCGGCAGGAAAAGGATGGCAAAGTCAGTAGTCTTTGGCGGATTCAGATACTTACGGCAGATATCCCCCGCACAGGCCTTGACCCGGCCCTCCAGCTGCTTTCCAGCCGCATCAACCCCTGCCGCATCTCCCGCCTCCTGGGCCTCAATCAGACGTTGATAATCCTCAATGGGGAATTTGGCATCAATGGGAAGCCAGACAATATCCTCCTTGTCCGTTCCCGCCCCCGGCAATTTGATCGCAAATTCAACACGCTCACCGCCATCTCTTGTGGCCACATTGACACCAAACTGCTCAGGATTCAGTACCTGCTCCAGTAAGGCTCCCAGCTGCACCTCGCCCCAGGTTCCACGAGTCTTGACATTCGTGAGCACCTTTTTCAGGTCACCAACTCCGGTGGCCAGGGTCTGCATCTCACCCAGACCCTTGTGCACCATCTCCAACCGTTCGCTGACTTGCTTAAATGAATCTCCGAGGCGTTTCTCGAGAGTCCCCTGCAATTTCTCGTCTACGGTCTGCCGCATCTGCTCAAGCTGTTTAGCGTTCTCATCCTGCATACTTTGCAGTTTCCCTTCCACCGTGACCCTGAGAGCCTCAAATTTCTTCTCAGTGGAATCGGCCAGTTTGGCAATCACCGCTGACATGGACTCAAGTCGTTCCTTCTGAATAGAGGCAACATCCCTCATCCGCTGAACAACAGAATCGCCAAAGCCCTTAAAGGCCTCGGAGAGTTCCTGCCGCTGTTCTCTCGCCGTCCTGCTCAACTCCTCACGACTCCTGGCAGCCTCCTCTCTGAGTAGAGACTCGGTACGCTCCTGTCCTTTTTCAAAGGTATCGAGACGGGAGAAAAGTAACGTTGAATCGATCTGGAGCCCCTGCTTTCTCAGGATCAGCAGCAGAACACAGAGCACGGCAACCAGCAGGAGGAGAAGTACAGGCAGCAGGATATCAGTCACAGAAGACCTCGCGTACAGGGAAGAAGCGACAGCCAGGCTCAAAAGCGTTGTCAGAGCCGGGCTGTCGCATTTTCACATTCATCACCATTGAACAGGCAGCTAAAAAGTATAGGTCAGCCCCATGGTCAGCAGATGGGCGGCAGAGTCGGTAAAGGTGCCATTCAGCCTTGCATTGGTCGCCGACCGGTTCTCCTTATAATCATAGAGATAGCCGGCCCCGGTCTCCATCCGCTCGTTCACCTGGTAGCGAGCGCTTACGGAATAGAGATAAGCAGCAGAGTCAGGGAGATCAAAGAGCAGGGTGGAATCAGGGACAGGAGTTTCATCATAGCCGAAACCAGCCATCAGCGTCCAGATCTCATTGAGTTCATAGGAGAGGCCCAGGCTGATCCACCACCCAAGAGGGCTGCCAGGAAGACCACAGAGATACTCTTCTTCATTTCTTTTCCTCAAAGATATTTTTCTTTTCTGACCAGCCAGGACTCGCAAAATGACCGATACCTGCTCATTTTGCGTCACGACACCGTGCTGCCGCTGCTATACAAATACCGTTTGATCTTGTGGGTTGCCGTCTTGATAAAAGGCTCCTGGCGTTCAAGGATTCTGGCCAATCGTGATGCCGGAGAGACCTGTTCGTTGAGTTTTTTCCGCATCTCGCCTAACAGATTTTCTATATGTTCATGCCGCTGGAGCCGTGACTGGCCGGTTGTTTCCGCGTCAATATATTCATAATCCGGATAGACCCAGGCCTCCAGACGGCCGTTATTCTCAACCACCAGAGACTCCACCACCCAGGGAGTGCCATTGATCTTATGCTCAATGGCCTCGGGATAGACATTCTCACCATTGGACAGGACAATAACATTCTTGGACCGGCCCCGGATATGCAGATTACCCAGATCATCAAAAAATCCAAGATCACCAGTGGCCAGCCAGCCATCTTCGCTCATGGTTTCGGCGGTGGCTTCCGGGTCATTGTAGTAGCCCCGCATGATATTAGGGCCGGAACCATGAATTTCGCCAATGCCGGTCTCCGGATCAGGATTGACAATCTTCACTTGGACCCCAGGGATGGGTTTGCCGGTCGATCCCACCGCAATCGTTGTATCTCCCGGGGGCCCACCGGCCAACAGGGGCGAACACTCAGTCAGACCATAGCCGATAAGATAAGGAAAACCGGCATTATGGAGAAACTGCTCAACCTCAGGATTAAGGGCTGCCCCGCCTATCCCCATTATTTGCAGATTGCCGCCAAAAAACTCCAGCAGTTTTGCCCCAATGCGCTTATGAATAAATTTCCTGCCGAACCCGACTTTGCAGATCATGGACAGGACCAGACTATTATCGATCTTGGGAAGAACTCTTTTTTTATAAATTTTTTCAAGAATCAGAGGCACAACGAACATGGCAAACGGCTTTTCATGACTGCATATTTTCTGCAGAACAGCCGGCGTCGGCATCTTACCAGCATAAGCGATTCTGGCACCCCGCAACAAGGGAAGGATAAAACCTACCGTAAACTCATATGCATGCGACATGGGCAAAACAGAAAGAAAAACGGCCTCCGGTTCTATATCAATGATGGCAGAGGCGGAAAGGGCATTCGCCGCCAGGTTTTTATGACTGAGCATGACCGCCTTTGAATATCCCGAAGTCCCGGAGGTATAGAGAATAGAGGCCAGATCATCTTCCTGTACCGTATCAAAAACCAGCCCGCCCTCTGCCTCCACCTCCTTCCGCATCTCCATGGCCTCAGCCAGATAGGCTGAAAATGTATCCACAACAAGGAAATCGAGACTGGCGACAGAGTCATCGAGGGTCATAATGCGCTTCAGGCTCTTTTGATTCAACTCATATATTTTCTCTATCTGCCGTTCGGTTGTAAAGAGAACCGATACCCGCATCTCTGTAAGGATGTGATGGACATCGGCCTCCGGCAGATCGGGCAGGATCGGAACGGCCACGGCCCCTAAGCGGACAATGGCAAAATAAGCGATACCCCAATTATGGGAATTTTCTGCCAGGATGGCAACATGATCACCTTTCTTAATGCCTTCCTTTGACAAACATATGGCGAGAGCTATGATCCGTTCGTAAAACAGCTTATAGCTGATAGGTGTTTCAAGGGCCATTCCTACCGCAGGAAGATCAGCAAATCTTTCCTGACTAGCATCGATAATATCATTTAAAGTCATACACATACGTGCATCATCCGTCACGAAGCGCCTCTTTCATAGTTTGGTAATAGTTGACTGAAGAAAGTAAGCAGAGCGGTACAAAACTGAATCGTCACTCTTCTATATTAACCGGCCAGACTTTACCCAAAACAACCTTTTCGGTCAATTAAGAAGAAACCACAGTGTGAAAGCGAGAGTTTATTGTTTATTTCTTTTGGCAATGACTATTTAATTTCTTGACAAGAAACGGCATGTTATATAGAAATAATTAAGAGTTGTACTTTGTTACAATTATTTTCAACTTCTTCAACACACATATCCCTATGATACTATACTCTCGTTTCCCTTTACTGCTGGCCACCCTGCTGTTCTGCTCTTTTTTTGTCGGACTGTCGGTGATGCCCGCAATGGCTGTTCCAGTATTGCAGGACAGGAACAAACAAGCGGTGGCCTCCAGCCAGAATGAGAGACGTGTCAAGCAAAATATCTCCCGGGAAATAACGATTCTCGGAAGCTACAGGGACATCTCTCCGCATAAAAAAAAGATCGCTGCAGGCATGCCTGAAGCTGCTGTTACTCCACGGACAGTCCCTGTCGCCAAGACCAGCACAAATCAAAATTCAACCAGACGAAGTACCAATATCGGAAAGAAGATATCTGCAAAAAGCGCCATGGTCATGGATGCGAGCAATGGTCAAACCCTTTTTTCAGTTTCCCCGGATACCCCACGCCAACCAGCCAGCACCATCAAGATCCTGACCGGCATGATTGCCATAAAATCACTTAATTCCAGTGAATCTGTTTCAGTCAGCTCGAAAGCTGCCGAACAACCCAGCTCCAAGGTCTACCTTGAGAGGAAAAAACAGTATAAGGCCGATGACCTTATTAACGCCGTCCTGCTCTCTTCAGCCAACGACGCCAGTGTTGCTCTCGCCGAGAAAATTGCCGGTTCAGAGAAATCCTTTGCCCGGATAATGACCCTGCGGGCCAAACTCTGGGGTGCCCAGAAGACAGTCTGCAAGACCGCAAACGGCCTGACCGCTGAAGGACAGACCAGTACAGCCAGAGACCTTGCCACCATCTTCAGACACGTCATGCAGGACGCAGAATTTTCCCAGAGAATGAAACAGGTCAAGGCCCATACTGCAGAGGGTAAACTGCTCCGCAATCACAACAAGGCCCTCTGGCAGATAGAAGGAGCCATAGGCGGCAAGACCGGTTTTACCAATGCAGCCGGACAGACCTATGTGGGGAAATTTAAAAGAGGATCGAGCGAGATCATCGTCGCGATCATGGGTAGCAGAACCATGTGGGCGGATCTCAAGACACTGGTGGAATACGGTTTCTCACAGCAGGAATTAGCAGCCGCCGAGGCCACTGAAAACATGAAAAAAGCCAAAGTTGTTGCCAGCATCCCTGCGATCAGCCAGCAACAATAAAGAAAACGCCCTCAGGCGAGTTTTGCCTTCCTCCAGCCCTCTGCCTTCAAACGGGAAATCCGTTCAACTGCCCATGCAGTGATGGCAGTCAAGTACTCCTGGGGCCTTGTCTCCTTCATGGAGATAATTCGCGCCCGCTCATCAGCAATATCCCTGCTTTCACCCGGATACATCTCACGCCAGGTGACATAGCCCTCATCAAAGACAAAGCCGGGCTGCACTTGATCCGGCTCCATACCTAATTTGGCAATGGCATACATCCTGGCCAGATCCATATCATATTCAATGACCCAGCCATTATCCGCAACCATACTCTCTTTCTCAAGAGCAACCGTTCCTGAACAGGCGGGACAGAACAGACGATCAATAACCTCCTGACTCATAATATTATCACGCAGATGAAAGGAGACCTTTTCCTTCCCGCAACTGCAATCTCTGTTCACTTCCTGACACATAATTTCACCTCCATCCTATGGGAATGTTGCAATTTAGAGAGCACGCTATTGTAAAAACATATGCTTTACTATTATTCTTTTGCATTCTTTTGTAAAGAAGACAAAGATAATCATTCCTATTTTCTTCTCACTGCTTTTATTGACTCCTTTCCGATCCCGACCTGCTCCTTCCGCCGCTGTGCCGGTCCCTGCATCTGCCTTTCCAGCAGACCACGCTGCTCTTTTCGCTCCGACTGATTCCTGGCAACCGGAATCGGCTTATTGCTGTCCCGATGCAGGCCGGTGACATACATGGCGGTGGACAGGGTGCCGGGAGTGGGGGTGAAATCCTGAAACTGCTTGACCTGCAGATCCAAGGCCCGGAGTTTTCTGGTCATGGCCTCGGTATCCCTGGCGGTACAGCCGGGATGTGAGGAGATCAGATAGGGGGTAAAAATGATCTTTTTGCCAATCCCTGCCGCCACCTGACGACACTGGTGCAGGAAATCAATCAACTGCTGATGTGATTCCTTGTGCATGAGGGTCAGCACCTCCTCTTCCGTATGCTCCGGGGCGATCTTCATAGCCCCCGGGGTATGGCTGCGGATAATCTCCTGGAGCAGACGGGGGGTCTTGAGCAGCAGTTCCATGCGCAGGCCGGAAGAGATAAAGACATGATTGACCCCTGCCAGCTTCGAGATATCCCGAAGCAGGTTCAGGAAGGTCTCTTCATCCACCTGCAGATTGGGACAGATCTTCGGGTAGAGGCAATCGTGCTTGCGGCAGGAACCGACCTTGCAACTGGTCCGATAGAGATTGGCGGTGGGGCCGCCCAGATCGCTGATAACACCGGTAAAGTTATCCATGGCGCTGACGATCTCCACCTCACGCAGGATCGATTGCGGGCTGCGGCTGCTGATGATCGGCCCCTGGTGGCGGGTGATGGCGCAAAAGGAGCAGTTGCCGGAGCAGCCGCGGACAATGGTCAGCGAATGGCAGATCATGCGGTAGGCCGGTATATCCGGGGTGGCCGGATGGGGTTTCCGGCTGTAGGGCAACTCATACATCTGATCCAGCTCGGCGGTGGTCAGCGGCGCAGCGGCCGGATGCTGGATGAGCCAGGCGCTCTGCTGGCGCTGAATGAGCAGGTTCGGCAGGCAGCCGCGGGCATGGATGTCGACCATCCGCTCCGCCTCCATGAACAGCCGCTTGTCCTGCTCTATTGCTTCCCAGGAAGGCAGAAGAGCGCTGGTCTCATTGCCGGTTGGCGGAAGATCAGGAAAACGTGACTGAAACTCCGCCTCGGTCAACCGCTCGCAGCTTCCCGCAATCCCATCAAGCCCCAGACCTGCGGCCAGACGGGCGGCGGCCTCCACCACCGCCCGCTCCCCCATGCCGTAAATGAGCAGATCACCCTTGGCATCGGTCAGCAGCGAGGCGCGCAGTTTCCCCTGCTGATAGTCATAATGGACAAAACGGCGCAGCGAGGCCTCGACCCCGCCCAGGATAATGGGAACACCCTTGCAGGCGGCGCGGGCCAGATTGGCATAGATGAGAGTGGCGCGATCAGGACGGCGCCGGTTGGTCCTACCCTTCTCGCCGTCACGCCAGGGATTGCCCCCCGGCGAATAGGCATCCTCGGTGCGCACCTTGCCGTTGCCGGAGTAATTGGCGACAATGGAGTCGAGATTGCCGCCGCTGATCCCCCAGAAAAGACGGGGCGGGCCGAACTGGAGAAAGTCATCGAGCCGGTCATACCGGGGCTGCGCCAGGATGGCCACCCGATAGCCATGGCTTTCCAGCAGCCTGCCGATCAGGGCAATGCCGAAGGAGGGATGATCGATATAGGCATCACCGGAAACCAGCACCACATCCACCTGATCCCATCCGCGCGCCGCACACTCTTCCTGCGACGCAGGCAGCGGCTGGATGGTCCCGTCGCCCGGTGCGGATAGAGAGGCTGCACCCGATGGTATCACCTTTTTTCTGCTTGAACTGGTCATATTGCCAATGGAATACCCGTAAAATATAGATCAAGAACAAGGGCCGTTGGAGAACCGTAAGCAGTTCTGTCAACAATAACCATTACACCAACGAGCACTCACGTTCAATGATTTATCGAAATCACCCAAAAGATGAAACCATGTATCGTTTGACCTCCCCCCTTAGCTCTGCCAATAATCGATGAATTCAGGTTCTCCTACTATTGTCCTTCTCTTGAGACAGACGAGCCGAACCGCAGGTTGACCCCAATTTCTCGGAGAACAACCTGTATATTCGCAAGGCTATGTTGACAGCAATTCGGTGTCAACATTAACATATTCAGTTACCTGCGGCTTCTTTATTCGAATACGAATCGGCGTTACTCCCTCACTGAGTCTAACCCCGGTAAACGGGAAGACAGCCGGGATAAGCACCTTGTTGCAGGCGAGATTGAGAGGGGGGGAAAGGGTTGCCGGATACGACGGTGAAACAATGGAACAAAGTAGAATTAACCTGGGAGTTGACATTGGCAGTCAAAAGTATATACTAAAGCATATACTAAGCTGGCACCAAAAAGATACTTGTACAATCGGAAGATCAGTGAACGGCCTCAAATCAATTTTGGAGATCAATATGCTGCAAATACGGACGGCTAAGCTTTTTAAGAACGGTAGTAGTCAAGCTGTCAGGCTTCCTGCCGAATTTCGCTTCAGGGGCGATGAAGTGTATGTTACACGTAACGAGGCAACAGGTGATGTCGTGCTCTCTGATCGGCCCGGCACGAAGATTTGGGGCGATTTTTTTGACTTAATCCACACCCTTGATGTGCCGCCTGATTTCATGGCCGACAGGCCCATGAATGTACCATGTCAAGCGTCAGGCGTTTTTGATGATGTAAACGTGCTCATTGACGAGAGGAAAATCTGATCATGCAATACATGCTGGATACAGATACAGCAAGCTATGTCATCAAAGGACGGTCTCCCGGTATCGAGGCAAAACTGGCAGATACTCTGCCTTCAATGGTTTGCATATCGGTAATGACACAAGCTGAACTGCTGTACGGCCTTAAACGTTTGCCTGCCGACCATCGTCTGCACCTGATAGTACGGCAGTTCCTAAAAATCGTTCGTGTCCTTTCGTGGGATACTGAAGCGGCCGTCTGGTATGCCGGTATCCGTCATCAGCTTGTAACTACCAGCCAAGCCATCGGTGAATTGGATATGATGATTGCCGCACATTCGTTATCCGCCGGAGCAGTGCTGGTTACGAACAATGTGCGTCACTACGAACGAATCGAGGCACCACTGATTATCGAAAACTGGGCTTAAAAAAAATGGAAATGTGGCCTGACCTCCGTTGTTGACTTCACTCCTTCCCCTTAATGCAGACTAATGCGTATGGTGTCCCCTTATTTCCTGGCACCACATCCACCTGATCCCATCCGCGCGCCGCACACTCTTCCCGCGAAGCAGGCAGCGGCTGGATGATTCTACCGTCCGGTACGAACACCGGGGCTGCAAGCGATGGTCTCGCCATTTTCTGACTGAGCTGGTAAGCTTTGTCAAAGGAATACTCGTAAATTATATTTCAAAAACAACAAAGTTCATCATAGAACCACAAAAAATTTATTCCAATCACACTTCATCCCGCTTGCCGAAAAAACCGGGCTTATCATCGCCATTGGCCGTGAAGTTCTTCTGGTCGCATGCCAACAGGCCAAGTCCTGGCAGAAAAAATTCGACAACCACAAAAATCTGTTGATGAGTGTTAACCTGGCAGTGCCGCAGCTTCTTTCGTCTCACATCATGCAGGAAATTGATCAAGTCCTCCAGCAAAACGGACTGTCGCCCGCAACACTCAAACTCGAAGTAACGGAAAGCGGTATCATGGAGAATATCGAGATGGCCTTTGATGTGCTGCACGCCATCAGGAAACGGGGCATTACCCTCAGTATTGATGATTTCGGCACCGGCTATTCCTCGTTAAGCTACCTGCACCGTTTTCCCTTCGACACTCTGAAAGTCGACCGTTCCTTTGTTATTGAAATGGAAAAAGATGTGAAAAATCTTGAGATTATCAGAGGCATCGTGGGGTTGGCCCACAATCTTGAGAAAAAGGTAATAGTCGAAGGAATAGAAACAGAAACCCAGCTAGCGCAGGTGAGGGAGTTGGGCTGCGAGTATGGACAAGGGTATTTGTTTGCCAAGCCGCTACCGAAAGAAGAGGCAGAGAAACTTTTAGGTACTCTGGAATCATTTTCCTAGTAATCTCCGCTGGATCAAGTCGATAGGTTTTTCCTGAAAAATATGGAAAATGTAATGGGGTTAATAGGGGTTTATTCTTTTTTTGGTCACGACATATGATATGATGCATATCATCAAAGGTGGTAAATCCAATTAACCGTGGTGGACGTGACAATCCATCATGCCATCAAGGTGGCGAGAGACAGTAAGGTCTGTGCCGGCCATCAACCATTCTTCTTGAGGAGGTTGTAATGAAAAAGACATTCTCGTTCTGGTAGCGGCGTTGATGATGACAGGAACCCTGGTTTATGCGGCAAGTGCCGACAAAGGGAAGGCCCTTTTTGAAAGCCCAACTCTTGGAGGTGGCACCACAGGGAAAAGCTGTAATACCTGTCATGACAGCGGTAAAGGCTTGGGTAGCGATTTGTTCGAGCGTAAGCAATTCACCTTTATGAATATGGACAAGAAGACACTGGCTGATGTCATCAATATCTGTATTGAAAGGCCCATGGGCGGGAAAGCCATTGACCCTCAGGGCGAGGAGATGCAGGATGTGATGGCCTATATGAAAACGTTGACAGCCAAGCCGGCTCCAAAGAAAGCGCGGAAACAAATCGAAGGCTGTTAATAGGCTGTTCGGCAGTGAAAGAAGGTGAGATAGGATTGTGATTTAGACGTGTTGAGTTGTCAGTTTCTTGGAACACAAACAGATAACGAAGGAGGAATGCCATGAGTAGAAAGATCGAAGTTGAAGTAGCCGAGGCTTTCGGGAGAACCTTTGTGAAAGGAAACATCCCGGAAATACACCCTGTGCGTTGCATGGGTTGCAGACATTGCGTCAACCTTTGCAAGAAACTCGGACCAAACGTACTCGACATCGTGGACGGAGTTTCAAAGGTGGTGCGTCCTGGCGATTGCATAGGGGACGGTGCTTGCATGATGGCTTGCCCGACCAAGGCCATCTTTCTGATGAGCAAGTATGATCCTGCATCGCCGCCAGCGGCAATATAGTGGCATCTGAACGCCAAAACAGAAAAGAAAGGCCGAACAAGCGCATGGAGAGGGACGGCGGGGAGTTGCTTTCGCTGAAACTATTTCAGTGGCCGCCGCCCCTCATGCTGGTCGTTACGAGCGCAGATTTTTTTATTGGCACCACTTGGGCCTTAAACCCAAGTAGTGCATTCTCTTTTTAGGGACTACCGGACACTCTGTTTTTTTCAGGCTTCATGAAACCAGCCAGCATCAAAAAAATCATCATTGTCCTGGTCATTGTTCTGCTGATTCTGCTGTTCAGGTTTCTGCACCTTGATGACTATCTGACTCTGTCCTATCTCAAGGAATCGCGGGAGCAGCTGGCCCTGCTCTATGCCGAGCGGACCGGTCTGGTTATTGCTGTTTACATGTTGATCTATATTGTGGCCACGGCCCTGTCCCTGCCCGGGGCCGTGATCCTGACCCTGGCCGGCGGCGCCATTTTCGGGCTGGTCACCGGCACAATCGTCATCTCTTTTGCCTCGACCATCGGCGCGACCCTGGCCTGCATGGTTTCCAGGTTTCTGTTGCGGGACTGGGTGCAGAGAAGGTTTGGCGACAAACTGCAGCGGATCAATGAAGGCATGGAGCAGGAGGGCGGATTTTATCTCTTCACTCTGCGTCTGATCCCGGTCTTTCCCTTCTTTGTCATCAATCTGGCCATGGGGCTGACCCGGATCAAGATCTCCACCTATTACTGGGTCTCGCAGCTGGGTATGCTGCCGGCCACAATTGTCTATGTCAATGCCGGCAAGGAGCTGGGCAAAGTGGACTCCCTGGCCGTGATCCTGTCGCCCGGCCTGATCTTCTCCTTTGTCCTGCTTGGGCTCTTTCCGATCACGGTGAAGAAGATCGTGGCCAGGCTGAAAAAATGATGGCGTCGTTAAAAGGTTCAAATATGGCGTTGCGTAGTGCGACGTACCCAACAAGAGACCAATCGGCAGACCAATCGGAGACCAATCGGGGTCAGACCACGTTTCTCATGGCTTAGCTGGGTACGGCACCGCCTGCAACAATCCCCCGTAATGGTCGAGGAGCCGGAAAAATTGGCACTTTCAGCCAAAGAATGATACGCTATTCCCAGTTGTCCTCTATCCTCAAAGCGAGCACAAAAAGCCAGACCATTCTTCACAAGGAGAGACGCATGTTTGATTTCACCTTTCACAACCCGACCAAAATCATCTTCGGAGCTGGCAAGGAGGCCCTGATCGGCGCCGAGCTGAACGCTGCCGGAATCAAAAAAATTCTGCTGGTCTATGGCCGTAACTCGGTGATCAAAAGCGGCCTTCTCGACCGGGTCATGGCCAGCCTCAAGGCCGGCAATATCGCTTGCAGCCAGTATGGCGGGGTGGACTCCAATCCGCTTCTTTCCCATACCAGAGACGGCGTGGCCCTGGCCAGGCGGGACAAGGTGGAGGCGATCCTGGCGGTGGGCGGCGGTTCGGTGCTCGACGAGTCCAAGGCCATCGCCGTGGGCGCCCTGAGCGATGAGGATGTCTGGGACTTCTTTGTCGGCAAGGAGGTTACGCGGGCCCTGCCGGTCTTCACCATCCTGACCCTGGCCGCCACCGGCAGCGAGATGAACGGCAACTCGGTGGTCACCAATGGTGAGACCCGCCAGAAATACAATATCTCCTCGCCCCACGTCTACCCCAAGGTCTCCATCCTCAACCCGGAGCTGACCCATTCCGTGCCGTTGAATTACACGGCCTACAGCGCCGTGGATGCCATCGCCCATGTCATCGAGGGCTACTTCACCAAAGAGCCCGGCACCCATCTCCAGGACCGGCTGGTGGAAGGGATCATCAAGACGGTGATCGAGACCACGGATCTGATCATGGCCGAGCCCGACCACGCCAGGGCGCGCGCCTCCTTCATGTGGACCGCCACCCTGGCCCTCAACGGCCTGACTCCGGCCGGGATCGGTGAATACAATTTCCCCAACCACATGATCGAGCATGCCATGAGCGCCATCTACAATATTCCGCACGGGGCCGGGCTCTCCATCGTTATCCCCGCCTGGATGAAGTGGTACGCCGCCAGAAACCCCGGCCAGTTTGAACGGTTCGCCAAGGAGATCTTCGGGCTGGATTCTGGCGCAGCAGGGATCGCTGCCCTGGAACAGTGGTTTGTAACGATCAACTCGCCGGTGCGTCTGGGCGAGGTGAAGATCCCCGCCGCCGACATCGAAGAAATCGCCGAGAACGCTGAAGGCCTGGCCAGACAATGGGGTATTGGTGGGCTCTACACCAGGGAAACCATTGCCGAGATCCTGCGACTGGCGGTGTAAAAACGATTTTTACCACCCTTGACAAGGACTCCATGTCCCCTCTTTTGAGCAAAGAAATGCCTTTTGATATTGAAAAAGTCTTACAAATTCTTGAAGAGGAGGTGCGGAACTTTCACGTCCCTGTGGTCGACCTGATTGCTGTTCAGACCCATGACCCCTTCAAGGTTCTGGTGGCGACTATCCTCTCGGCCAGAACCAGGGATGAGGTGACAGCCAAGGCCGCGGCCCGTCTCTTTGCCAAGGCCCCTACCCCTCAGACCCTGGCAGCCCTTGACGAAGAAACCTTGCGACAGCTTGTTTTTCCGGTTGGATTCTACAAAAACAAGGCCAGATACCTGGCAGCTCTGCCCGACATCCTGGAGAAGAACTTTGCCTCTCAGGTACCTTGCGAAATCGAACAGCTCATCACCCTGCCCGGCGTCGGCAGAAAGACCGCCAATCTGGTACGGGCACAAGGATTCGGCAAAAGCGCGATCTGTGTCGATACCCATGTCCATCGGATCATGAACATCTGGGGCTATGTGCAGACAACAAGCCCCTTGCAGACCGAAATGGCGCTGCGGGAAAAGCTCCCTGAGCAATACTGGATCAAGGTCAACTCCCTGCTGGTGGCCTTTGGCCAGGGAAGATGCCGGCCGGTCGGTCCACACTGTGACAGTTGTGTGCTCAGCAATCTCTGTCCCCGCATCGGAGTCACCCCACGGAAGATGACACCAGGCAGAAGTGGACAGCAGAGCGGGGCCAAGCGGCTGATCTCCTGGAATGTCAATGGGCTGCGCGCAGTGGCTGCAAAAGGCTTTACCGAGATCGTCAAGGAACTGGCCCCCGACATTCTGGCCCTTCAGGAGATCAAGGCCCTTCCCGAACAACTACCGGACTCGGTACGAGAGATAGCCGGATTCAGCAGTTACTTCCACTCCGCCCTTAAAAAAGGTTACTCAGGGGTGGCCACTTACAGCCGGATAGCAGCAGACAAGGTCTATTATGGCATTGGCGACCAGCGCTTTGATGAAGAGGGGCGGGTCCTGACCCTGGAATTCAGCGATTTCTATTTCGTGAACTGTTATTTCCCCAATTCCCGTCACGACCTGAGCCGTCTGGGATTAAAGCACGATTTCAACCAGGCGCTGCACGAATTCGTTGAAGATCTGGCCCGGAAAAAATCCGTGGTGATCTGTGGTGATTTCAATGTCGCCCATACCGAAAAAGACCTCGCCAACCCCGAGGCCAATGTTAAGAATGCCGGTTTTACTCCAGAAGAACGGAAGTGGATGGATTCCTATGTCGAGCGGGGATGGATTGACACCTTCAGGCAGTATAACCAGGAACCTGGCCACTATTCCTGGTGGAGCTACCGCTCGGGCGCCCGAGCGCGCAACATCGGCTGGCGCATTGATTATTTCTTTGTTGATCCGGCCAGCAGGAGCAGAACGGTTGGCGCGGAAATCCTGACCAATGTTCAGGGCTCAGACCACTGCCCGGTGGCCCTCGACTTCAAATGACACCTTTCTCGCGGGATTTTTTTGTGCTGACCACCACCTCCAAGGTTTGAAAAACGTTCAGAGTCGTAGGGGAAAGACACGAAGCTGTAAAAAGCTGTTGACTCTCTTGATTTTTTTAACAAAAAAAACTCTTTTTTCCCACTCAGATGTCAGCTAGTTGACAGTATTCTTTTCCTCTTTCTGTTATTTATCTTTTTGTAAGAATTGTACTCTTCCTCTACGAACACAACTAGACCCGACAGCCGGTTCAGCAAGGCAACAGCAGGACAAACATCTGATCCCTGTCAACAGACAGTGACCACCCCTGGTAATCACATCATGCCGACATGCCTGTCCTCCTCCGCAAACCTCCTTACTGATTTGGCGAAGCCTGAGAATCATCACTTCAGGGCCGAATTTACCGAAAAGACCCATCCCAAAAACACCTTTCTCTTTGCACCCGGCCAAGAAGAAAACATCATCGTCATCGTCAAGAGCGGACGGATCCAAATCTATCTGGCAGTCGATGGCAAGGAATTCTCGCTTATCATCCTGGGTCCTGGAGATATCTACTCAAGTCACACCAGGGCCCATGTCAAATCCCTGGACAAAGTAGTCCTGCTGGTCATCCCTACGGAACGGATATACTCCTGCATGACCAACTACCCCGCCTTCACCCCTTCCATCATCAATATCCTTGGAAAACTGCTCAAACAATCCTTTTCCATCATCGAAAACCTGGTCTTTAAAGACGCCTGCCAACGCCTGACCCACTTTCTGCTGCAGGAGGCCTGCCACAACGGGACCAGCAGCGAGAAAGGAATCACCATCAAGCCTGACCTGACCACCAGCCAGCTTGCTGCCATCATTGGCAGCAGCCGTCAGACCGTCTCCAAAATCCTCAATGCCATGTTTCAGAGCGGCGTCCTCTCAAGGAAAAAAAATGGCGACTATCTTATCCCCGACCCCATCCTGCTGCAGAAATATTCGCTCAAATAATTTTTTCAGTGGGTGCATTGCCGATAGGGAGTAGCCATGCACCCACTATCGTCGGGGTACAACCCGACCTGTTTTATTCATACTGACCAGGCCAAGTTTTTTTCTTTATTCTTTACAAAAAAATCTTTTTCTCCCGTATGTCAGCCAGTTGACAGCATTCTTTTTATTTTTTTGGTATCTTTCTTTCTTTAGCTATGACGATCAGGAAATATCGAGAAACGAGGCTGACGCCATATGCCCTGAATTCCCATAAGAACGGAACAATAAAATGGCAACCAGATCGACAAAAAGTGGACTGCCATCGAGACTTTGTTACAACACCGTCTCAACCTTCAACTCAGCCATGGCCTCTGCACTGACTGTGGCCAGAGACATTACCCTGAATTTACCACCTGACCCCAGATATTGCCCCTTATGCTGACCGAGACGCTCCAGACACTGCAGGAACAGACCCCGGCTTTGGACAAGGAAACTGCAGAAAATAGTGGCACCGGCTACCGTCCCGGAAAGCGTCACAAAATGCAGCCCACAGCAATCACCAAGATCACCCGCCGCGAACAGGAGATACTGAGTCTGGTCGCCGATGGCCTTACCAGCAAATCAATGGCCGAACAGCTGGGCCTTTCCGCCAGGACCATCGAACGCCATCGCGCCAATCTGCTCAAGAAATTCAGCCAGAAAAACAGCGTCTCTCTGATCCAGATCGCCCTGCACCAGGGATTGCTCTAAAAATGGGCGAAGAGTAGTGGTTCATCCGAGAATCGTTGTTCCCTGCCTGCCCTGCCGATGCCCACGCCCAATCCAGAGCAGCGCACCACTGACAATCATCAAGATGCTGAGAAGCTGGCCCATGGTCAGCAGGCCAAAGAGAAAGCCGAGTTGCGGATCCGGCTCCCGCACCCATTCCACCAGGAAGCGGAAGAGGCCATAGCAGATAAGGAAGAGGAAGACCATACTGCCATGCGGCCAGCGGGGACTACCCTGCCAGGGCCTGTGCTTCTGTGACCAGAGGATGCAGAAGAGCACAACACCTTCAAGGAACATCTCGTAGAGCTGTGAGGGATGCCGGGCCAGGGGGCCGCCTCCGGGAAAGATCATGCCCCAGGGCAGATCGGTGGCACGACCATACAGTTCGCCATTGATAAAATTGCCCAGCCGGCCCAGGCCCAGACCAATGGGCACCGTCACCACATAGATATCCGCTGTCTTCCAATATTCAAGTTTCTTTTTCCGCAGATAAAGCCAGCCACCAACAAGCACCCCGATACAGGCACCATGGAACGACATGCCCCCGGTCCAGGTTGCCGGAATCTCGAGGGGATGATTGAGGTAATAGGAAAAGTTATAGAAGAGGACGTAACCGAGACGGCCCCCGAGCACCACAGAGAGGATCAGCACCAGATTCAGATTTTCAAACCAGGGTTCCAGCTTCTGGTAGGAGAAGGTCCGGATCTGGCGGCGCACCAGAAAATAACAGGCCATGAACCCCAGAACATACATCAAACCGTACCAGCGGACATGCAGGGGGCCAATGGAAAGAAGAACAGGATCGATATCAGGGAAGGTCATCATATCTTCTTTTTCATTTTTTTCAGATGAACCTGCAGGACTGAAATTGCAGCCGGGGTTATCCCCGAGATCCGTGAGGCCTGACCGAGGGACAAGGGGCGCACCGTGGACAATTTCTGCACCGCCTCATTGGAAAGACCTGACAGCCCTTTGTATTCCATCTCTTCCGGCAGGGCCAGCGCCTCCATTTTTTTAAATCGGTCCACCTGCTCCTGCTGGCGCTGGATATAGCCATGGAACTTGATCTGCAGCTGGATCTCATCCCTGACCACTGACTCCGCCAGTTGCGATATGCGTTCCTGTATTTGAGCATCCATAGGCAGTCGCGCCAGTTCCTCCAATCCCAGTTCCGGTCTGCGCAGGAGTTCGGCCAGCGAAATCTTCTGCTTGAGCTCTACACTCCCCTGGGACAGCAGGACTTCATTGATCGCCTTCCCCGGCTTTACCGGGATCGATTCAAGAAAAAGCACACCCTGCTCAATGGCCGTCTGCTTTTCCCTATATCTCTGATAGGCCTGACCCTCCAGCAGGCCGATATCATGCCCGATCTGGCAGAGTCTGGTATCGGCATTATCCTCACGCAACAGCAGCCGGTACTCGGCCCGCGAGGTAAAGAGTCGATACGGTTCTTTGGTGCCACAGGTGACCAGGTCATCGATCAAAACCCCGATATAGGCCTGAGAACGATCAAGCACAAGCGGCTCCTGCCCCCTGACATAATGGACGCCATTGATCGCCGCCATCAGACCCTGAGCCGCAGCCTCCTCATAGCCTGAGGTGCCGTTGATCTGGCCGGCGAGAAACAGGCCGCGGATGCGCTTGGTTTCAAGCGACGGTTTGAGCTCCAGAGGATCCACATAATCATACTCAATGGCATAGCCAGGCCGGATGATTCGGGCCTGTTCCAGCCCTTTGATGCTCTGGATCATCGCCACCTGGGTGGCCATGGGCAGGCTGGTGGGCAGTCCGTTGGGATAGACCTCTGTGGTATCAAGCCCCTCCGGCTCGAGAAAGATCTGATGCCGCTCTTTTTCCGGGAAACGCATGACCTTGTCCTCGATGGAGGGACAATACCTGGCCCCGATTCCTTCAATGACACCGGTATACATGGGGGACTTATCAATTCCCGCCCGGATGATGGCATGGGTTTCAGGGTTGGTATAGGTAACATGACAGGGCCGCTGGGGCAGGGCATACCCACCACTGTTGCTGAAAGAAAAATGGACGGGCGGTTGATCACTGTGCTGCGCTTCAAGCTCCGAGCAATTGATACTGTTGGCCGCAAGGCGCGGAACCGTGCCGGTCTTCATCCTCCCCACCCGGAACCCTGCCTCCTTGAACCATCTGGCCAGACTGGTTGAAGGGGTATCACCCATGCGACCGGCCGGAAAGTTCCTCAGCCCCACATGGATCAGACCGTTAAGGAAGGTGCCGGTGGCCACCACCACTACCTTGGCCCGGATTTCTTCCTCCAGCGAGGTGATAAGGCCGCAGATCCTGCCGTCCTCCACCAGCAGTGAATCAACCACCGTCTGGCGAATCTCAAGATTTTCCTGATTCTCGAGGATGGACTTCATCCGCAGACGGTAGAGCAGGCGATCCGCCTGGGCCCGCGAAGAGCGGACAGCCGGGCCCTTGCTGGTATTGAGACGTCTGAACTGAATGGAGGTGGCATCAATGTTTTTGGCCATCTCGCCGCCAAGGGCGTCGATCTCGCGTACCAGATGTCCCTTGGCAAGACCGCCAATGGCCGGGTTGCAGGACATGGCGCCAATGGTATCAACATTGATGACGGCAACCAGGGTCTTGCATCCCATTCTGGCGGCAGCAAGGGCAGCCTCACAACCGGCATGGCCGGCGCCGATCACGGCGATATCGTAACTGTTCATTGCCTGCTGTACCATTATTTCTCCAGAGGACGATCTTTTTTCCACCAGATAAGGGCCCACTGGGGAGGATGTTGGCGGCGAAGGGTTATCTGCTTGCCTTTTCTATGGATAACCCTTGAATTGATATAGTTTTTCAATGCATCTTTTTCGCGAGCGCTGAGATCTTTGAACATCCAGATATAGGATTGCATGG
>DCUN01000070.1:0-3862 GCA_002327225.1 Desulfobulbaceae bacterium UBA2213
CTCCGGCGCCAGATTCTGGTGCATGTTGAACAGGAAGGCGGCTTGCGTTTCATGGATATCTGTCGCAAGCTTGAATTAACCGACCATACCAAGATGAATTTTCATCTGAAAATACTCAAAGAAGCTGATTTCCTCGATCAGGACGACAACAAGATCTACCTCGTGACCTCTCTGGGTACGCAAGTCCTCGGCTGCATGCGGGTCTTGATGAAAAAGCTGGCCAATTCAACAATCAGTTGAGCCGGTTCCCTCCACTGTTCACCTCTTTTCTGCTTCTGTGAATAAAACTTCACAGAAGCGCTTGTTCCGTCAAGCATATTTATCTGGAACGCTTGTCTGATACCCTCTACATTATTGTAAAATAAAAGCTGGTAAAAAGAGAAATATTATGAATTAATCATAATAGATGAAGAGAGTTGTATGAACAAAAACCACTAAAGAGGAGGGGTGAGAAGTTATGAAAAAAACATTCAAGGTGGCATGTCTTATGGGCATCGCCTGGGCCAGTCTGCCAGTCATGGCTCAAGCAGAAGAAATAGACTGGGCAGCATTGAATCCGGGCTTTGCCAAGGCAGCCTACGTAACCGACAAGGAAACCTGTATCGGTTGTCATGCGGATTCAATTGATGCCTATCATAAGACCGCGCATGGTCTGACTTTTCAGCATGGCGCCAAAGGTGCCCTGCAGGCTCGTGATTGTGAGGCCTGTCACGGTCCACGCAGTGAGCATGTCAATGCACCGGACGACAGCCTGAAATTATCCACCGAACAATATTCAGCTGTCTGTCTGCAATGCCATCAGGACGGCGGACGGATGCACTGGCAGAACAGCCAGCATAAGACCGGTGAAGTCGGCTGTGTTTCCTGTCACACTCTGATGAAAAAAGAGAGCGACAAAGGCTTGCTGAGCAGGGCGGATGAACCTTCGGTCTGCTATTCATGTCATGCCACCGTCAGAGGCCAGATGAACAAGACTTCTCATCATCCGGTCAAAGAAGGCAAGATGGCCTGCTCCAGTTGCCATAATCCCCATGGTTCAATTGGCAAGAGCATGCTCAAAGAGGCCACAGTCAATGAGACCTGTTTCACCTGTCATCAGGATAAGCGCGGTCCCTTTGTCTGGGAGCATCCGGTAGTGCGGGAGAATTGCGCCAGCTGTCATGATGCCCATGGTTCCAATAACGCTGACATGCTGAACGCCAAGGGTTCATTCCTCTGCCTGCAGTGTCATTCTTACGGCGGTCATATCAATCTGCCCCGTTACAACCGGACCAGCAACCCTTATGGCCAAGGCTGCGTAAACTGCCATGTTACCCAGCACGGCTCCAATCATCCATCTGGCGCCAAATTCACCCGCTAAAGGAGGCATGAACATGAAGAAGACATATGCATTAGTATCATTGCTCCTGCTGGCGCCCATGGTGGCTCAAGCCCAGGAGGAAGGAACCATTGAAACTGGCGGAGAGATAACGGTAGGCATTCGCCAGGGCGATGTTGATACGGACTCTTCCAAATTTAACGAATATCGCGATATCGATGATGGCTTTTATCTTGATAATCTCTGGTTCTGGGCACTTGATCCCAGCTATGGCCGGTTCCTCAATTTTCAGGGCGATAGCCTGCTGAAAGACGATCAATCCATCCGTTTTGAAGTAGGGGGGTATAACAGCTGGAATTTTGTGATCGATCGTAACGAGATTCCCCACAACCTGAGCAATGAGGCTATGACGCCTTTTTTTCATCAGGGAAACGGATTATTAACCCTGCCCGGCACGGTGCCTATCCCTAACACTAATTTAGTACCAACCCCTGCCCAGTTATCGGCCAATGATGCGGTTACCGCCTCCTGGTTATCGACCACTCTCCATAGTACCGATCTTGGCACTCAGCGGGACAAGACCGGAGCGACCCTGTCGCTTACGCCCTTTCAGGATTTCAAGTTCCGTCTCTCTCTGACTGACGAGCGTAAGGATGGCACCAATCTTACTTATGGACCTATCGGCGACCGACCACCGCGTACCCTTAATGCCCAATTGGCCGAGCCTATCGACTACAAAACCCAGGAAGTAAAATTTGAGGCCGAGTACAATCAGCCGGTTTATCAGGCCCTGTTTACTTACTTGCTATCTGGTTTTGAAAATGATATCGACACCCTCCGCTGGCAGAATCCTTATGTGGCGGATGTCAATGGCAATGGTTTCGATAGCTGGGGTACACAGAATGTAGCAAGCTTCGGGCAGCGGGCATTAGCTCCGGACAACCGTTACCAGAATGTCTCCATGGCCCTTGGTTTTGATCTGCCAATGGCCAGTCGCCTGAATACCACGGTTGCTTATGGCATCATGGATCAGGGCGAGACCTTGTTGCCATACAGCAGTAGCAATTTAGGCAGCGCCAGTGCTTTCAGCTCTACGGCCAGCCTGCCTCGGACAAATTCCGATACCGAGATCAACACTACCTTGTTTAATGCTGATTATAGCATTAATCCCATTGAACGCCTAAATCTGCGGGCCTTTGCCCGTTATTACGACCTGGACAATGATACACCTGAGAGCAATTGGCAATATATAACCAGTGATACTGTCGGGGCAGTGGCTGGTGTTGGCAATCCCAACGGTAGTTATAAAAATTCGCGGGTCAATCTGGCTTATGCCTTTGATCAGATGAACTATGGCCTGGATTCTTCCTATAATCTGCCTTTCTGGCGGACCGCTCTTGGCCTGGGTGTCGAGCGGGAAGACATCGATCGTGATTATCGCGAGGCTAATACCGAGGAGAATATCTTCAAGGGCTCGGTACGAACGCGCCCGATTGACTGGCTGACCCTGCGGGCTAAATATCTCTATGGTGATCGTGATGGCGATAACTACAACAACAATGTTACCGCCCAAAGTTACTGGTATACTACGGGCACCGATTTTGATAATCCCCAATTTACCTTCAGTAATCACCCTGACATGCGGAAATCAGATGTCTCCGATCGAGAACGCGATCAGTTCGATCTTGCCGCCAGTGTCATGCCTATGGAAATGATGGATATCACTGCCTCCTATCGGTATCGCAATGATGACTACGACTCTAATGTATCATCAACCCAGCCGCTGTTAGGCAACCTCTTGGCAAGTCTTGCCGATCAACTGGCCACAACTCCAGGCGACCAGCTGGGTCTGCTGGAGAGCGAAAGTCACCGCTATGGTTTAGATGGCTCGTATGCACCGACCGATCAGCTGACCCTAAATGCCTTCGGCAGCAGAGAAACCATCGAAACCACCCAGCGCGGTTTGGAATATAATGAAAATAATAAACTGAATCCAACTGTTGCCTCGTTAGCCACCAGCGAGCTTGGCCCCTGGACCAGAGAAGCAAGCCAGTGGATGGCGGTGACTGATGATCGAACCAATACCATCGGCATTGGGGCTGGCTATGAGCTCATTCCCGGTATACTCAGACTGGCCTCGGATTACAGCTATTCCCAGGGCAAGGTGGATATCGTCTACAGTGGTTTTGGCACCCAGTCTTCGCTTGATCCCAGTAAAACTTTGGATGACATCCATCAGTTCGCTTTCCGCGACCCGGAGACCGTCACCCATAAACAGTATAACTTCAACGCCAGTCTCGAGTACAAATTCTTGAAGAATCTGGTAGCGGGCGTACATTATATTTATGACCGTTACACTGTCAGTGACTGGATGCAGGAGGCAAATACTCCCTGGGTTGAGTCAGTGGGCAGTGAATATCTGCTGCGCGATACCTCTGATGCCACCTCTAATCAGTGGGGCAACCGGCTGATCAGCCAGGGCAGTTATCTCGGACCTGGATATGAGGCTCATTTCGGCGCAATTACTTTAACCTATCGTTTCTA
>DCUN01000070.1:3924-15914 GCA_002327225.1 Desulfobulbaceae bacterium UBA2213
GGGGAAAACGGAGATTTCCCTTAACCTCCAAAAAGTACTCAACCCGTTCTTCCCGCTACTACTGACGGGAGCGGAAGAAAGAGATCACTCCGAGAATGGGCTTTCCGATCATGCTCGTCGGAGGAGTGATCTCTTTCTGGAGCGGATTCGAAGAGCTGTGTTGCTCTTGGTAGATTTTATATCAAACTGCCGTAACCCGACCTTTTTCTTCTCTTGCAAAGGGCCAACGTCGATCACGCGACCAGACATCCATTTGCTGCACCGAAGTCCTATACAGGTAGCGCTACCCTGTATCTTTAATGACTTCCGCAGAAGATTGAGTTTGGGTCAACCCACCGGCCTCGAAACANNCACCAGGCACTGTTCCCGCAGAACCAGTGCCAGCAGTTGGTAGCTGGTCATCGATCTGACCTGGTCATCTTCCTTGAAACGTTCAACCAGCAGGAAGAGATCGTCGGCCTGTTGTTCCAAGGTGCGGGTCGATTCCGAAGGCTTGACCATGGAGAATGCGTTTTTCTGCTTGCGGTCAAGATACCTGCCTGTCAACGTCGACTCGAGGTTGTTGAACAGACCCTGATGGTGACGTTTGAGGTTGACCAGAAAATTCTGCGGCTCAATCACAGAATCCTCGACGTAGCCATGCTACGCCTGCGATTTTGTCCAATCGCCGCAACCAAATCTAACCCAAATCTGAGCGCAACCTTGTCCATGTTATTTGAGGACAGGCCCTACAACCAACTTTACCATTGTTGACAATATCGCCATGTAGGGATATGGTCAGAAGGTTGGTCAAGAGGTCTGTGTCGAGTGTTGGAAAATTTAAGTAGAGACGGGATTGTGTGTGCCCCGTTGGAACGGAGAGACCGGGAAAAAAACTGCAGCTTTTTATTCATGGTCTGCAGAATGAATTTTTATCGGAGTGAGCTCTATGGAATGGAAGCGAGAGTGGAAATCTTTGCTGTGGATTGTGGCCGTTTTTGTCAGTTGCTACTATCTGCCGGTAGGGAGTGGACGATTTGACAAGGCTGTGATTGAGTCTCTGCATCTGGTCAAATGGTATGCCCAGGAACATGTTCTGCTGTGCCTGATCCCAGCATTCTTTATTGCCGGCGCCATTGCCGTTTTTGTCAGTCAGGCCTCAGTGTTGAAGTATCTTGGGGCCAAGGCCAACAAGGTTGTGGCCTATGGTGTTGCCTCTGTATCAGGAACAATCCTGGCCGTTTGTTCCTGCACTATCCTGCCGCTTTTTGCCGGGATCTATCGAATGGGAGCAGGCATTGGCCCTGCTACCGCTTTTCTTTATTCCGGTCCGGCTATCAATATCCTTGCCATTATCCTCACTGCCCGTATTCTTGGGCCTGAGCTTGGTATAGCCAGGGCGGTGGGGGCTGTTGTCTTCAGTGTCGTTATCGGGCTTCTCATGCACTTCTTCTTCAGAAAGGAGGAAATGGAGAAGGCCGCAGCCCAGATGGCCTTGCCT
Source organism: Desulfobulbaceae bacterium UBA2213 (assembly GCA_002327225.1). Classification (GTDB taxonomy): domain Bacteria; phylum Desulfobacterota; class Desulfobulbia; order Desulfobulbales; family Desulfocapsaceae; genus UBA2270. The sequence goes on from DCUN01000070.1 coordinate 5,405, forward strand.
GAGGAAGAGGTAAGCAGGCCGCTTTGGCAAAATGCTTTCTATTTTGCTATGATGATCGGCATTCTCGTTTTTGCAAATTGGGGAAAGACTGAAGACACTTCGGGGCTCTGGTTTGCAATATACTCCAATAAGTGGCTGATAACCTCTTTGTTTTCAGCAGCCATGGGCATATGCCTCATGCTCTGGTTTCATTTGCCGAAATGGCAGGTGGTCCTGGCTGCAGCTCCTCCTGCTATAATGGCGGTGCTCTTTTCCGGTCATCCGACTGTGGCCTTTGTTGCCGGGGTGATGGCCTTGTCTCTTCTTATAAGTACGAGGGAGGATGAGACAGGCGAGTGGTTCAGGGAGACATGGGGGTTTGCTAAACAGATACTGCCTCTTCTCCTTTTTGGTGTCCTGATTGCCGGAATTCTGCTTGGACGTCCCGGTAATGAGGGGCTGATTCCCTCAGAGTGGGTGAGCAGGGCCGTGGGCGGCAATTCGCTTATGGCAAATTTTGCCGCTTCATTTGCCGGGGCCTTTATGTATTTCGCCACCTTGACAGAGGTGCCGATTTTACAGGGGCTGATCGGCAACGGCATGGGTAAAGGTCCAGCTCTGGCTTTGCTCCTTGCCGGACCGGCCTTGAGCCTGCCTAATATGCTTGTCATCCGCAGTATCATGGGAACCAGGAAAACGGTGGTCTTTGTCAGTCTGGTTGTGATGATGGCCACGATAAGCGGAGTATTATTTGGATCATTCTTCTAGGGTGTTCTTCGAAAAGTATTCAAGAGACTGAAAAAACTGAAATAATTTATGAAAGAAGGAGAAAGCCGTGGAGATCAAAGTATGCGGTCCCGGATGTGCAAAATGTCACGAAGTGGAAAGAGTTGTCAGGGAAGCCCTTGAGGAAAGCGGGGTTGAAGCATCTTTGGAGAAGATTTCTGATTTTAATGAAATAGCAAAGTTGGGTGTGTTTTCCACGCCAGCCGTTATCATTGATGGTAAGGTGAAATGCGTTGGCAAGGTGCCGACTAAAAAAGATGTCTTGTCATGGATGAAGTCAGCAGGATGCTGAGGGGGAGATGGTTGTCTGTGCTGGATGTGGCCTGAAAAAAGGGATGAGAATGTCGCCTGCTGTTTTTGTGCCGGAGATGACCTGCTTTAGCACGGAGTGGCCGCCATTCTGATTCAACTCTATCATTTCCCAGCATTCCGGGGCGTTGGCGATGGCCTGCATGAAGGCAAGGTGCTGAGTGTGACCGGTGCGATGGGCAATAACATGGCCAAGGACAGGGCTGCCAAGGAGTGCAAGATCTCCGACAAGATCAAGAACTTTATGCCGGATAAATTCATCGCTGAATCGCAATCCCTCTTCGTTCAAAACCGTTTTTCTATTCCAGTGAATGGCTATGACATTACTCAGATTTACTCCGAGCGCCAGTCCTTTTTCCCATAATTCTTCAACCTGTTCCACATAGCCGAAGGTTCTGGCCATGGAGATCTCTTTGGCAAAGCGGTCTCCTGTCAGATTAATGGAATAATGCTGGGTCTGGATGAGCTCGTCATTAAAGCTGATCTTGCCGCTTACCTTGAAACCGTTATAGGGGAGAATGCGGATAAGACTGTCGCCGTCCTGATATGTGATCTCATGAGTGATGCGTATGGCCTTGCGCGGGGCCTCCTGTTTTCTTTTACCTGCCTGCTTGAGGAGGTGCATAAAGGGACCGGCACTGCCATCCATGATCGGAACTTCGATCCCGTCAAGTTCAATATCGGCGTTATCAATGCCGTATCCGTGGAGGGCGGCCATGAGGTGTTCTGTAGTGGAGACCGTTAAACCGTTGTCGCTCAGAGTGGTGGCAAGACGGGTGTCAATGACCTTATCCATATGGGCTTGGATATGTTGATCCGAGCACAGGTCGCAGCGAAAAAAACGAATGCCGTTATTTGCAGGGGCCGGTTTGATTGCCAGATTGACAGGTTCGCCTGAGTGCAGACCAATTCCGCAGCAACGGATGGTCTTGCGTACAGTGTGCTGATAGGGTTCTGCTTGATGTGACATATGAGAAAACCTTGTTGTTCAGGAATAAGGACAGCGTTATCATAAATATTTATGCAAAAAACAAGCCATTGCTTAAAATGATCGTAATAAATAAATTTATTGTGTTTATTTAATATGTTAGGACGTGATTTTTAGTAGGCGTGTTGATGGGTTTATTGTGGGAAAAAACACGACAGGGAGGAGGGGCTGGGGGAAAAAACATCATCTCCTGTTGTGTTTGAGTCGTTTGAGCCTCTCAATAATAAAGGATTGCAGGCCATCATCAATATGAGTCAGCATCTGCAGGCTGAAAAAGGGAAGAGGAAAGCTATGATCCTTCAGCTTGACCATATCCTTGGCTGTGGTGATGATCCCCCGGGCCCCGCTGTCCATGGCTTCTTTCCGGATCTGTCGCAAAATTCGGGGGGTGTAGGGTTGGTGATCTCTGAGAGCGGTAAAGCCGCTTAAGGAAATTCCTTGCTCGATGAGGCTCTGGCGGAAGGCCTCTGGTCTGGCGATCCCACAAAAACCATGGAGCGGTGTCGGCAGGGTTGTGAGAGGAATTGTTGTGCCTCCCTTTTCATCTTTTGCTTCACTGGCAGTGTAGGAACTGAAAAAAACAGGTTTGGAAGGGAAGCGACTTTGCAGGAGGGCGGCAAAGCGGTCCGCCCTCTCCTTGTTGCCGGCCGTTGTGCCGGTAAGCAGGAAAGCGTCACAGCGCAGGAGCGCAGAAACCGGTTCCCGCAGATCGCCACCGGGAAAGACCCGACTGTTGCCGGCCAGTGATTCGGCGCTGAACAGGACCAGATTGATATCCCGGTCAACGGCCAGATGCTGGAAGCCATCGTCAAGCAGGAGAATGTCGCAGCCCAGAGTATGAATGGCGTGCCTGCAGGGCAAGGCGCGAACAATACCTGTGAGTACAGGGATCCCCGGCAGGGTTTCGGCCAGGAGGCGCGGTTCGTCTCCTGCCTGTTCTGCATCAAGGAAGATTTCTTTACCGTCTGAGACCACATTGACTTTATTTCCGCTCGCTCCGCCATAGCCACGACTGATGATGGCCGGCCTGTATCCCTGGCCTTGTAAAAAAGTGGCCAGGTAACTGACGATGGGGGTTTTGCCGGTTCCGCCCATGGTCAGATTGCCGATAGAGATAACCGGAACCTCCATCTTGTAGCGGCGGAAGAGATTTTGGCCGTACAGGGAGGAACGGAGCTTCATGGCTGCACTGTACAGTGGACTGAATGGGCGTCCAAGGAGGTACAGGTTTCTTTTGGAGTCAGGCATGGTGAATATGTTATGAAGTAAAGTGAGATTTGTGAACTTGTGTGACGTTTGCAAGAGGCTCAAGTTGTTTTTGTCTTTTGCAGGGTGTCCCTGGCTGCAGGCCAGGGACACTGACAAAAGATGTTTTTTTTCCATCAGATGGTATTGTTATATTCATTTTTTACTGAACTTTATGATAAATGATACTCTCTTTTATAAAGAGTTTCAGCATGAAACAAGACTTGACCCCCAGTCTGTTCCCTTTCTCTGCGTGATGCTTGCCAGGTTGAAGGCTGCGATAGCGTTTCCTCTTTTCACCTGGCCTTCATTGCAATGGCTGGTGCAAATCGTTTTTCAAGCCATCCGTACAGCACCGGGATGACCACCAGGGTCAGGATGGTGGAGGTGATGAGGCCACCCATGACTACCACTGCCAGGGGTTTCTGGATGTCGGCACCGGAGCCTGAGGCGTAGAGCATGGGCAAGTGGCCGATGAAGCTTGTTAATGCCGTCATCAGGAGGGGCCGGAAACGAAGTCGGCAGCCCTCAAGGATGGTCTCATCAATGCTGTGGCCCGCGTCGCGCAGTTGCCGGAAAAAGGCGATAAGTACCACCCCGTTTTGCACCGCAATCCCCAGGAGGCAGATGAAGGCCACTGCCGCTGACACCGAGAGCGGCATACCCCAGGCCCGGATGGCGAGAATGCCGCCCACTAAGGCAAAGGGCAGGTTCAGGATAACCAGCAGGGAGTCGCGAAGAGTGCCGAGGGCCATGTACAGCAGGCAAAAGATGAGAAAAAGCGCTGCCGGCACGACGATGGTGAGGCGTTGCATGGCCCGTTGCTGGTTCTCGAACTGGCCGCCGTATTCAAGGAAATAGCCGGAGGGGAGTTCCTTTTCGATGTCGTGCAGTTTCTGTTGCGTCTCGGCCACGAAACCGCCCAGGTCCCGGCCCCGGATATTGACCTCGGCGGCCACCCTTCGCATGCCCTTCTCCCGGCCGATCTGGGCCGGCCCTTCCACCAGGGTGATCTTTGCCACCTGGCCAAGGCGGATGGGTTCACCGGAGGCCCCGCGGATGAGCAGTTTGTCCAGGGCGTCGAGGTCTAATCGTTCCTTCTCGGCTAGTCGTACCACCGTGGCGGTGCGCAGGGGGCCTTCCACTACCCGCGTCGCCTCTCGTCCGGCAAGGGCGATCTCGATCACCTCGTTGACATCGCCGGCATTGACCCCGTAACGGGCGAGCGTTTTGCGGTCGTAGGTGATCTCGACCTGCTCCATGCCCGAAACCTGTTCTACCTTGACGTCCCGTGCCCCTTCCAACCCGCTGAGGATGGCGGCGATACGGTCGGCGTAGCCCTTCAATTTCTCCAGATCCTCGCCATAGACCTTGACCGCCAGATCGCTCTTAACCCCTGAGATCAACTCGTTGACCCGGAGGGCGATGGGCTGGGAGAAGGAGAGCCGGATGCCGGGGATGGTGGAGAGTTCCTTGTTCATGACCTCGATCAGCTCGGTCTTCGTGCGGCCCGCAGTCCATTCTTTTTTCGGTTTCAGCATGATAAATAAATCGGTTTGTTCCGGCCCCATGGGGTCTTCCGAGATCTCGGCCCGGCCGGTCTTGCTGACCACGGTCAGGACCTCGGGGAAGGAGGCCAGCAGTCGCTTCTCGATAAAGCTGCTCACCGATACCGACCCTTCCAGCGAGGCGTTGGGCAGGCGCACGGCGTTGATGGCGATGGCCCCTTCGTCCAGGTGGGGCATGAACTCGGTGCCGATTCCGGTGACCGCCCAACCGGCAGCGGCCAGGGACAGGACGGCGATGACCATGGTCATCGCCCCGTGCCGCCGGGCGTTGGTGAGAAGCGCCAGATAGCCCCGGTTCAAGGCCCGCACGAACCAGAATTCCTTCTCCGGTTTTTGACTGAGGACCAAGGCTGAAAGGACCGGCACCGCAGTCAGCGCCACCACCAGCGAGACCAGGATGGCGATGATCATGGTGGCGGCGAGCGGCATGAACATCTTGCCCTCGATGCCCTGAAGCGAGAAGAGCGGGACCAGAACGATGGCGATGATCATTACGGAAAAGGCCACCGGCCGCGCCACCTCGACCACGGCCAGGGCGGCTACCCGAATCTTCATCGATTTGTCCGGGTTCTCAGCGAAGTGGCGGCGCATATTTTCGACAATGACGATGGCCGCGTCCACCACCATACCCACCGAAAAGGCGAGCCCGCCCAGGCTCATCAGGTTCGAGCTGATGCCGACCGGGCCCATGATCAGAAAGGTGATGAGGAAGGTGAGCGGCAGAGAGAGCACCACGATCAGGGCGGTCCGCAGCTCGGCCAAGAAGAGGAAAAGCACCAGGATGACAAAGAACCCGCCCTCGGTGAGGGCATCGACCACCGTCTTGATGCAGGCCTCGATCAGTTCGGTGCGGTCGTAGAAGACGTTAAGTCTGGCCCCGTCCGGCAGGCTCTCCTGAATGCGAGGGATGGCGTTTTTGACCCGGGTGACCACATCCTTGGCATTTTCATCTCGCAGCATGATGACCATGCCGGCTACCGCCTCGCCCTTGCCGTCACGGGTAACTGCTCCCTGTCGGGGATGGGGGCCGATGGTGACCTTGGCCACGTCGTGAATATGCACCGGCGTGCCGTCATGGGATTTCAGCACTACCTCGCCGATGTCCTCAGGCCCGGTGAGCTGGCCTAGGCCGCGGATATAGGTCTGCTCCCAACCGCGGACGATGAAGCCGCCGGCGGCGTTGGCGTTGTTTTTTTCCAGAGCCTCCACCACCTCCCGCAGACTGATCGCGTATTTGAGCAACGCCTCCTGGTTGACCAGGACTTGATATTGGCGGACAAAGCCGCCGAAGCTGTTGACCTCGTTGACACCGGGGATCGGCCGGAGTTGCGGGGTGACAATGGCGTCCTGCAGGCGGCGGAGTTCCATGGCGTCCATGCCGTCACCTTCCAGGGTGTACTGGAAGATCTCGCCTAAGCCGGTACTGATGGGGCCAAGTTCTGGTTCGGCCAAGGCCGGCAGATGCTCGCGGGCAATAGCCAGCCGTTCGAAGATCTGTTGTCTGGCGAAGTAGATGTCGGTGCTGTCCTCAAAGACGACGATGACCTGGGAGAGTCCGGCCTTAGACAGGGAGCGCACCTGGGTGACCTTGGGTACGCCGCCCATCTGTTGTTCGATGGGGTACGTGATCTGTTGTTCCACGTCCACGGAGGAAAGTCCGGGAGCCTCGGTCAGCACCATGACCTGGACGTTGGTCACATCTGGGAAGGCGTCGATGGGCAGGCGGGTCCAGGCCACCCAGCCACCAATGGCCAGGATGGCGGTCAGGGTGAGCACCATCCAGCGGCGAGCAAGAAGAATATTGATGAATCGTTCCATAGTAGTATCCTCCCTTAATCCGCGCAACCTGCGCCCATCTTGCCGCGCAGGACATCGCTCTTGAGTAGAAAGGAGCCATCGGTGATGATCCGTTGCCCCGCCGTGATGCCGGAGGTGATCTCCACCAGATCATCAAAGCGGGCGCCTAAGGTGACAGGGCGTCGCACCCAGTAGTCACCATCCTTGTGGGTAAAGACAAAGGTCCGGCCTTCGTCGGCCAGCACTGCCACCTTGGGCACGACCAGAGTCTCGCCCGCAGCGGGCAGAAGGAGACGCACCGAGACAAACATGCCGGGTTTGAGCAGGGCATCAGTGTTGTCCACGCTGAAACGGGCTTTGGCGGTACGGGTCTCTTCGCTCATGCGGCCGGCGATCGTGTCGAGCTTGCCGGTAAAACTGCGACCCAAGGCGTCAACCTTGGCTTCACCACCAACAGCGCCGGAAACGGCGGCAAGATCAATTTCTTTCAAGTCAGCCATGATCCAAATTTTATCCAGGGCGGAAATGGTGAGAAGCTCCTTGCCGGTTTCGGCGTACTCACCGGGAGCGGTGTGGCCCTCAATGACGGTTCCTGCCCTGGAGGCGCGGACCATCACCAGACCGCTTAAGGCGGCGGCCCCATTCCTGGCCGAGATGCCCTCAATTTCAGTCTTGCTAAGCCCCAGGCGCAGGAGGCGGCCACGGGCGGTGGCGATCTCGGTTTCTGCCTCGGTCTGTTTGGCCTCGGCTTCCTGGACTTCAACCTGGGCCGCGACTTTTTTGGAAAAGAGCAATGCTTCCCGTTCAGCCGCTTTGCGGGCGAAGTCAAGCCCGGCTTTGGCCTTGAGGTAGCTGCCCTTGGCCTCCGCCACTTCGGGGCTGTCGACTTCAAAGAGTGGCGCCCCAACCTCGACTTGTGTCCCTGGCATCGTGAAGCCGCGGGTGATCAAGCCGGTCAGGGGGCTGGCCACATGGACGGTACGGGTCTCGTCGAGCTGGACCTCGCCGGGCAGGATGTGCTCTTCATGGCGTCCTTGCTGTTTTTCCGGAAAACCGGTGCGCACCAGGCCATTGTCGCCCATCAGCCCGGCGTCGAGCTTGACCATGCCGATTTCGTAACGGCACTCGTCACACTGGTGTTGGAGGATATCGTGTTCGCAGCGGGCGGCCCACATTTCATCCACGGGCCGGTCAAGATCGGAAACTTCGGCCCCATGATCATGGCCGTCGACAGATTTTTCTTCCTTGTGAGTTTTTCCGTCATCAAGGGCGGTCTCCTCATGGGGGGGCGCGGTCTGGGACTGGCTGCGGGCGGCGAAAAAAACACCAGTGCCGGCCAGGGCGGTAAACAGTGCAATGATAATGACCAGGGAAGTCGTTTTCGTATGATTCATGGGTTACTCCTGTCGGAAGAGGATGACAAAGAATTTTGCGACCTTGCCGGAAATTCTGGTTTACCAATAAGGCGGTCGAGAGTGATGGCGGCGCGGTTGAGGTCGAGTATGACATCCAGATGGCGCACCTTCACTGTCACCAGAGACTGAGATGCTTCCAGGACATCGCTGTAGCGAAATTTGCCAACTCGAAATCCTTCACGGACTCCCTCGGCGGCTTCGCTGGAGCGATTCAGAACTTCGTTCCGTAACGTGTCGGCCTCCGCATCGGCAGCGACCAGTATAGTATGGGTCTTGATGAGTTCGAGTCGCAGGCGGCTTGCTGCGGCTTTTTCTTTGGTCATAGCCTTGTGTGCTGTTGCGCCAGCTTCGGCTAGAGCTGTCTGATTGCGCTGAAAAAGCGGCAGGGGAATAGAAAAACCGATGGAGACGGCGCGAGCGTCTTTGTCTGGAATCTCCCGGACGGCAAGGGAGAGAGAAGGGTCCGCCCAAGCGTTGGCCTGCTCCAGCGAGAGCCGGGATGCGGCAAGCTGGGTCTCGCTTCGGCGCAGGGTGAGCAGGGGAGAGTCCTGTATCCCGGCCAACAACGTTTGCTGATCTGGAATGGAGACTTTTTGAGAAAGGTGTCCGGCGGCAGTTACGGTGATATTGTCTGTCTCGGCAAGGGTCGTGGCAAGATCAAGTTCTGCCTTGGTCAGCAGGCGTTTGAGTTTTTGGGTTTCCGCAGTGGCCTCCGATTTTCTGGCCTCGGCCCTGGTTTCTTCGGTGGCGGCAAGTTCGCCGGCCGCAACCCGTTCATAGGTGATGCCGGCCAGCTCCGAGGCGATCTGTTCCGCCTCTTGCTGTAGAATCAACCGTTCGCGGGCGCCATGTACCTCCAGAAAGGCCATTCTGACCTCGGCGGCAATGTCGACCCAGACCGCTGCCTGTTCGTGCTGCAGTCGCAGAATTTCGGCCTGGCCTTGGTTCTTCCGGGCTGATGGCTTGCCGCCGATTTCGAAGGGTTGACTCAGGGATACCGTGGTCTCCCGCACATCGTCAATGGGCAGATCGCCCCCTAGATTGTCCCATTCGACCCCAAGCTCAGGATTTGGGGGCAGGCCAGCATGCTTTAATTTGAGCACGGCGGCATCAAGGTCAGCATGAAAGGCGGTGAGCTCCTGCCGGTTCCGAGAGGCATGGTCAAGGGCCTCTTCAAGGGTCAGCCCGCTAGGGGTGGAGGGATTAGTGAGCTCTGCAGCCTGTATGGGAGGGGGAAGGGCAAGCCACAGGCCGATCGCAAAAACAACAATGTACAAGATGAATCGTTGGATGGGCATAGATACTCCTCCAGAGAGAAGGAAATTGAGAAAGGGTATGGTTTCGGTCTGGTCGCCAGTTAATACGGGAAACGGACCGCTGTTAACTCTTGGCTTTGTTGGAATGAGTTCCGTCTACCGGCAATGCAAGGGTGATAACCGTTGACGAATCTCAGGGGTGATAAGGGATCAAATCAGGAGAATGATGCTTTTCAGGGAGACGAGTTGGGGCGGAATAAAGGCAGGAGCGGGAGGGATGAAAGGTTTGTTGTTACTGAGGGTAAGGATGATTGGCGGTCCCGCTGAGGTCATGGCGGGGGCTGGCAGTTGGACTATGTCTCTATGGTGGTGATTTGATACGTCTTCTTCCAGAGTGACGTCCAGACAATGATCTTGCCCTTCAGTTTGATTGTTACTCAGGGTGAATACATTTGTCGTGGCCGAGCACTCCTCGCCGGCAAGACCGCAAGACGAGCGGTTTTGTTCCAAATGCACATTCCCGTCAGGAGTGAAACAGAGGTTCGCTTTCCCCTCAACCCCGAATGAAAGGACGGTGAGGAGTAAAATGATAATGCCGTGCCTGATGTATCGTAAGGTATGCAGCATGATGCAATGGAGACTCAGAGAGTTGATAATGAATCAAGACTTGTTATCGTAACATAAACATCAAGCAGCCGCAGGGCAATGAACACAGGGGGACATTGCGTATCTTTACTGATAACTGATTGAAATAAATACCATGAACATGTTCATCGTGTCAATCGCAAACACTTAGAGTCTCATGGCCGAGTGTGTAAAATAGTTTGTGTAAACAAAAAACAAGGAGTCAGGCATGGGGATTATGTTATGAAGTAAAGTGAGATTTGTGAACTTGTGTGACGTTTGCAAGAGGCTCAAGTTGTTTTTGTCTTTTGCAGGGTGTCCCTGGCTGCATGCCAGGGACACTGAAAAAAGATGTTTTTTTCCATCAAATGGTATTATTATATTCATTTTTTACTGAACTTTATGATAAATGATACTCTCTTTTATAAAGAGTTTCAGCATGAAATATATGAACTGATTGTCCAAGTGTTTAACGGTTTGAAAGAATTTAAAATTTTATAATATGCTGCAGGTCAATGCTCTTAGGAGCCGTTACGAAATAAC
>DCUN01000185.1 GCA_002327225.1 Desulfobulbaceae bacterium UBA2213
CTATGCACAGTTAGAGGCGGTGACTGCGACGCCGACAGCGCAACGAAATGTTTTTATGGCAACTCAGGAGTCTATCCAAAACAACCTGAACAAATAGGCTCATGAGGATAGTGGCAAGATGTTACATCCTCGTTCCTATGCGGCGCATGGGAATCAGAAGCAATAAACCAGACAAGACGGAAGAAGGAAAGGCTGTCAGTACGGCTTGGCGGCAATTACTCCCTGCCACACTGACAGCCTTTCAGCTTTTGCCAACCTGACGATTTATTCTTTAGGTTGTTTTTTTTTTACTTGCAAGCAACCAGCTGGGCAGCCAGCTGAAACCGCTGATCAGGGAGACCAGGACGGCCGACAGATAGGGAATGGAGAGGATGAGCAGAACCACTATCCAGACGATAATGTCGGAACTCTCTGTCCCTTGTTTGCTGGCTACCCCGTAGGCCGAAGACCATAGGCCCAGCATGATCAGGCCCTCTTCCCGGGCCGAGACCAAGGCCTTGAGCAGGGCGTGGGCCTGTTCCATCTTCGGGGTTCGAAAAAACGGCTTACTCTTGGTGAAGACGCCCTGGAGGATGGCCATGGAGATGGTGTGGGACAGGGCCAGGCCGGCCAGGGCTGAGGCGGCGGTCTGGGCCACGGTGGCCCCAACCCTGGTGCGGTAGAGATAGATCATCTTGGCCATTTTGAACGCGAACAGCATCAAGGGCATGGAGGAGAGGATCACCATGGGCGGGTCAAACTTGAGGGGGTTGTAAATCATGGCAATCGACCAGCCGATGGCGGCCAGGGTGAACAGCATGTTCAAACTATCTGCCATCCAGGGGAGCCAGCCGGCGATGAAGTGATAGCGCTGACCAAGGGTGAGTTTGGTCTGGCCGCGCCCCAGAAAGAGGATGCCGAAGTGATGGCGCATAACCTGTACCGCTCCGTAGGCCCAGCGGAACCGCTGTTTCTTGAAATCAATAAAGGTATCCGGCATGACCCCTTGACCGTAACTTTTGGCAATGTAGTTCGCCTCATAGCCCTTCTCGAAGATCTTCAGTCCCAGTTCTGCGTCTTCGGTGATGCACCATTCCGACCAGCCATTCACCTCTTGCAGCGCTGATTTACGCACCATGGTCATGGTGCCGTGTTGGATGATGGCGTTGCGTTCATTCCGGGTCTGCATGCCGATATAGAAAAAACCGCGATATTCGGCATAACACATGGCCTTGAACAGGTTCTCTTTATCGTCATGATAGTCCTGCGGGGCCTGCACTATGGCCACCTCCGGCTTGCTGAACTGGGGGGTCAGATCCCGCAGCCACAGGGGGGAGACCTGATAATCGCTGTCGATGACGGCAATCACCTCCGCCTCCGGCGCGGTCTGGGCCAGGGCGAAATTGAGGGCCCCGGCCTTGAAGCCGGGCAGGGGATCACGGTGGAAGAAACGGAAACGGGGGATTGTTAACGTCTCATTGAGAGTGGCGCAATGGGCCTCAACGGGTTGCCAGATAGCCGGGTCCTTGGTGTTATTATCGATGACAATGACCTCGAAGTGCGGGTAATCAAGGGCGGCCAGGGCGTTCAGGGTCTCGATCATCATGTCCGGCGGTTCATTGTAGGCCGGGACATGCACCGATACCATGGGCAGGTCTTCATCGGCCAGTTGGATGGGGGTGAACCCGCGCCGCCATCTGTCCACCCAGATGGCCTCGGCCCATTCATGGGCCTCGGTGAGCAGGACCAGGGCGACGCCGATAATACCGATGATCATGAGGATGCCGACAATAATGGCGGTGACCGTCATGTACTGATGATAATAGGTATAAATAATCCAGACGGCGGCGGTGGCGGCGAAAAAGGCGACAATGGCCAGGAAGCTGCGCCCTCGGTTCTTCAAGGTGCGGGCGTCAATGAGGAGCATGGCGAAGGTGATGATGCCGATGGCGATGGAGATCCCGGCCAGCAGCCGCCACTGGGGGATTTCGACGATGGGGGCGGTAAAGGCGAATTTGGGTTGGCGCTGTACGTCATACACCCCCCAATACGCCCCAACCGATCCCTCGCTTATCCTTTTCCAGGGTTGGTCAAAGGCCTCCATGACATAATAGACATATTTTTTCTGTTCCGCCCGTTGCAGGAAATGCCGGAGAAAGGCCGCCTGATTGGCCGGTGAGGCGACGGCGCCCTTGTACGTCCGGGCGTTGCTGGGCCATCCCACCTCGGCCAGGACGATTTCCTTGTCCGGAAATCTGCTCTTGAGCTTATTCATGGTGACGACCACATGGTCAACGGCCTGATCCAGCTCAACCCCATCCCAGTAGGGAAGGATATGGACGGCGACATAATCCACATGATCGGCCAGCTCCGGATGAGCCAGCCACACATCCCAGGTCTCGGCGGTGCTCACCGGGACATTTAAAGCGTCTCGCACCTGTTTCAGGTAGACGGCCACCTCCTCGACCTTGAGTTCACCGCGAAGGATGGACTCATTGCCCACGACAACCCGAATGACGTTCCGGTAGTTTTCCTTGGCGGTGGTAATCAGTTTCTCGACCTCAACGGCGTTTGCCTCAGGTTTTTCGTTCAACCAGGCGCCAAGGGTCACGTTCAGTCCGTGTTTTTGGGCCAGGGCGGGAATCTTGATCAGATCGCCTTCCAGGGTGTAGGTACGTACGGCATGGGTGGTGTTGGCTAGCAGGGCCAGATCTTCGTCGATTTCTTCGGCTGTGGGAAGGATATGTTCGATGGGATTATGGTGTTCCCGCATGGGGGAGAAGGAGAATCCCTGAATCTGGGTGGGCCATGGCGGGGCGTTTTCCGGACGATTGAGTGTCGCCCAGAACATGATGGACACCATGGTGATGGCAATGCCGATAAGGAAATTTGATTTGCTCATGGCGGGTTTGATTGTATGGTCGGTTGAGTGACTTACAGATTATTTTTTTGTTCTTTTTGCAAGAAAATGAGCTGCGAAAGGAACTTGTCCCCTTTATTGGGGTTTGTCTGGATTCTGTTGGAATGGCACGGGCTGTTTGCCGTCTGGTTACACCCCGGTGAACTCCGGCGGATGTGATTTGCCAGACGCCGTTTCCAGTAAACAGCGGAAGGGATTGCTGTTTACTGGAAACGGCATAAGAGCCCGTAAATGAGACAAGCAAGAAAAAGACTTTGCTTGTCTCATAACGGGCTCTAAAATTTTTTATCGGCGTAGGCCAGCCAGCCGCCGGCCGCCACCAGATCCCGGTCAAAGGGGTTCAGTTGAAATGAGCAGGAGAAAGGAGGTTGGCCCGGATCGTTGGAGCAGGCCGTCATCTCGGTCTTATCGAGGTCAACTGCGATGGTGAGATCGCCCTTCATCGCGAAGAGACGTTCGATGTCGGTCTTGGGAAGCTCGATGGCCAGAATGCCGCAGTTGAACATGTTCTGGCGGAAGATGCGGGCGAAACTCTCGGCAATGACGATATTGATATCATTGACCTCAAAGGCCCAGACCGCGTGTTCCCGTGATGAGCCGCAGCCGAAATTGGCGCGGGTGATCACCACCCTGGCCCGTTGCATGGCCGGAGATTGAA
>DCUN01000087.1 GCA_002327225.1 Desulfobulbaceae bacterium UBA2213
CAATTTTCTCGATTTCCAGGCCCGGCGAGGTGGCATCCGCTACCGCCCCAACGGCCAGAAAAAGAGCCGGCTGCTCCATACACTCAATGGTTCAGGACTGGCAGTGGGCCGCACCCTTGTAGCCATCCTGGAAAACTGTCAGCAGGAAGACGGTTCAATAAAGATTCCGGAAGTCCTGGCACCCTATTTTGAAAAACGATTTTAAGGGATGGGGATCAGTTTTTTATTCTTCCCGCATTGACACACAAACACAAACACACTTTATTCACTTCTGAATAAGTTCAACATTATCGGGGAGTGGCTCAGTCTGGTAGAGCGCAGCGTTCGGGACGCTGAGGCCGGAGGTTCGAATCCTCTTTCCCCGACCATTTGCAGTATCACATAAATCTTGAGCCTCTTGCACAATGACGTACCAAACTCAAAAACCGTCATCCCTGCGTAAGCGGGAATCCATATCCTGTTGAAATTACGGAAATGGATCCCCGATAAAAGAACTCGAGGATGACAGTTTGGTCATAGGATGACAGTTTGCTTAATTTACAGAAATGGATCCCCGACAAAAGCACTCGAGGATGACAGGTTATCAGTTTTTGCCTTTATTACTGTTCTCTTTCTGCATGTATAAAATATTCAGATTCTCTCTTGCCTGCTGGTATCCCGGCTCCAACCTCAAGGCCTCAGTGAAAAGCCTCTCGGCTTCGTCGAAATTTCCTTTCATGGCATTAATAACACCCAGATTACTCATGGTTATATAGTTGAGTCGATCTGTTTTATCCAGCTCAAGTGCTTTCACAAAACATGTTGCAGCCTCATCCAGCTTGTTTTGTGACATCAGCATCTTGCCCTTGTTTATGAGCAATTTTGCCATGTTTTGCGGGTCGTCTTCTTTGTCAAGAATGGTATCCAGATACTCAAGGGCAGGATCAATTCCCTTGGTATGCTGCAGGGCCGTCACCATGTTGACAGCCACGCCCTTGTTGGCCTTAAATGAAAGTTTGAGCTCGTCTTGAAGCTTCAGGGAATGATCAAGGACAGTGTAGGCTTCCTGGTATCTTTGCTCGATAAGCAGATGTTTTCCTAGCTCTCCCAGTGCCCGATAATTGTTGGGATCATTCTTCACACAATCTGCCCAGAACCCCATCGGAGTTCTCCATACATTGTTTCGTTGCCACGTTGTCACCCCAAGTGCCAGAAAAAGCATCACTGCAATGACGATCGAGTTTTTGGCGCTCAGGTATTTGGGCACAATAACAGTCAGAATCCATGCCACCAGCAGACAGAGAGCGAAGTCAGGCAGATAGGCGCGGTGTTCAAAGAAGAGATCCTTGATAGGGATAAAGCCTGATTCTACCAGGTGGGTGATATAGTAAAAGATGACTGCAAAGGCAATAATCGGCAGACGCCTGAAAAACGCGACAGCAAAGGCAATAACCACACCATGGGCAGCCATGGCAACCATAATGAGAGGTGTGACACTCTGGTAAAGTGGCGACCAGTAGTCCAGATGCAGCCCTTTGGGCCAGAAAAAAAGACCGATATATTGCCAGAGCAGAGGTATCTGGCTGAGGAAATAATCCCCCCTTGAAATCTCTTCCGTCTCCTTTGTCAGCCGGTCAAGAGCTGCAAGAGAGAAGGGATCATAGCCGAGCAGCTGAGAGCAGACCAGCCAGAATCCTGATAAGATGCCGGCGGTGATCAATATGGATGTCAAAAGTTTTCCGATTTTCGTCTGGAAGAGTATGGCTTCCATAGCCAGGATGGCGAGAGGGAGAGTGATGGTGTTTTGTTTGGTAAAAAAGGCCATTATGCCGAATATTCCACAAGCAACCAGCAGTCCGGCTTTCTGAGACCGGTTGGAACTGAGCCGGGCCCAGACATACGAAGCAAGAGAAGCCAGATAAAATAGTGCTGCCAGAGAACTCAATCGCTGGACGATATACGTTACTGCTTGAGTCTGCAGGGGATGAATCAGAAAAATAAGGGCAGTAACAAAGGGTAGCCAGGAGATGTATTGTCCCAGCTGTTGACGCTGGAGAGCTGGCGTCTTGAGGATGCCCCGGCACAAAATAAACACAGCGAGTCCCGCCAGGAGATGAATCACAATGTTTGTGATGTGATAACCGGCTGGCTGCAGTTGATGAAAAGAGTAATCGATGGCAAAGGAAAGAGTGCCTACAGTCCTGAGTGGAGCATATTGCCACATGGCCTGGATGTCAAAGTTTCTGGTGGGCGGATTTTCAACTATAGAGGAGTAGTCATCGAGATAAAAGGGGACATCGAGGGTGTGGCCATAAAAGAGTATGGTGCTAAGGGCCAGGATCGTAAGTTGCAACCATGTTTTGTTCAGTGCATTCATTTTCTCTGCCGGAGTTGAGGGTTTTGTGATTTTTTTACGGTGTTGATTTCTTCTTCTAAAATAGCCAGTCGTTGTACCAGTCGACGGATTTTTTGTTCCTGGCTGGAGCGGTCAAAATCCATATTGAGCATCTTTATCAGTATCAACCCCATGCCGGAGACAATGACCAGCACTGGAGGGTATTTAACACCCACTAATCCGGCCACCACATCAATATATTTAGGGAAAATCCCTGCCAGCATAACCAGGGCTGCCACGACAAACCACCAGAGAGCATAACGGGTATGGAGGATATCTCTGCGGATAAGAAAGAGAATATTAAAGGCAATGATTATTGCAATAATGGTTGATGTATATTGATAAGAGATCACGATTTTCTCCCTGGTGTGAAATATGTATTTAAACCCAGTAGTGTCCGGTTTGAAAATTGCAGTAGCCGTTCAGAACGGCCAAATCCCCCCTAACCCCCCTTT
>DCUN01000159.1 GCA_002327225.1 Desulfobulbaceae bacterium UBA2213
GTCGTGAATATTACATGTCTACTGTGAATGCCGATTAAGAGTGCGGCTTTCGCACTTGCTGTCAGATTCGATTTAAGCTTCTACAAATAACCCAGCGTTTCCCGATTTACTGGCATAGCGGGTCGGGATGATACAGTAGCATGGTGGTAGTGAGTTCATGGTGCTCTTATCTATTGCGTTATTGGGTTTGTCCCCTCAAAGAAGAGTGTTGATGGTTGTACACGTTTTTTCGGTTCCGCCACAGCGGCTTTTCATATAGGCAATACCTTCCTGCAGTGTTTGCTTACGTTGTGATGGAAGCAGTGCGTTCTGCACCAGGATCTCAGCGGCCTCCTGCCAGTCTTTGGCCTGGAAGACCAGATGCTGATCAATAATTTCCTCACCTACCCAAAAAAAATCGTCCCAGTAGGGGCCAATAACGGGCTTGAGCCCGCAGGTAAGCGGCTCCAGAAAATTCTGACCGCCCAAAGGGGCCAGGCTTCCCCCTACAAAGGCGGCGCAGGCGAGCTGGTAAGCAGAGAGCATCTCACCCATGCTGTCCCAGAGGATGATGCTACCGTGACTAACAGGCTCTGTGATGCGCGAGCGTAATTGCCAGGGGCAGCCATGGCTGGCCAGGAGATTTTGCCATTTTTTCAGGCGCTGCATGTGTCGGGGAAACAGGGCGATGCTGATCTGCTTGTTTTTTTTCCTGATGTGACAGATCAGCTTGATAAGGTCCGCTTCTTCCTCCTCCCTGACCGAACCAAGAACAATCAGCTTGCTGTCAGCAGGAAAGAGGTGGGCCAGCGGATTGTCCGCAACCGTTGGGGCGTCTTGCTTGCTGATACGGTCAAACTTGATGTTGGGCACGGTTTCAATGCCATCCCTGCCAAAGAGAGTGGCAAAACGGGCCGCATCATCACTGGACATGGCGAGAATCCTCGCCGGCCTGAGAGAGCGCCACAAGGTGGGCCAGAGGCGATAGCGGGCGAGACTGCGCGCAGTTATCCTGCCGTTGGCGACCAGGACCTGCACCCGCTGTTGTTTACAGCAGAGCAGGAGTCCCGGCCATAATTCACTCTCCAGCAGCAGCACGAGCTTTGGCCGGATAGCGGCCACGGCTCTCGTCATGATCTCTGGGTGATCAAAGGGGAAATAGGCGGTGTGAATGGTGAGCCTGGAGCCTTGCTGACGAGCCTCGCTCCGTGCCTTTTCAAGGATGTCCATGCCTTGAGAGGTATAGGTGGTCAGAAGCACTCGGAGTGGTCTGGGTGGATCAAGTTTTCTGATGATTTCCCATGCCAGAAATGATTCTCCCACTGAGGCCGCCTGGATCCAGAGATCTGCGGCAGCAGGTTCCTCCTCCAGGATGCGTTGGCCGAATCCTTGCTGCAGTCGATGGTTGCGACGCAGCAGAGGAATAGCGATGCTCCATGCCAGTTTATAGACCAGAAAGACGAGCCGGATGGAGAGCGGCGTTTTGATCTCCGCTAGAGGGCTGTTGCTCGATGGTTGAGTGGAAATTTTCTTGTCTCCAGGCTGGTGGTATTTTACGGCTTGCTGATCGTATCTGCCGACAGGATTGTTGGTTGTTGTAAGCTATCCGTTTCTTGCTGATCTCACAACTGCGGTGCAATGATCCGCATCAGGTTTTCGGCCAGTCGCCGCGGTGTTCCTGTGNNGCTGGAATCGTCAAAAAGCAGAGCCTTGGCGTGGAGCATGGGGCCTTTGTAAAGGGCGACTTCCACTCCCGCTTCCATTAATTCCCGCATGTAACTGCTGCGCGCCACGTTGGCCAGGAAATGATTGGACTCATACGGGGTAATCAGCTTCACATCGACCCCTTTATGATGGGCGATGATCAGCGCCTGCTGCAACGAGCTTGCAGGGACGAAGTAGGGGGTGACGATCCATATCCGTTCTGTGGCGTTGTATATGGCGCAGATCAGTGCCTCAAAGAGGGCGTCTCCGTCAATGTCAGGTCCGGAAGGCACCACCTGGATCTCGGTATCGCCATACTCAGGAGGGACGGTTTCCAGGCTGATTGGCGTGGTATTACAGTCCATGGCCGGAGTCTTCGCTTCTTTTCGTTTACCCCGCCTGGCGTTACGCGTCCCTGGCTGACCGGAGGCATAGGCCCAGTCTGAGGCGAAAATGTCCAGGTAGTGAAAGACCGCCGGTCCTTCGATGAGAAAGAGCAGATCGTTCCAGCGCCGGGGGTCAGGGAGTGGTCCCAGGTATTCGGCCGAGAGATTCATGCCGCCGGTCAGGACAATACGGCGGTCAAAAAGGAAGATCTTCCGGTGGTTGCGCAGGTTGATATAGTTTCGCAGCGGCATCTGCAGGATGGGCATAAAAAAAGCGACCGTGGCCCCGGCCTGACGGAGTTTTTTGAAGGGGCGCTGGAAGCAGTAGAGAGGAAATGAACCGAGTGAGTCGAGGAGCAGGTTGACCGTTACCCCTGCCTGCGCTTTGCGGATTAAGGCCTTGATAATCTGGGCTGTCACCTCGTCGTTATTGAAAATATAGGTACTGATAAAGATGCATTCGCTGGCCTTGTCTATCTCCCGCATCAATGCGCTATAGGCCTCGACTCCGTCTGCATAGAGTTCAAAACGATTTCCCCTGGTGGTTCCAGGTATGCCGTTACCGCGCAGGACGCGGTCAATGGGATTGGCCTCTGCCAGGGGAAGATCCTTGACCGAACGAAGGCTGAACATCGATTTTGTCTTGGAATTGACGCGCTTGCGTGAACCAAGGATGAAGTAGAGTGGGACGGCGAGATAGGGCAGCAATATAATCGCCAGCAGCCAGGCAATCATGCTGGTTGGAGTGCGACGCTGATACACCATGTGTAACAGGGCGAGGAGAAAGAGTATCTCACCCACCACAAGGAAGGTGTAAGAGAAAGTCGGTCGGAGCCATTCGATGAGCATAGGGCAAATGAGGATTTTTTTTAAGATCCTGGTTCTTCACACCAACGAACGGTGCCGTTTTTTGCACCTGCTGCAGATGTTTGAGAGGCGCTTATCTTGGTGGCCATATTTTTTATGGTTTTCTTCGTGTCACTCCTATCAATCTCACAAAAAGGTATTGGCTCTGTCTGAGACGATCAAGTGTATAACTCTTTCCAGATCATCTAACGAGTAATAGTCGATTTCGACCTTGCCACGACTTCCACTTTGATTGATATGTACCTTGGAGTGCAAAGCGCTGGTAAGCTGATTTGTTAGTGCCAAACAATAAGATTGTGGAATTTCAGCTAGATGAGCTCCTTTACTGGTAGTTATGGATGCTCCCCCTGTCCCTTTTGCTTTGCGTATACTTTGCTCGGTTTGTCGTACTGAGAGATTTTTTTTAATAATCTGATTGCGCAGTTCTTGAAGTTCAGAAGGGTTGTCAAGGATTCGAAGGAGGACCCTTGCGTGTCCTTCAGTAAGCGTTCCTTGTTCCAGATCCCTTTTGACGTAATCTGGAAGTTGCAACAATCTCAATATGTTAGTTATTGTTGAGCGTTTTTTCCCTACTCTTTGCGCTGCCTGTTCCTGGGTGTAATTAAATTTTTCGATGAGCTTATTATATGCTTCAGCTTCTTCAATAACATTCAGATCTTTTCGTTGAATATTTTCAATAAGTGCCAGTTCTAAAAGGGAGTCATCATTATCAACCGCACGGACGATGACAGGTACTGTTTTTAATCCTGCGCGCTGAGACGCTCGCAGTCTTCGTTCTCCGGCGATTAATTGATAGTAGCCATCTTGTTGAGTGGCCACCAGGAGGGGTTGGATGACCCCGTGTTCTTCGATGGAACGGGTAAGGTCATCCAGTCCCTCTTCTTCAAAGTAACTCCTTGGCTGGAGTTTGTTGGGGATGATTTTGTCGACATCACACTCAAGAAATTTTTCTTCTTCATTTTCTCTTGCGAAAAGAAGGCCGACACCCTGCCCCAGGCCGGTTTTTTTTATTGACATACACTTAGCCTCTGTTGTTTAAGAAACTCACTTGCCAGGTTCATATAGGCTGTTGCCCCGCTTGAGCGGATATCGTATTCAATGATGGTCTGACCATGGCTTGGGCACTCACTAAGTCGAACATTTCTGGGGATAACCGTCTTAAAGACCTGGTCACCAAAGTGCTTTATAACCTCTTCTGCGACTTGGTAGGTCAGCTTGTTGCGTTTATCATACATAGTGAGCAAAAGGCCTTCAATGAAAAGTTCTTTATTAAAGGCCTTTTTAACGGACCGAATAGTTTTTACCAGTTGAGAAAGACCCTCCATGGCGTAGTACTCACATTGCATGGGGATGAGAACCGAGTGAGCGGCCGTAAGTCCGTTGATTGTCAACAGGCCAAGAGAGGGTGGGCAATCGATGAGTATGTAGTCAAAGCTGCTACTTACTGACTGCAGCAGTTTCTGGAGGTTAAATTCTCTCTCCTCCACGCCGATGAGCTCTATTTCTGCCGCCACAAGGTCTATATTTGAAGGTGCGATAGAGAGGTTGCTTACCTTTGTTTGTATAAGGACATCGGTTAGCGGCACTCCACCGGTATAGCTGTGATAGAGATGTTGTTTCAGGGAACCGGTACGTATTCCCAGACCGCTCGATGCGTTGCCTTGCGGGTCAGAATCAATAAGGAGTACTTTTTTCCTTTTCTTCGCCAGGGCTGCGGCTAAATTAACTGCGGACGTTGTCTTGCCCACCCCGCCTTTCTGGTTTGCTACTGCGATTATCTTGGCCTTATGTTTTTGTTCCATTGTGACACCCTTGTACATTTTTCCAGACTGCAGCTACTTGTATAGTGTTTGTATACCAGATTGCCTTCTTCAACAACCAAAAATGTACAAAAAGCACCCTGACGCGTCTTCTATTTCTTATTTTCTTTTGTTTTGGGCCTTTGATTGCCTTGTGATGTTTAATTTGATACATTGCAATATATTGTTTTTTTCTTTTATTATTCATGTTTCACGTGAAACATTTTACAAGGTACATGGCCTGGATATGGAATGTGATTTCTTGATTATTGGTAGCGGCATAGCCGGCTTGTCTTTTGCCTTGCGAGTGGCGCAGCTTGGCTCGGTCATTGTGGTTACAAAAAAAAACGAGGTTGACTCCGCTACCAACCTTGCCCAGGGAGGGATTGCGGCAGTTCTGTCGAAAGATGATTCCAAAAAAAACCATACACAGGATACCCTTGCAAGTGGCGCCGGTCTGTGCAGGGAAGACGTCGTTGATCTGGTTGTTGATCAGGGCCCGGAAAGGGTAAAAGAATTGATGTCACTGGGTGTTGATTTTGTAAAGGATACTGGAGACTCATCAGGGCTGAACTTGGGTCAAGAGGGAGGACATTCCAGGCGAAGGGTTGCGCATGCCCATGATTTTACCGGCAGAGAAATAGAACGAGCCTTATTGGAAAAGGTAAAACAGAACCCCCGGATACAGATCCTGGAAAATCATATAGCGGTAGATCTCCTTATGGTTGACGAGACACGGGGGGCCGCCCATTCTTGTGCGGGCGCTTATGTTCTGGATGAAAAGATGACTGTAGAGATATACAAGGCCAAAGTTACCACCCTGTGTACCGGAGGAACCGGCAAAGTGTATCTGTATACGACCAATCCTGATATCGCAACCGGGGATGGCTTGGCAATGGCCTTCAGGGCCGGGGCTGTAATGGCAAATATGGAGTTTGTACAATTTCATCCTACGTGTCTTTATCATCCCAAGGCCAAGAATTTTTTAATCTCCGAGGCAGTACGGGGGGAAGGTGCCATTCTCGTCGATCAGAACGGGAGCCCATTTATGGAGAAATATGATAACCGAAAGGATTTGGCTACGCGAGATACCGTGGCAAGGGCAATCGATAAAGAGATGAAGGAAAGTGGTGTCGACTGTGTTTTTCTCGATATTACCCATAAAGATAAGGATTTTATAAAAGAGCGATTTCCAACAATTTATGGGCGCTGCCTCGAGTATGGTATTGATATTACACAGGAATATATTCCAGTAGTGCCGGCTGCTCACTATATGTGCGGAGGGGTGGAGACGGATACATGGGGAAGAACGTCAATTGAAGGGTTGTTAGCCCTTGGAGAGACTGCCTGTACGGGATTACATGGAGGAAATCGTCTGGCGAGTAACTCTTTGCTCGAAGCGGTGGTTTTTGCCGAAAGGGCGTATGAATATTGTGCTGAGCATTGGGCGGTAATTTCACAAAGGAGTATTCCTCAAATAGAACCCTGGAAGGCCGGTGAGGCCCAGATATTGAACGAAGAAATTTTAATTAATCACAACTGGGATCTCATCAGACGTGTTATGTGGAATTATGTTGGAATAGTGAGGACCGTAAAAAGGCTGAAGCTGGCCAAAAGACAGATGAAAGGAATTTTTCAGGAGATAGAGCAGCACTATCGAGATTATTTTGTTACGGCTAACATGATAGAGTTAAGAAATATTGCCCTCGTTTCTTTATTGATAATAGAGTCAGCATTGACCAGAAGAGAATCACGCGGGCTTCATTATCTTGTAGATTACCCAAGGCCTCGCGATATTTTTGCCCACGATACTCGCTTCAGGAGAAAAAAGGACGGGAAACTTGGAGAGATTGATTTGTGTTAGGGCTTATGGGTAATCATTCTTGCCTCCTGGCTGGACTGAGAATTTCCAAACCCCGACGACCTCTCTCTCAAACCTAGCTAGAATGAGTCTTTATCAGGTCCTTTCTTGTCCGAGAATTGCAACAACTTCCCTTTCTTTTTCATTTTCGGCTGTGGCTGACATTTTGCGCAGCTTTTGCATCTATTGACCATACTATGGATTCGCTGGAGCAAAGTCGAGCGACATTCAGGGCAGAGCTGGAGTATGATCTCCTGGTAGATGTCATCGAGGAGTTCCTGCTCATCACTGGCGTCAAGTTCAGCCAGGGCCTGGGCTATGATTCGGTCAGGATATTTCAGATCATCAACATTGTGATCTTTTCCGGCGATAATTTCGGTACGGCAATGATAGAAGAGTTCCCCCTCCTTGATGGGTATGCCGCAGGAGTCACATTTACGGGCGTTGATATCAGGTATATTGATCATAAGAGGAGCCTCGCTGCATATTTTCCAAGAATACGCTTTTACCTTCTTTATTGAGCTTGAGCCCCTTGAGAGTCATTGTACGGCTTCAAATTGATCATCCCCGGGTGTGATTCAGCGCTGAAAAGGAAATAATCAATGGGTGCCTGACTCAGCATCCGGAAAGTCCGTTCAGGAGAACGATAGGCGAGACTCAAGGAAATTTCCATAAAATTCTCCTTGCCACTCTGCATTTCTTCCATATCTATAAATCATCCAAGCGACTAAAAGGAGTGGTGATCACCCTGGTTCAAGGTCGAATTTGTTTCAACTAGGCAAGGTGGAGAGAGAGATCTTCCGCCCCGGAAGCTGATTTTGGGACGGGGAGGCGCTTCGCCTTGTGTTTCACCTGAATACTTGCTACATTTTAGCCACTTTTTTATAGTGTGAGAACATCAATGAATTTTCAGGAAATATCCTGTTAAAACGGATTAAGGCAGGGTTCGACAAAAAGATACTCAGAACCGAACTCAAGCCCAGGAAATAGGATTTTATCATGCGCTACTCACACGTTTGTCTCCACACCTTTGGTTATGCCCTGCCGCCGCGAACTGTCAGTTCAGAAGAGCTGGAACGACGATTAGCCCCGGTCTACGAACGGCTTAAATTGCCTTTTGGCAGACTGGAAATGATGAGCGGGATAAAGGAAAGGCGTTTCTGGGATCCGGGAACCAGGCCCAGTCAGGGCGCGGTTCTGGCCGGGCGGAAGGTGCTTGCGCAGGCGGGTCTTGCTCCAGAGCAGATAGAGTGCCTGATCTTCACCTCGGTCTCCAGGGACATGATGGAACCGGCAACGGCCTCTTTTGTGCATAACAGCCTTGGATTGTCTGAGGATTGTCTGCTCTTTGATATGTCTAATGCCTGTCTCGGCTTTCTTGATGGCATGGTGGTGCTGGCTAATATGATTGAACTGGGACAGGTGAAAAATGGCCTGCTCGTGGCTGGAGAAACCGCTGAAGAGTTGGTTGATTCGACCATAGAGGCCTTGTTGGCTGACACGACCTTAAGCCGCAGGTCCATTAAACCAGCCTTTGCCTCCCTGACGATTGGTTCCGGATCGGTAGCCCTTTATATGTGTCGGGCAGAAGATGCCATGCCGCAGCCTCGTCTGATCCACGGCGCCTGGCGGGCCAATACGACACACTCCAATCTTTGTCAGGGCAGTCAGAGTGGCAGTGCGACAACATTGATGAACACCGATTCCGAAGAACTTTTACGTCGTGGAGTAGAGACGGCGCTCATGACCTGGCAGGCCTTTTCTGCTGAACCAGGCTGGCAGGCGACAGATATTGACATGTTCTTTTGTCATCAGGTCGGTTCCGCCCATGCCAGACTGCTCTTTGATACTCTTGACCTGGAGTCGAAGAAGAATTTTGAGACCCTGGCCTTCCTGGGCAATGTCGGTTCTGTCTCTGCGCCTGTTACTCTGGCTATGGCTATCGAACAGAAGGTCTTCCAACCAGGTCAGCGAGGGGCTATTCTGGGAATCGGCAGCGGTATCAACTGTTTGATGCTTGGTGTGGACTGGGGAAAATGAAACAGGAGGAATAATGCAAGATCATCTCACTGAAGAGCAGGGGGACCTGCTATTACGAGTGGCCAGGCAGGCACTTGCCGAGAAGCTGGGGAAGAAGACAGAGCGGTTGAGCGATGCCGTTGATCCGGCTTTGCAGGCCGAATGCGGCACCTTTGTTACCTTAAAGATCGGTGGTCAGTTGCGAGGATGCATCGGTAATCTTGAGCCTGTGGGCTCCATCTATGAAGGTATCCGCCGCAACGCTCTGAATGCCGCCTTTCAAGATTATAGGTTTCCTCAGCTCTCCGCAGAGGAGCTTGCCCGGGTGCATATTGACATCTCCATCCTGACCCGGCCACAGCCCCTGGTGTACCAGGATGGTTCGGATCTGATTGCCAGACTGCGTCCGGGTGTTGACGGGGTAATTCTGAGACTGGGCCGCTGCAGTGCCACTTTTTTACCGCAGGTCTGGGAGCAGGTGCCGCTGGCCGAGGATTTTTTAGGCCATCTTTGCCGGAAGGCCGGTCTTTCTGAAACAGCATGGCAGGAATCTCATCCTGAAGTGGAGATCTATCAGGTTCAATGCTTTGAAGAAGGAAAACGAAATGAAAGAGGTTAAACTCTCTCTCGATCTGGCTGACCGGATGGGCCAGATCTATAAGGAGATGGAGAAGGGGTATGAACAGGTGGCCGTACAGTTGAAGTTCAGTTGTGACGGCTGCCCTGATAACTGTTGTGATTCCTGGTTCCAGCATCACACCTTTGTGGAATGGGCGTATCTGTGGCTGGGATTTTGTGAGCTTGCCGAATCCAGGCAGGCGGAGATTCTTGAGCGCAGCCGGCTGTTTATTTCCGGCAGCGAACAGGCCCTGGCCCGCAATGAACGACCAGAGCTCATGTGTCCATTGAACGAAAATGGCCGCTGTATTCTCTATGCCCATCGCTTGATGGTCTGCAGGACGCACGGGGTCCCGGCCACCATGCAGCGGCCTGACGGTCAGCGTCTGAACTTTCCTGGTTGCTTTCGTTGTCAGGAGCTGGTCGAGCGGACATTCCCTGATCAGCTAGAGAAGCAGTCAGTGGTCCCACGGGTGGAACGGACGCTCTTACTGCGCAGACTGGCACAGCTTGAAAATGAATTGATGGAAGGCAGGAGGCATCTCTATCCGAGGATAAAATTGACCATTGCCCAGATGTTGGTCAAGGGCCCGCCCATGATTGCCACGCCTCACTGTGAACGTGGGCGAACGCTGTAAGATGTTGTTATAGCTTATTTGTTAAGCGCTGGCAGATGTGACTTACCAGACGCCACGCCAGAAAACAGCGGAACAAATTGCTGTTTTCTGGACGTTGCATTAGAGGCCGTTTGCTCTACAAGCAACAAAAAAACGTTGCTCGTAGAGCAAACGGCCTCTAAAAAAGCATTGCTGAAAAGCGTTGATGAAAAGCGGTAAGATCTTCTTCGCATTCCCCGCAGATAAGCCTGACGGGCCCGAGGATCTGGGAGTTATCTTCTTCAGGTGTAAAACTACCATCAGGATTCTGGATGTACTGAGTGGTAATAATAACGTTCTCAGCAACTTCAATAAAATCTTCATCGTTCCCGCATGATGGACAAGAGATCAGCTTGACTGGTGGGCGATCTTTGATCGGCATGGCATGTTTTACTTGTATGTGAAGGCTGACAGAATGATGTTCAATGCTGAATATAATTCATTACTTCATCGAAAGGGTTTTACTGTATGGTGGAATCTTTCGGAGAGATCTTCCGCTTGTCCTTGACCGCCGCTACCCTGATCTTTTTAATGGGGGCCGCCTTGGAAAGATTTGCCGTTTGGATAAATTTTGCAGGATTGATTGGTTTTTCATGAAGAGCGAGTTCATAATGAAGGTGATCCCCGGTGGAGCGACCACTGTTCCCAACCAAACCTATCACCTGACCGCGTTTAACTTTGGCACCTTTTTTGACCTTAAACGTCTGAAGATGGGCAAAACTGGTCGTAAAGCCGTTTCCATGGCTGATTTTAACGAAACGACCGTAGTCACCATTATAATCGGCCTGCACGACTGTACCATCTGCCGTGGCAACGATATTCTCTCCAAACCTGCCCTGCATGTCAACCCCGGCATGAAAGGCAGGTTTACCGTTGAACGGATCTTCTCTGTAGCCAAACGGGGACGTTATCGGACCTGAAAGCGGACGCCCCAGGGGAGTACGTCGCAGGATGTCGAGATTCTTGTCAGTACGCAGGAGCAGATCTTCCTGCTGGGATTCAGAGGAAGGGAGAAAGGGGCCACCTTTATGTTTTTGTATCTTCACCCCAAGATTCCGCATGACATTTTCAATGAGTTGATTCCGCTCCTTGAATTCAGCAAGGGTTGCATTAACCAGGGCCTCTTTTTCCGCCTCAAACAATGCTGTCTGTGATGTCTTCTTGGAAAGAAGATCGTCGATCCGGTCAGCGTAATTACGACTTTCCTGTGTGCTCTCAATCAGCTTGAGATTCATAGCGGAAACCTGGGCGCTCAAATTGCTGTTTTCAACAAAAAGACGGGTGGAGATAATGGCGCCGACAACAACAGCACAGAGGAGGAGCGCACTCAGAGCAATGCCCAGTTTGAGTTTTTTTCTGGAAAGAAGAATGGTCCTGGCCTTTTCTCTGGCCCCGGTAATAATAATATGGATATGGTCATTCATTGCAGTTTGTCCGGATTGATTGTATAAAAAAGAGCTTTGTAGAAAATTGTAGAGATTAAGAACAATTCTCTTTTTGTACAATTTAAATATAAAAACTAAATTGTTATAATCGCGTATTTTGGAATAATCAATAAAAAAGCCACCTTTTATTTTTCTTCGATGGCTACCATTTCTCTCTTATCAAAGAATATTCAAGGCTTAGCAGCCAGGCACAACAAACTTTTTTTATGTCGCATCTTCTTAGCTGTCAGTCTTTGAGCAAGTCTTTTGGCGCTCAGACCTTATTTAAAAATATCTCTCTTTCGATCAACGATGGTGACCGGATTGGTCTTATTGGCCCTAATGGCAGTGGTAAATCAACCCTGCTCAAGATCATCTGCAACAAGATTGATGCTGATGAGGGGAAGCTCCTGACCCAGAGGCATGTGCGTACGGCCTACCTGTCCCAGGTGGATATCTTTGACGAGGAGAAAAGTGTTACTCAAAATCTGCAGCACCCTCTTGCCGACCTCGATCTGGATGAAACCGAGCAGTATAATCGAGTCCACGCCCTCCTGAGCCGGGCAGAATTTGTTGATCCAGATCTCCCGGTGCGGGCCTTATCGGGTGGCTGGCGCAAGCGCCTTTCCATCTGCCGCGCCCTCGTGGTACGGCCTGACATCCTGGTGATGGATGAGCCCACCAATCATCTGGACTTAGAGGGTATCCTCTGGCTGGAAAAGATGCTGTGCAGCCCCTCTTCTGATGGGCCATCGGCAGTGCTGCTGGTGAGCCATGACCGTCGTTTTCTGGAAAACACGGTCAGCCGGGTGGTGGAATTGTCGGCTTTATATCCGGATGGCTCTTTTCAGGTGCAGGGCGCCTATGTCAAGTTTCTTGAAGAGAGGGAGACCTTTCTGGGCCAGCAGGTGCAGCAGGAAGAGCGTCTGGCGAACAAGGTTCGGCGGGAGACTGAGTGGCTTCGGCGTGGACCAAAGGCCCGGGCCACCAAAGCTCGTTATCGTATTGATGAGGCTCATAGGCTGCAGGACGAACTGGCGCAGGTCAAGACGCGCAATCGCTCAACAGCAAGTGTACAGATAGGATTTGATGCCACCGGCAGAAAAACCCGCAAGCTTCTTGAGGCCCACGCTATTGGCAAGGGTCATGGCGGGAAGATGTTGTTTTCGGGGCTCGACATGGTCCTTTCCCCTGGTTCCAAACTTGGGCTTCTCGGCAGAAATGGCTGTGGTAAATCCACCTTGATGCAGCTTCTGGCCGCCGCAGGTGGTGGTGGGGATGTGTCGGTTGTTCCTGACTGTGGAGAGATCGTTGTGGCTGACGGGGTCCGTATTGTCAGTTTTGATCAGCGGCGCGAAAAGATCAATGCCGCCCTGACCCTGCGCCGGGCTCTGGCCCCTGATGGTGATACCATCGTCTGTCAGGGCCACTCCATGCATGTGATTTCGTGGGCCAAGCGTTTTCTCTTTCAGCCCGAGCAGCTGGAAACACCGGTGGGACAGCTCTCCGGCGGCGAGCAGGCCCGTATTCTGATTGCCGAACTGATGCGGCAGCCGGCAGATATCCTGCTTCTTGACGAACCGACTAATGATCTTGACATCCCCTCACTCGATGTGCTGGAAGAAAGTCTTCTTGAGTTTCCAGGGGCGCTGGTGCTGGTGACCCATGATCGTTTTCTCCTCGATCGTGTCTGCGACCAGGTGCTTGGTTTTGATGGATGCGGCGGGGTCAACTATTTTGCTGATTATGAGCAGTGGCTTGCAGCTCTGGAGAAGAGTGGTAAGAAGAATGAACACGCCTCCATCGTCATAACGCCCGTTGCCACCAGTCGCGAGAAAAAGAAGAAGACAGGCAGGCTCTCCTATCTTGATCAGCGGGAATATGAGCAGATAGAGGAAAAGATCATGGAGGCCGAGGAAGAGCAGGAAAGGCTGCAGGCGCTCATGGATGCCCCGGAGACGGTCGCCGACCCTGAACGTCTGCATGCGTGCTGGACTGAGCTGCAGGTGGCACAGGTGGCGGTGGCGCAACTGTATGACCGTTGGGACATCCTGGAGGCCAGGAAAAACGAGAGTGAGTAACTCCCGTTCTCAGATTAAAGTTTCAACTTTGATTCTGCACATTTTCTGAAGACCTTAGCTCTGGCAATCCTGCACACAAGGGCCTTGATCAAATCAAGGCCCTTGTGTGAAATGTATTAAAAGTCTATCAACCTAACCCCAATGAACGGGATAAGTGCCTTTCGCAGATTCTTTTCTTGTAAAGAAAAACAAGAAAAGAATCTGTAAGGCACTGATGACTTGAGCAATGAACAACTGTCAGATCAGATCTCAACGACTGCATCTTATCTCCCCATATTCTTTTCAAAATTCTCTTTGTAATTCTCGAAATGATCTTCAAGCATGTTTTTGAATTCCGCCATAAGGGCATTGAGTGCATTTTCTTTCCTTGACTCAAATTCAACTGCCGAACCGGAATTTGCCGCAACAAGAAATATATTAAACCGTGCCGCAGCATACAAAAATGATGCGCTGACCATGCCCCGGTCCTCATTTTTGCTCAGTTTATTGGCCTCGGCGATAAAAGCGTCCGCCAGTTCACGAAATTTTTTACCTTCATCGTTATTACTCATCATCCCTCCTGTTGTCATACGTTGGTGTATGGTTTTTTGATATTTAAGTTGCACTTCATTATAGTAAGCTAACCCCGATGAACGGGATACGTTTGTGGCCGCCCCCGTGAGACTTCCTTAATTTCTGAAATCAGCCTGGCGGCCATAGAAGCTGACGACCTCCAAGGACATGGAGATGAATGTGAAAGACGGTCTGTCCTGCGGCGGCGCCATTGTTAAAGACCAGCCGGAAGCCATCAACAAGGTCGAGTTCGGCGGCCAGTCGTGCGCCTACCCGCATCATCTTACCGATAAGCTGTTCATCTTCCGCCTCCATGAAGGCCGGTCCAACAATATGTTTTTTGGGGATGACCAGAAAATGGACCGGGGCCTGGGGCGAGATATCCCGGAAGGCCAGGAACTCTTCATCTTCGTAGAGTGTATCTGCAGGGATTTCACCGGCAATGATCTTACAGAACAGGCAATGTTTATTCATCGTTTTGCTCTTATGATATCGGCTTGATAGTGAGTAAAGTTATTGGGGACCGAAAGAATCTTCAAAAAGTTGCAGGATGGCCTCACGTCCGGCATCACTGAGATATCTGGTGCCTGAGCCTACAAAGGTGTCGTATTCAATGATCGGGCTATCTTCCTGCCACTGATTGTTTTTCCAGGTAAACCATTGTTTGCGGGGCTGGTCAAAGACGTGGAGGGGGCGGTTGAACAGTTTGGCCAGCTCTACAGCCCAGCCAGTTCCACCCTTCACCGAATTGTCTTCCAGGATGGTGCCAATGACAAAGACCTGATGGCCGTTGTTGACCATATGAAAGATGGTTTGCAATACTTTTCTGATCTTGGTGGTCTCGTAATAGGTGCGGTTGAGCATCTTTGAGGCCAGCTCCATACTGATATCGCCACGTTCCAGGTCTTGCTGGCTGAGATAGACAGCATTGTTGTCCCGGTGCAGTTTGTGCCCTTCAAAGGTATAGATAACCTCTTTTACGCCCCATTGTTCCGCCGATTCACCAAAGCTTGCCTCGGCCCCTTTCAGGCCACCGCTGCAAAGGGTGCATATTTTTTGGTCCATTATATGTGCTCCTTGTTATAAAAATTCAGACTATCACATCAAGAAGTACGTGTGCCGCACACTGCTTCTCTTGTCAATGTATTATTTTCAATTCTATACCACACCTGCAAACAAAGGCAAGTTTTGCCATCTTTTTTCTCGAAATGTCAGTCGGAACTCCCTTTTTTTCTGCCACGCAGAAAGACGCGGTGCGGGGCCGGGTAGCCTTCTACGGTCAGTGCCGGGTTCTGTGGATCGATAAAATCGCGGTAGGATTCAAAGCGCATCCATTCGGTAGAGCGTTGATCTTCAGAGCTCATAGGGTGCTGACAGAAGAGCTCGACCTGGTCAAAGCCCGCCTTTTCCATCCACAGGCGCAGACAATGGCCGGTGGGGATAAAATAGGTGCCGGGTGCCTTGGCATAGGTCTTGTCGGGAAAGAGGGCTATGGGCTCCTCTCCCGGAATGGCCTGGGATTCAAGCAGAAGCGTGCCGCCCGGGCGCAGCGCCTGATAGATGTCACGCAGCACATCGATGGGCGAGGCGCGGTGGTAGATGATGCCCATAAGGAAGAGGACGTCAAAGCAGTCAGGAAAAAGAGAGAGATGCTCGACGCCGAGCAGGTCGATATGGAGCGCCTCCTGTCCGGCCATGGAGTTCAAGGCCTTGAAACAGTAATAGTGCTGCATGGAGGGTTCCAGCCCCAGCACCAGTTTGGGCCGGTAGGGGGCCATACGGAACATGTAGTAGCCGTTGTTGCAGCCGATATCGGCGATAATTTTGTCCTTCAGGTCGGGCAGCATCGGCAGCAGACGCCGCCATTTTCGCTCGCTCCGCCATTCGGCGTCGATATCAATGCCAAAGACTGAGAAAGGGCCTTTGCGCCAGGGCATGAAGGCGGTCAGGGCTTCCTTGACTTGGGCCTGATCGCTGCTACTCAGCTCGTCGGGGCGGCCGATGATGACGGTATCGCCGCTGCAGTCGACGTTTCTGGCCACAAAGGGGGCGAGCGTTTCATAGGGGGTGCGGTAGCGGAGGAAGCCTTTTTTGGGCTGATTGATCCACTGCTGCCGCTCCTGGTGGAGGGCACTAATCTCCTGGCGGCGGGCTGAGTCCGGCAGCTGGGAGATATACTCCATGGATGATGGTGTCTGGGTCACTCTGGGCTCACTCTGGTTTGATGGCAATAAAGGAGACAAAATTAAACCACTGGAAGAAGGTCTCCACGCTGGCGAATCCGGCGTCCAGCAGAAGTTCCCTGTTTTCTTCAATGGAAAAAGGGATCAGGATATTTTCCAGGGCCTCTCTTTTTTTGGCAATCTCCAGTTCCGAATAGCCGCGTTCCAGCTTGAACTGATGGTAAATGTCGATATATTTTCGGTTGAGCAGAGGGTCGTGGGAGATCTTTTTTTCACTGAGGATCAGGACGCCGCCGGGGCGCAGGTTGTTGAAAAGTCTGTGGATAAAATCCTTCCGGCGCAGGGGCCGGATGAACTGGAGGGTGTAGTTGAGGAGAAAGGCCCCGGTATCGACCTGCTCCAGATCGGTGATATCCTGAGTGATAAAGGCAACCTGGTCTTGTTTAGAAAACATCCCAGTCTTGATCCTGGCCTGATCGAGCATGGCCGCTGAGTTGTCGATGCCGACGAATTGCAGCCCCTTGTCCGGCAGCAGCCTGGCCAGTTGCAGCAAGGTGGTGCCGGTGGCGCAGCCAAGATCAATGACCGTATCATTCTGGCGGAGGAAAATGTCGAGGAGCTGGGCGCTCCCTTTGATGACCTCCTGGTAAAAAGGAATGGAGCGGTCCAGCATGTCATCGAAAACCTGAGCGACCCGTTCGCTGAAGACAAAATCTTCCTGGACCTGGTTGATAGCAAAAAGGGTGTCTTTAGGAGTGGGCAACATGGCGGCAATAAAGAAATCGGGAGGGGACAGGATTATGATGACTGATTACGTGTAAGGGGAGTATAGTATAACCCTTTAAAAATTCCCGCTATTGTTTTATACGAGTTGGAGGTGGGCAAAGTTAAACCTCAAACATTAGGTCAGCGTTTGCAACAACTTGCAGGAATTACCTCTATTGCTGATATAATCGCAGAAAATTGACAGAGAATCATGAAAAAATACATCATTGGCATAGATACAGGCGGCACCTATACTGACGCGGTGCTCATTGAGGCGGAGAGCGGCGCGGTCATCGCCACGGCCAAGAAACCGACCACCCATTATCATCTGGCAACAGGCACCGGCCATGCCCTGGCCGCGCTTCTGCAAAGCTCCGGAATCGCGGCCTCGGATATCCAGCAACTGGCGGTCTCGACCACCCTGGCCACCAATGCCGTGGTCGAAGGGAAAGGGGCCAGGGTTGGCCTCTTTGTCATCGGCTATGTCAAACATTTCCGGCTGCCGGTCGTGGCCGTGGTCTTTATCAAGGGCGGCCATACCATTCAGGGCACGGAGGAGGAGCCGCTGGATCTGGAGAATCTGGTGGATACGGTGCGGGGACTGGCCAGTGAGGTGGATGCCTATGCTATCTGCAGTGCCATGTCCATGGAAAATCCCACCCATGAACTGGTGGCGGAAAAGGCCATTACCATGCTGGATCCCAAACCGGTCTTCTGCTCGCACAGGATCAGCCAGCAGGCGGGCATGCGGGAGCGGGCCGCCACCGCCGCCCTCCACGCCAAGCTCATGCCCCTGATGCAGGACTATGTCGGGGGCGTCCAGGATGCCATGACCAAACAGGGCCTCTCCTGCCCGGTGGTGATCATCGGCGGCAATGGTCAGACCGTGTCCATTGATCAGGCCGTGGAGAGGGCCGGGGTGACGGTGGCCAGCGGCCCCGCCTGTACCGCCCATTTCGGGGCCCTGCAGACTGCCGGTGATGCCCTGGTGATCGATGTGGGCGGCACCACCACCGATATTGCCATCATTGAAGGTGGCAGACCGCAACTGGCCCCGGACGGCTGTCAGATCGGCGAGTGGCAGACCCATGTGGAGGCCATTGACATGTTCACCGCCGGCATCGGCGGCGACAGTCAGGTGCTGATTGATGACCACGGCGTGCTGCATGTCGGGCCGACCCGGGTGGTGCCCCTCTGCATGGCCGGCTCTCTGCCCTCTGTCTCCGATTGGCTGGGCGCTGGCGCCCTTGGACGCTGTATCGGGCTGGTCTCTGAAGAGAATATGGAGGACATGGCAGGGGGGCTTGCGGATCCGGTTATCACCTTTCTTCGTCAGCATGGTCCTTCCACACCTGCGGCCATTCGCGCAGCCACCGGGATGTCTGCGGTTCCTCTGGAAAAGCACCTGGAGGGACTGGCCCGGGGGCAATTGATCTTTGAAACCGGTTT
>DCUN01000093.1 GCA_002327225.1 Desulfobulbaceae bacterium UBA2213
CCGCTGCCGGGAAATGTTATTATTGCCAGCAGCTAGTCTCTTTCAAAGAGCTGACCATGGATCATCTGGTCCCTCTGACTCGTGGCGGACGCAGCACCAGGGCCAATCTGGTCCCTTGCTGCAAGGAGTGCAATACCCAGAAAAAGAACATGCTTCCCCTGGAATGGGAAGAGTATCTGGAGCTGCTGAATCTGGACCAGTGACAGGAGTTATGCCAAGCTGTTTACTGGCAGTTGCTTTTTGTGAGGTCTGCTCTGGAGTGAATCTCTTCAGCGCTCTGTACTGCTCTGTTGATTCATTTGATGGATATGGACATCTCGCTGCGGAAAGGGAAAAGAAATGCCATTTTCGTCAAAGCTCTGTTTGATCTTTTCGATCAGATCAAAACGGACATTCCAGGAGTCGGAGGCTTGCACCCAGGGCCGGACAATGATTTGTACGCTTGACTCCGCTAGTTCCGCAACGGCAACTTGGGGCACTGGATCGGTCAGGATTCGTTTCTCTGCCTGTAGAATTTCAGTCAGAACCTTTTTGGCCTTGCCAATATCATCCTGATAACCAATTCCGATTGTCAGGTCGATGCGGCGAGTTGGCTCGGCATTAATGTTGGTGATAATGCCAGAGGTGATACCGCTGTTGGGCACAACGATTTTCTGGTTGTCCGCAGTCAGAATGACCGTGCTGAAGATGTCAATGACCCGTACCGTGCCGGTGACCCCGCCGGCGGTAACAACGTCTCCCACCTTAAACGGTCTGAACAGGATCAGCATCAGGCCGGAGGCAAAGTTGGCCAGAGAGTCCTTCAGCGCCAGGCCAATTGCCAGGCCAACTGCTCCAAGGATGGCGATAAATGAGGTGGTTTTGATGCCGAGCCGATCGGCGGCAGCGATGATAACGGCAGT
Source organism: Desulfobulbaceae bacterium UBA2213 (assembly GCA_002327225.1). Taxonomy (GTDB): domain Bacteria; phylum Desulfobacterota; class Desulfobulbia; order Desulfobulbales; family Desulfocapsaceae; genus UBA2270. Next base: position 903 of record DCUN01000093.1, read on the forward strand.
AAGCAGGGCGTAGTAGATGAGTTTGTTTAGAAAATGAGCCAGGGTTGCATCCACACCTCCCTTGAGCAGGGCCTTTTGCCCCAGCTTCGCACACCACAGCGCCAGCCAGCGGCCAAAGATGAAGATGACAATGGCCATGAGAAGGCCAGTGCCGTTGTTGAGTAGTTGAGCAGTCAAATTTTTGCCAGTTGCAGATATTGTAACGGAATCTGTGTCGCATCCATACGGTAAGTTCTCCTGGAATTGATTGAGTGACCTGGGTAGCGATTTGTTTTTAAAAAAGAAGCAGAGTCAAGGAGAGGTAGAAACTCAAAGAATTTCGTTTTTACTTAACCCCTCTCGGGGTGAATTGGTTGCTTGTATGGAAAAAGATATGGAAAAAGATAATGCACGAGTCTGAAAAATAGTTTAAATTTAAAGAACTTGTTTTCTTGGAAAATCAAGCGGTATGGGCGGGTAGCTCAGCTGGATAGAGTGTCGGCCTCCGAAGCCGAAGGTCGCGGGTTCGAATCCCGCCTCGCCCACCAGTCAATCAAAGAAGATCAACAACCCGCGTCCTGAAAAGGATAGCGGGTTGTTTTTTTTTTTGTCCAGGGTCATCCTGTGAAAATATTGAAATCCGGTCCTTGATATGGATAAAAATATCAGCAGTGGCCCGAAAATACCGGATTTTCATCAAGGAATGGCTTGTGCTGTCTCGAATGATGAAAAGAAGAGGAGGAGAGTATGAAATCTTATCGTAAAGAATTGTGGTTCAATGTGCCAACACGGAGAGCATTCATTAATATCACTCATCAAGTTCAGGAATGTTTATCCGAAAGTGGAGTGTCTGAGGGCTTGATACTTGTAAACGCCATGCACATCACCGCGTCGGTTTTTATCAATGACGATGAGTCCGGTTTGCACCACGATTATGATGTCTGGCTTGAAAAGCTGGCTCCCCACGAGCCTGTCAGTCAATACCGTCATAATGGCGGTGAGGACAACGCAGATGCCCATTTGAAGCGGCAGATCATGGGACGAGAGGTTGTCGTTGCAGTTACCGATGGTCAGCTTGATTTCGGGACATGGGAGCAGATATTCTATGGTGAGTTTGATGGTGGACGCAGGAAAAGGGTGCTGGTAAAAATAATCGGAGAGTAATGGAGGCTCTCGCAAAATGACAACGATGTCATTTCTGGTATGGCGTTGAAGATAAGTATTAAACGTCATATATATCAGAAGTTATATGATTATTTCTTTAGAAAATGAGCCGACAGAGTCCGTTGAATACCGAAAATCTGTTTCTCGAAATAACCTGAGGCAGGCATCGACGACCTCAGGATCATAAAGAATACCTCTGTTCTTAGTAATTTCCTCAAGCGCTGCATCTCGCCCCAGGCTTGGCCTGTAGGGACGATGGGTCTCCATGGTCTCAACGACATCGGCGACACACAAGATCCTGGATTCTAACAGGATTTCTTCCCCTGAGAGTCCCTGCGGGTAACCTGAGCCATCTAGTTTTTCATGGTGCTGAAGCACAATCTGATCCACAGCCCAGGGGAAATCTATCTGATTTAAAATATCATAGGCCACCTGGGGATGCCTTTTAATTAATTGAAGCTCTGCGTCATTGAGACGTCCAGGTTTACTCAATATTTCTCCAGGGACGGATATCTTTCCCATATCATGAATGAGGCCGGCCATCTGAAGACCCTTTGTTTCATGCTCGGGAAGCCTCATCTCTTTAGCAATTGCCAGCGAGAGGTCAGTAGTGCGTCTTTGATGACCTGCTGTGTAGGGATCTCTTTCCTCCAGGGTCAGGGACATGGCATTGACAAGCTCTTCGAGGCTTTGCTGCAGCTGAAGATTGCTGTGGGCCAGTTTTTCCTGTGTGCGCCTGCGTTCTTCAATTTCCAGATGAAGTTGCCTGTTCAGCTTGGTTAATTCAACAGTACGTTCCTGGACAATGTTTTCGAGGAGGTCATGGTGTTTTTTTAGCTCGTCTTCTGCTTCCATTTCTTTAGAAACGATGGTTAAAATTCCTAAAGACAAGCAGATATTGTCCTGTTCATAGACTTCAATGGTCGCCTGGTCTTTAAGCCAGATATTTTTGCCTTGACCGATAGAAATTTTGTATACAGCTTCAATTGTTCCTGTTTTTTTACCTTCTTCCCGTAATTCTTCCCGGGAGCTGCTAATCTCATCGTGGGATTTGACCTGTTTTTGCACACCGACTGCAATATCTAAATTTTTGTATATCCGCTGATCTATGACACTCTTACAAAAAAAATCGGCAATATCATGCTGCTCGCAGCCAAAGAGAGTGGTGAAATATCTGCCGGCATATTCATACCAAATCTTTTTGTCATTGCCCTCCCACGCAGCGATATAAAGCATAGCCGCACCGCCTGTATTCTCAAATGCCCGATAGCATTTGATACACTCTGCCAGACGTTGTTTCAGGGAGTCTGAATAGTCATCCGATAAAAGAATACGCCCTCGGTACTCCTGGTCGGCAGAAATGACTGATGTTACGGAACTTTCCATATTCACTTCTTGTTATAACAGCGTTGAAAAAAAATTATTTGAATCCCTGTATGTTCTTGAAAAGAGCTTATGTAATAAGCCTTGTACTCTTTTATCTCTTAAAAAACAATTACCCAACTATTGATGATAAATAATCGCTTTGTCGGTCGAACCTGCAGGAAAAAAATATCCTCAGCCCCGATTCCGCACCACAATTAAGTCACGTGACAAGAATTCGCTTTTCAGTGGGCGGTACAGCCGACAAAAGCAGACATTTCCCACCCACCGGTATGGAGTATGGAGTATATCCAGGATTGTTCAGTGAGGACGACCTTTAATCCCTTGACATCGACTATACCCTCGACAGCAAAAACCTCAAAGCACAGCCCCTTCCAATTCCAGCCAAAATAATAAATACCCTATAATACTCCCACCCAAACAGCAACATCGAAACAGAAATATCAGAAGGGGGACACTGGTGTCTGGCTCGAAAAGCTGGATCCCCACGAGGTCGTCAGTCAATACGCAACGGCTGTGAGGACAACGCAGATGCCCATTTGAAGCGGCAGGTCATGGGGTGTGTCGTTGCAGTTACCGATGGTCAGCTTGATTTCTGGACATGGGGGCAGATATTCTATGGTGAGTTTGATGGTGGCCGCAGGAAAAGGGTGCTGGTAAAAATAATAGGAGAGCAATGGAGGCTCTCGCAAAATGTCCAATATGTCATTCTCGAGTGCATTTGATGCCGACCTGTCTGCGGGCCCGTCGCGTAACTGACTCCGAAACGTTCTCCTGCTTGGCCGCCTTCTCTCTCTTTTCTATGCCAAAATTGTTTGGTAGCATCACCCCACGGGATTGGTCATGACTGAAAATTTCTGGTAATTTCCGGTTGTGCTCTGCATTTGTTTGAAAGGAAATCACATTTACGCAAAACAAGAGCGAAGAATTTTTTTCTCCGTTTGTGGATCTTTTTTTCTTCGAAAATTAAAGGAATTACCAAGGTTGCTTTTGCCTTGGCCGCAATATGTTGTAGATTATCCTTGAGTAATGTCGCAAGGGTAGTATATAAGCCAATACGTTCCTTGTTTCTGACAAACCTTTTCTGGAGAGCTTTTTTCCCCGAAAAACAGGGTCAGCCTCCTGCAGGAACGTGGATTGAAACAGGCGAGTTCGTTAAAATTAATTGATTTCCCATACACATACCAAGAGGCACGATATGACCCCTGATCACACCCAACAGGAATTGACCACTACTGCCGAGACAGTCCTGGCCAGGCGCTACTATCTGAAAGACGATGCCGGGCAGGCGGTTGAAACCTGGGAGACCCTTTGCCACCGGGTAGCGGATGCCGTGGCCCTGGCTGATGGTAAGGGGAGACATATATCTGAGTTGAGGGAAGAGTTTTTCCGTCTGATCTATCATCTCGATTTTCTGCCCAATTCACCCTGTCTGATGAACGCCGGAACGGATCTTGGCCAGTTGTCCGCCTGTTTCGTTCTGCCCATTGCTGACTCCATGGATGGTATCTTTACCGCTATCCGCAACGGGGCTCTGGTGCATAAGACCGGCGGGGGAACCGGCTATTCTTTCTCCCGCCTTCGCTCGAGGAATGCAGCCGTCAGATCAACCCAGGGTGTTGCCTCCGGCCCCCTTTCCTTTGCCGCGGTCTTTGATGTCGCCACTGAAACCATCAAGCAGGGAGGGAAGCGGCGGGGCGCCAATATGGGGGTGTTGCGTATTGATCATCCTGATATCATGGATTTTATCTGTGCCAAAGAGGACCAGAACAAGTTTAATAATTTTAATTTCAGCGTGGCGATTACCGACGCCTTTATGGCGGCGGTGGAAGATGGGTCTGAGTACGACCTCATTGAGCCGGCCACGGGCGTTGCTGTTGCCTCTCTTGACGCGCGCAGTGTCTTTGAAAAGATCATTGATCTTGCCTGGCATAATGGCGAGCCGGGAGTGCTCTTTATTGACGCCGCCAACCGGGCCAACATGACCCCGCAGCTTGGCGATTTTGAGGCCACCAACCCTTGCGGTGAGCAATGGCTGCTTCCTTATGAGAGCTGTAATCTTGGTTCCATCAATCTGGCCAATTTTGTCATCGGTGACAATGGGAGTCGCAAGGTAGATTATGAAAGGCTGAAAGAGGTGGCGCAGGCGGCTACAGTCTTTCTTGACAATGTGATTGACTGCAACCGTTTTCCCATTCCGGAGATTGAGGAGATGACCCTCAAGACCAGAAAGATTGGCCTGGGTATCATGGGGCTGCATGATATGCTGATTCAGATGGCTATTCCCTATGGCAGTGCAGAAGGACGGGAGATAGCCGCGCAGGTGATGCAGTTTGTCCGTGATGCGGCTGAAGAGCGCTCCATGCAGCTTGCGGAGGAGAAAGGGGCTTTCCCTGCCTATGATCCTGTAATCAATACATATGGCGCCCGCCGGAATGCAGCCATGACCTCAATCCAGCCAACAGGGACGGTCTCCATGATTGCCGACTGTGCCTCGGGGTGTGAGCCTTATTTTTCCATTGTCATGGTCAAGCATGTGATGGACGGGGACCGGTTGATCCTGGTTAATAAATATTTTGAACAGGTTGCGAGAAGAGAGGGGTTTTTCTCGGAAGAGCTGATGAGCAAGGTGGCGGACAGTGGTACGGTGATTGGTCATGATGAGATCCCCACGCATTGGCAGGAGGTCTTTCGCACGGCCCAGGATATCAGGCCCGAAGATCACATCCAGATGCAGGGAGTCCTGCAGCAGAGCGGGGTTGACTCCTCCATCTCCAAGACCATCAATCTGCCCAACAGCGCCACCCGTGAAGAGGTGAAATTGTGTTATATGCTTGGCTATCAGCTGGGGTGCAAGGGACTGACCGTCTATCGGGACGGCTCCAGGGATTCGCAGGTCTTGAATACCAGGGAGTCGTCTGCAAGCGAGCAGATGGCAGTGGTCTCCTCTGAGGGCATGGTGAAAAAGAATCTGCCGGATACCTTGAATGCCAAGCGCTACCGGCTCAAGGATCAGGATCAGAAGTCAGTCTATATCATTGTCTGTTTTGATGAAAACGAGAAGCCCATGGAGGTCTTTGCTAAATTTCCCTTCGATAATCGAGTCGATCTCAAGGACAAGTCAACCATGTGGACGACCACCTGCCGCCTCGTTTCCCTGGCCCTGCGTTTCAATATCCCGGCCAGTGAGATCATTAAACAGCTTGACCGTTCCAGTGGACATATGCTAGACCTTCCGGCTCAGTTGAGCAAGTTGTTTAAATCATTCATGGCGGGAACTCAGCATGGTTTTGCCAGTGTCTGCCCGGAGTGTTCGGGTCAACTGATTTTTGAGGAAGGATGTGAAACCTGTCATCAGTGTGGATATAGTAAGTGTTCATAATAAAAGAGTAATGTTTTTTTAAAGGGAAGGTGCGACAATGGGGAAAATTGGCAGAAATGAACAGTGCTTCTGTGGGAGTGGGAGAAAGTTCAAACATTGTTGTTTATTGAAACAGCAGGTGGGGCTTGTACCCAGGAGTCCGGAGCAGGCCTTTAAGGTCTCTTTGATCCATGAGATTGAAATGATCCAGAAGGCGGCAGTTGAAGGAAGGCAGAAGTTCAAGGAACTTGGTGTTTTTATCCTCTTCTCGACGGTTGATGGTGACGCCTGGCTGCTTGAGATCACTGATTCCGACACCGTGCAGTTGGCGCGTGGCGGAGTGGCGCTTGATGTTCCCATTGATCAGAATCCTGAGACCATTGAGATCAATTGGAGCCATACCTTTGCCATCCCCAACCGGGAATTTGAGGTCACTGCCTATGCGGATCGTTCTGTGCAGATGCTGGCCGGCTATCCAACCAGAGAGATTCACGCCTCAATCAAACGGACTAAAAAGAAGTTCACAGCGGAGCAGCTCGGCATGGTCCATGTAAAACCGGACCTCCAGAATAAGGTTGTGCCATCAGTCTGACGGAATCAGTTGCGTCTTCTCCTGCGTATAGTCCCCATGCTTGTTGTGATGGGGACTATCTTCTTCTTGTCTCATCAGCCGGGTGACACCCTCTATCTTCCGGCATTTCCAGGCATCGATAAGATCTGTCATCTGGCCATTTATGGCCTTCTTGCCCTGACCGTGTTGTGGTGTCTTGGCCCGGAAAAACAGGATTCCCTTGTCAAGGTGGCCCTGAAAACAATCCTCTTCTGTCTGGTCTATGGCCTGAGTGATGAGTTCCATCAGTCCTATATCCCCCAGCGTTCGGTCAGTGGGCTTGACCTGCTGGCTGATCTGACCGGGGCGATACTTGTCTGTGCGATGTGGTTGCGCTGCAGGAGGCTTCGTCTTTCCATGGAATCAGGGTATATGATTCTTACCAGGAGACTGGAAGGAGTTGATGGTGATAAAAAGTTTAAGAATGAATTGTAACTTTCACCAGCAGGTCTTGCATGGTTGGTCAAGTGGCAGGCATGATGCCGCTCACAGGGGTAGATCGGCATCACAAACGTCTTATCAGTCATAGCCTGTGAGATGGAATTGTGTTTTCGTGACGGGTCTAATGTATGGAAACACCAAATCTCTCCTTAAAGTGTTTTTCTGCTTCAGCAGTACCAATCAGGATTAATTCATCATTCAATTCAAGCGGGTTGAAGGGGTCTGGGTTGAGAACCAGCTTGTCCTCTCTGGTAATCGCAACCACGCTGCATCCGGTTTCCTCCCTGATCTGGTTTTCAGAGAGTGATTTGCCGGCAAGAGAATGTTGTGCTGACGCGCGAAAAATACTCAGTCCTTCTACGATCATCAGCATCTGTTCCTGATTGAGGAGATTGATTATGGTGTTGGCAGCCATAGAGGCATATGACATTACCAGATCGGCCCCTGCCCTGTGCAGCTTGGAAACCGTTCTTTCACCGTTGGCTCTGCTGATGATCTGCACATCAGGCCGCAATTGTCGACAATAAATGGTGAGATAGATATTCATGTCATCGTTGTGGGTCGTGATAATGACAGATCGCGCCTCCATGATTCCTGATTTTCGTAATATGGAGATATCAGCGGCATTGCCGTAAATATAGTCCTTCTTGTTGGCAGTCAGCGTGCGGTTTTTCTCTACTATTTTGTAGGGGATTTTCTGCTCCTCAAGGGCTTCGGCCGCCGCGTTTCCCACCCGTCCTCCCCCAAGGATCAGAGTGGGGGCATCGATGGAGACATTGGTGCAGTTGATAGAAAAATAGGAATCGAAATTTTTAAGTTGTTGGGCGGAACCGGCCAGCACAAGGACGGTAGACGTGTCGATAATGGTCTGTGGCTTGGCGCTTTCAAAGTGGCCTCTCTCCCAGACGCCGACAACTGTAGCTCCGGTTTTTTCACGCAGCTTGGTCTCGGCAAGCGTCTTTCCCATCAGGGCTGTTCTCATTGCAGGTGCTTCGGCTATGAGAAGCTGGCCGTGCTGCCATAAGATATTGGCGCCCACACCTCCAATCGTTCTTCTTCCCAGTGATTTGCCCAGCATTTTGGTGAATTGGAAGGTATGTGTACTGCCGGCAGATTTAAGAATGTCGAAGGAATGTTCTTCATTGGCGCTGGTAATGATGGGTACAGTCTTACAAACCTCCCTGATGGTAAAGGCTATACTGGTATTAATCATGTCGTCATTGGTGGCAATGACCATAGCTGCATTGTGTACGCGAAGACGGGTGTAGGTCTCAGGGTCGCCATAGTCTCCCCAGACGGCTTTATAGCCAAGATTGTACAACTCCTGGGCCTTTTGTAGCTCATCTACCAGGATGACATACTCATAATCAAATGATGAAGAAAGTTTTTTTATGAGATTGATGGTGATTGGATCGAGATTGGTCACGATAATGTGGTTTTTTGTCTCTTCCGGCAGTTCCTTCGGGGTTCTGGCTTTTTCCTGAGCTTCCAGCCATGGGGCGTAGAAAAACTGGATAAAGGTAAAGGGCAGCATGACGAGCAGGTAGACAATGCCGGTTAAAAGGACAACGATTGAAAATATCAGGCCGATATCGGATTTGAAGGTGATGTCTCCAAAGCCAAGGGTGGACATGACCGTCAATGTCCAATAGAAACCGGTGATCCAACTGAACTCTTTACCCTCATACAGCATCAGGACGTGGAACAAAATACTGTATGTGGTGATAATGAAAACCAGGACCAGAAAAAAGCGAAACAGGAGAAAGGTGTCTCTTTTTGCCTTTTTATTGCGAGTGAAATAGGTAAGCTGGGATATGATATATTTCATGTCATGCCGGGATGGTTATGGTATTGATTTATTGATGAGTGTTACGGGGGTTCTTTTTTCTTTTTTATATCAGTAGCTTGATGTGTCCAAGACGTATGTGAGCAACTTTATTGTAGCATGCTCCCACCCTGAGATGATATCTTTTTTTGTCGGGCATGTGTGGGCCGTTTTTAGGAGCCGTTGCGAAATAACATGGCCATGTATATCGATTTCGCTACGGCTCCTTATGCCGATCAAGCAAATCAAATGGCCATGTTATTTTTTTACAGGGGCTTATCCTGGTGAGTCAATATCTATTGCTGTCTGTTTGTCTTTGCGTAAGGTGATGAGGGAGATCTCTCCAGGGCAGTTAAAACGTAAGGGGATGCTGGAGGCGCCCGCGCCCCGGCTGGTGTAACCCAGCATTTTCTGGAATTGCCAAAGGCCGGATGCGGTAAAACGCGGCGCCTTCGAGTTGGTGAGGAGAGGGCCCCGTTTTACGGTCTTGGGCAGGCAGATCTGTCCGCCATGGGTGTGTCCGCAGAGATAGAGCTGGGCCTGGAACTGCGCCGCTTGCTTGTATGACTCCGGGGAGTGGGCCAGGAAGATTGTGAACGCCTTATCCGGCACATCCCGGAAGGCCTGTGCGGCATCAGCCATTTTGTAGTAATGGGGGTCATCGACGCCAACTATCCAGATTCGTTCGCCGTTGCGGTCAATGGGCCATGAATCATTGATCAGCATGATCAGTCCGCACTCCTCGAAATCCGGGGTCATCTCCAGGCAATCATGATTGCCGAGCACGCCGAGGAGGCCATGCTGGGCGCGGACATGGGGCAGGAGGCGGCGCAGATGCCTGAGGCAGGGAGCAATGGGACCATAGGTCTGCATGCGGATATCCCCGCCAATCAGGCAGAGATCAACCTCGATGTCCTGCAGGTGATTGATGAGGGTATCGGTCAGATCGTCGAGTCCGTCCAGGTGCAGATCGGTCAGCAGAAGGATGCGAAACTGGTCAAAGGAGTCAGGAAGTGTTGGAAAGCAGAAGGTATTTTCCACTACTTCTATCTTGAGGGTATTGCGTGTACCCTTTTCGTAAAGGCCTGTTATCTTGAAGAGTGCGGTGAGAAAGACCAGGTTGGAGAGGAAACTGCTCAGATTGAACAGGGCCTGCCATCTGGCCAGAGGTGAATGGCAGGCTCGCCATTCACGCAGGCGAACCGTTGAACGAACCTGGCGCGGATAATTGTCCAGCGGAGGCCTGCAGAGGATAAGATTCCAGAAATGGGAACTCCAGTAGGCAATGGTGATGAAAAAGACCAGGATTGCCGCGATCTGCCCCCAGGTGAGATCGAGAATCCCGCCAAGGAACAGGGTCGGGAAAAGGGCTTCGAAGAGTTGATCGAGGATGACGATTTCCGTACCGCTTTTCAGGGTACGACGACGTTTGATAAAGCTGGAGAAGAGGTCGCCGCTCATGGCTAGCAAGGCGCCAATGGCTGCAACCTGCCATGAAACTCCGATCAGGGGGGCAACCATGATGCCACCGATCAGGCTGGCCAAGATGCCGCGGATGGTCTTGTGTGGCCCGAAGATGGGCTGCTGGCCCCGCCATAGCCTGCCGCCATCGAGCGGCATGTTCCAGCGGTCGCCACAAAGCAGGCTGACAAGAGGTGGCAGTGCATTGACCCACAGGAGAAAGAGAACAAGTGTGGCCACCACGATCATTGAGTTTTTCCTTTAAGGTGGAATGATAAAAGACAGGCTTATCGGGTAGATGTTTTCCGCTCAGGATGTTGCCGGCGGAGTGCCTGATAAAAGAGCAGGCTGTAATCACCGGCGGCAATGGCGCTGCAGAACACGCTGACAAAGAGGGCTGCCGGGATCATTCCTGGAAAAAGGACAACCGTGAGCAGCAGGATGAATTGTCCCGCTGTCGCCACCTTGCCTGACCATCGTGCCCCCATATCACGAAAGGAACCCCAGGAACGGGTCGTTGCGGCATAGCCTGCGGCAATGCCAACCGTCAGATCACGGGCAATCACTGCCGGAATCCACCAGAGAACGAATTTTCCGGCCATGGCAAAGGTGATCAAGGTAACGATCATGAACATCTTGTCGGCAATGGCATCCAGTAAACCTCCCTGCCAGCTTGCCACTTTCCAGCGTCTGGCGCACCAGCCGTCAAGAAAATCAGAGGTCCCGCTGCCCAGAATAATCCAGACCCACAACGCCTCTGGACAGAAAGGAAAGAGGCAGGCAAGTCCCAGTCGCAATGTGGACAATATATTGGGGATGAAGGCCAGGTAGTTTTTCATGATGGCATCATGATGGCATTACGACAAGAAAAAGTAAAGAACTCCCATGAAAATAAGGCTGCCGATACGGAAAATCTGGTTGTAAATAATCAATTCCGCAGCCACTTTTGGTTTGAATATCCCCGCGTAATAGGGGAACTGGTGACGGATGGCGCGGATTGGAGAAGAAAGGATGTTGCCGACCAGAAGTGCCAGGATGATTTCCCGGGAGCTCATGCTGCCGGCCTGGAGCAGGGCTCCGGCCGCAGCAAGGCCAGCCGTGAATTCGGCGGCAATCTGCAGAGTGATAATCCCCATGGATTGAGGGGAGAGCCAGGGCAGGAAGGAAAAGTAGGTCGCCATTGTCTTTTCCATTGTGGTGAATATCCCCGCCTGGTGGAGCCAGAAGATGAGGATGTAGATTGGGATGGTAAAGTGAATGATCGTGCGTATGCGTTTTTTAAAGCGACGCCAGCTTTTTTTGAAAATCGCGTCCCATCCGCCTCCTGCCCCACTGGGGCTGTCCACTTTCATGCCGTCTTGCCGTTCCGGTCTCGGGAGGATAAAGCGGCTGATAATAAGGATAACAAAGGTGCGGAGGATGGCCGCGCCAAAGGTAAGGCCTACATAAATGATGGCCGCTCCCTTGATCATCGGCACTGCGATGAAGGAGACCGTGGGCAGGTGGAGAAAATAGGTGGGCAGGGAGTTGAATAGATTGGCCAGGATCAGCTCTTTTTTGGATATTTTTTTTTGTTCGTAGGCCTCAGAGAGCATGGTGTTGGCACTGATGCCGGAAAAAAGCGCCATAGTGAAGGAAGCGCTGGAAATATCGGAGAGGTTGCCCAGGCGCAACAGGGGGCGGGCCAGGGTGGCAATCTTGCTGGTCCAGTTCAGTGATTCGATCAGGTTGGCAATAAAGAGGCCAATCGAGATAAAACAGAGCATCCGCAACAACGGCCAGAACAGATCGTGCCAGAGAGAGAGGAGGGTATCTGCCGAAAAGGACATGGGCGTTTTTTCCTTTTTTTTTAAGGCTCAAGGATGGACGTGCCTTGAATCAGCGAGTGGGC
>DCUN01000082.1 GCA_002327225.1 Desulfobulbaceae bacterium UBA2213
AAATAGTGCCAACTCCAAGTGCGACGGATCAGGAAATCTGAACTTCAATGTCATTAACTTAACGGATATTATCTAACGTGGGCTAACGCCCGCAACGCAGATGTTAACTGGATGCGGCGCATCCAGGATGGGTTCCCATGCGGCGCATGGGAACCAGAAGAAACCAGAAGAAAATTTGTGCCGGATAGTTCTACTTTGTCACATTGTTTCACCGTCATATCCGGTAGCCCTTTAACCCCCCTTAATCAGGGGGGAAACTTATCCCCCTCCTTGATAAGGAGGGGTTAGGGGTGGTTAAGCGGTTACCATTTAAGATAATGTGACAATGTAGAAATAGTTACATATTTTTATAAGTAACTCGTCAAATCAACCTGAACAATCAGAGATCTCACATCGTGACCACACCACCTGATTTCATCAAAGACATTCCAGACGCCAAACCGGTCAAAATCTTTTTGCCTCTTCAGGACACGGACAAACGACATCGAGAACAATGCGTCTTCCAGAAGACAACCCCCCCTCGCTTCAACCTCCTGTTCAAATCCGGCACCCTGCCGGCCCACGCCATTGACACCAAACTGCCCTGCATCATCAACCTTGACATGGCGGGACGCAGTGTCTCCCTGGAGGCCATGATCCAGCGCATAGTCAACGGTCAGGTGCTGGAAATGATCGCCCGCAAGACCGTCAACCATGAGCAGATGCGGGAATATTACCGGATTGACTATACCCTGCCTGTCCTGATCAGTTCCCGAACTCCCGAGGGAGTTGGTGCCCCGGAAGAACACTGGATACTATCTGGAACAACCATTGATATCAGCGGCTGCGGTCTCCTGGCAATCTTTAATGAAAAACCGCCTGCCGACAAGTTAATCAAACTCCAATTTTCCCTGCCTGACGAACAGACTAATCCCATCTCTCTTCTGGCCAGCCCAGTCAGGGTATCAGAGGTGGAAAAAAACCGGTACGTTGTCGCGTTTTATTTTGAAGAGATCAATGATGACGACCGGGACCGGATCATTGGCCAATGCCTGCTAACCCAGCGACGCCAGCTTCGTCTGAAGGTAAAGGTCATCAAGGGGAGCTAACTTCGGCCCAAAAATGTAATCTAACACTCTTTTCAGCCATAAGTTCACGATGATAATCATCTTTCTTGTCGAGGTTTAACCCCACCATATCCCATAGTCTCTCATGTCATCACTTGTCGATCTAATAAAAAACATTCGCGACAGCCTTCCAGCTGAGATCAACTTGCAACTCTCAAGAGGCGGCTCGGTACAACTCAAATGTGTGTACAAAGAGTCCATCGCCCCGAACTTCTTTCTGGTTTTTCCTCCCAAGCAACTTCCGACCGACATAGACACAGGCAAGGGCTGCCTCGTTGCCATAAAAAACAATGAGCAATCAATCACCTTCAAGGCCGGTATTGAACAAATCAAGGGCGACCGGATTCTCGAACTGTTTGCCCAGAAGACCATTGAACCAACCAGTCTTCGCAACTATTACCGTGCCGACCTGCGTACCTCCATTTCAGCCGCTTATGAACCCGGCCCCGAAGAAAGGGCGCAGGCCTGGAGTTTCTGCGGAGAGACCTTGGACCTTTCCGGAGGCGGCACCCTGGCCATCTTCCCAGCAGAGTTCCCCAATAAACAACGTATCCTGGTGCATATCCCTCTTCCCCATACGGACCAAGGAATACACTGTGTATCCCATGTCGTGCACATGAAAAGGTTACGCAAAGAACGCTGGCAGATTGCCTTGCAATTTGACAATCTTTCCCAGAAAGAACGTGATTTCATCGTGTCCTGCTGCCTGAGCGAACAACGCCGGCAACTTCGGGAAAAGGTACAGACGGGATGAATACAAACAAAACGTATCTGTCTCACTTTTGCCGGCAAAAATAATCCCCTCGTTCTTCGGCATGAGAGGCAGGTAATGGTCAAGATTTTTTATTTCTTGCCGAAAGAGCAATATGGAGCCAATCACCCCCCTCTCTTCCTCCCCCATTCTCGGCTCATCTACCTCCGGGGCCGGTGGCGGACAGCAACAAACCCCTTACCAGATGCAGGAAGGGCAAATCGTGCATGCCCTGGTAGTTGGAACACAAAGCGCGGACACCTTTATCCTCAATGTCGGCGAAAACCATCATATCCTGGCCCGAAGTGATTCCGTCACCCTCAGTCCAGGCCAATCTCTTCAACTGCAAGTTACCGCCACCAAACCCAATCTCGAACTCAAGATTATCACCGCCCCTCTACAGCACTACTTAGGCCGCGCCCTGACCTTTATCGGTCAAAATCTTGACTTGAGTCCTCTCATGCAGATTCTGCAACAGCCGGCTAATCCGGAAACGGCAAAATTATCCGCCACCGGCATGAATATACTGGAAGATTTTTTGACCCTGCAACAAATGCCTTTAAACGGTAAGGAAGGGGGCGACGCCTTGCGCCGGATGCTTGATGGCATGGGTCTGCAGATGGAGGCCAGGTTAGGCCAATTTGCGCAAGACGCACGGGAGAACTCCCTCAAGTCGGCACTGCTCGAGGTTATTCAACAAGTCGAGTCCGAAACAATAAAGAAAGCCGGCAAGGATCTACTCGCTACCATCGAAAGTTTCCAACTAAGCCAACTGCGCCTGGAACCTGATAAAACCCTGATCCTCCCCCTGCCATTTCCCTTTCTCGACCAGGGCTATCTGCTTATCGACCAAAAGCAGGAACAGGAAGCTGAAAGCGGGGAAAGAGAGAAACAGATGCACTTTTCCCTGCATCTCGCCCTGACCGGACTGGGTAATCTGCAAATCGATTTTCTCCAGGCCGTTGATGGGGTATGGATGCGATTCAACTGTGATTCTCAGGAGAAGGCTGACTTTGTGGCCAGATTCAGTGACGAGCTCAAGCAGCAACTGGCGGACATCCCCGTGCGAGGTCTTTCCTTTGCGGCAACGGCCACCGCCCCTGGCGCGGATCTGATCAGAATGCTGATGCCGGCCGGCCAATCGCTTCTGAATACAAAGGCATAAAAAGTGAGACATGGCTGAAAAACAGGACATGGACAAGGCCGTTGCCATTGTTTACGACGCGGAAAAAGGCCAAGCCCCAAGAGTTGTGGCCAGCGGCAAGGGAGAAATTGCGCGAAAGATTATTGAAACCGCTCGCGAGGCCGGCGTTTACATCCAGGAAGACCCTGACCTTGTTGAACTCCTGGCCAAGATCCAGCTGGGCCAGGAGATCCCCACCGAACTCTATCGAACCGTCGCTGAAGTTCTGGCCTTTGTCTATAAGGTCAACGAACAGTTTAAAATCAAGGTCAAAAAGGAAAGGTGAAACGACTTGACATGAGCTTGTCGGGGTTCATGCTTGTCCCCCCTGCTGTGCAAAGCCGCGTAATAAAAGACATATGAGAGCCAATCTTTTTCAATAAAGACATTTACGTTGGCATAAAAAAAGGGTTTCAACCATACGGCTAAAACCCTTGAATTGACTGGCGGAGC
>DCUN01000099.1 GCA_002327225.1 Desulfobulbaceae bacterium UBA2213
GGCCCGGGATCCGCCATTTACGGTTCCAATGCCTTCACCGGCGTCATCAATGTCATCACCGTTCACGATGAAAACCAGGCCACCCTCACCACGGGCACCGACAATCAGCAACAGGGAGAACTGCATCTCTCCCAAAAAAGCGGCGATTGGTCTGCCCGGCTCTTTGCCCATGGCGCATATGAAGGAGGCCAGGATTATACCGTCATTGACCCCTTCAGCGGGTCGTCAATCACCACCAGCGACCCGGCCCATGGCGGTGACTTTGACCTGGCCATCGGCCATGGCAAGACCCAACTGAGCCTGCTCCATCGCCAGATCAAAACAGATGATTTCTATACCTTCGAGCTGCTTTCCAATGGTTTCAATTCCGGCGACAGCCGCGACACCCTGCTCACCCTTGAACATTCCTGGAACTGGCGTCCCGATCTCACCACCCATATGCTCCTTGGCCATCGAGAAACCAAGGTTATGCTCAACAGCCAGATTACCGCGGCAGGTGAGCTGAGCGCATTAAGTTATCCGTCCAGCAGCGAACCATTGTTTGCGGCAAGCAGTGTCAAATCCGAGGCCCAGTATCTCAAGCTGGACAACAGCTGGGCACTGGATAAGGACAGCAGTATCCAGGGAGGGCTGGAATGGCGTCACGAAGACGAGACCGAGGCCCGCGCCTACAACAACTTTGATCTTGCCGAATTTACGGCGCTCTACAACGGAGAACTCGCTCCTCCCATCCACTATTACGGCGACTTTAATCATTTCACCCAAATCGGCTCCGAAGAAGACCGGAATGTGCTTGGCCTCTATGGCCAGTATCAACGGCCACTGTGGCAACAGGCGGAATTAACCATGGGGGTGAGGTATGATAAGTACAGCAATATCAAGGGTGTTCTGAGTCCCAGAATGGCCGTCGTGCAGCAGCTCACCACCATCCACAGCCTGAAACTGCTCTACGGCGAGGCCTTTCGCGCCCCGACCCAGGCCGAAACCGGTTTATTGAACAACCCCCTGCAGGTCGGCAACCCTGATCTTGAGCATGAAACCATTCAGACCTGGGATCTGATCTGGATGGCCCAGTGGCAGAAACTTGGTCTCAATCTCGGCTGGTTTCACAACCGCATCAAAGACCCCATCGCCCAGGAAATCGCCAACAATGTCAACACCTACACGAATCTGAGCGAGGAAGAGACCAGTCAGGGACTGGAGATGGAGGCAAGCCTGCAGATTTCCGCGCCCTGGCTGCTCCGCGCCACCTTCACCCGCATGACCGAACTTCCGGACAGCGCCCTGCGTGAAGCCGACACCTTGGGTTCCATTATGATCAACTATGAAAAAAATGCTTGGAACTTCAACCTGATCGGTATCTATCACAGCGAACGGGAAATGCTCAGCGGCAGCACCATCCTGTCACTGGATGACTATTGGCTGTTGAACAGCAAGCTCTGTTACCAATACAACACGAACTGGCAGTTGTTCATTCGGGCAAAAAATCTGTTGGATGAAGACTACCAGACGACAGTGCAGGGGAACGCGCTTCAGGAAGGAATCTCAACCCGTGGCCGCGAACTCGGGGTGGGAGTTACCTGGAAGTTCTAACGCGGGCTAACGCCCGCAACCCAAGTAGTCAGTAGTCAGAAATCAGAAGTAGGATGGGCAAAAGCCGATAGACCGTGCACATCAATTCCTTGGGTGGACGCAGGCATGATGGGCACGCTTCGCTTCGAAGTCTTCACTTCGTTTCGCTTATCTGCCCATCCAACAGCTCCAGTCTTATTAAAACGACCGATTGATTTTCTTGTTTTTTTTGACAGAAGTTCAGGAACAAGTCACTAACCCCGATGTAAGGCACTAACGAAATCCTGACTGAAATTAACAGGTTAATGAGTTAATATTACATACAACATAGGCGCGAGGACAGTAATGGAGACAACGATACGAAAGATTAGTTCCGAGCGCGACCCACTGGTCCCTCATTTCACTTTTACAGGAAAAATGCATACGACAATTGATCCAATCCTGCTTTTGGAGATCTTTCGACTGCGATACGAGGTGTATTGCCTGGAATGCCGTTTTCTCGATCCGCTCGCTTATCAGGACGGCCTTGAAATCGACACCTACGACAAACGCTCCTTCCATGTTGCATCACAGAACCTTGAGGGAACAATCGTTGGCTCGATCCGTCTGGTGCTGGCGCGTGAAGAGCAGGAATTTCCCTTTGAAAAACACTGCCCGACCTTCGACGACTTCACCTTTCCGCCACGCGAACAATGCGCCGAGGTGTCTCGCCTGGTGGTCAATAAATGTTACCGGCGACGCGCCGGGGACTCTTTTCATGGGGTGACCAAGGAATTTCAGGAACAGGGAGATGTTATCAACATCGAGCAATGCATTCACAACAAAGAACGCGCTGACCAGGAAAGGCGGAGCAACAGCCCGCAGATCCTCCTTGGTATGTACCGGGAGATTTATCGATTCAGCCGCAATAATGGAATTCACTACTGGTTCGCCGCCATGGAGCGCAGTCTTGTTCGCATCCTCGGTCAATTAGGCCTTCGCTTTATCCCCATCGGACCGCAAGCCGACTACTACGGCAAGGTAAGGACCTATACCGCCAACC
>DCUN01000176.1 GCA_002327225.1 Desulfobulbaceae bacterium UBA2213
GTAAATATTGCTCAGCTCCTTGATCTTCTCCAGTTCAGCCTGATCTTTCTGGGCCAGCAGCTCTTCAGTCGTCTGTTGAAGCTTCTTTAACGCTTGTATTTTTTTATCCAGTTGCTCAAATTTCCTATCGACCTCTTGCTCAAGGGTCTTTAGTTCCTTTTCCCTATCGGCTAATACTTTTATTTTTTCCTGTAAGCCGGTCCTCTCCTTTTCAAGGGTAGAATAAAGCCTGCGTTCTTCTACAGAGGAGTAAGACTTTTCCTGAGGGACTTGCGTATCTTCTGATGGTTGGGTCTCTTTTTTCTCCTCCACTCCCTTCGATGCGCTTGGATAAAGAAAGGTTGCCAGGGGGACGCAGATCAGGAGGAGGATAAAGACTATTTTTTTCATAATGGAGTCGTGGAGGTGAAGGTTACTCGTCGTTTATCATCTGTCGTGAAAGATGACGGCGATCTCGTCAAGGGTGGCAGTCTCTTTCTGGTTCAGGTATTGCCGCCAGGATTCATCTTGTTTTTGTTGCAGGGTCTCCATTATCTTTCGCTCTTTACTCTTGCTGATCAAGTGTTCCTGGGCGCGGCTCACCCCTTCTTTTTTTTTTTTCAGGAGGGCTTGCAATGTGAGTACCTGCTTTTCAATCAGGGTAATCCGTTGCTCGAACTGTGCGAGTTTGACCACTTCAATTCCCAGTTGTTGCTCTCTGCTGAAGGCCTCAATCAGGGCTGCCAGAATCGATTTTTCTCCCTGGAGTTGATGGTGGGCTTCATCTTCTTCTTGCCGTGCCTTGACCAGGCGGTAAATGGCCTGTTCTTCGAGGCTTTTTCGGTGTTTGAGCACTGTGTCCAGCGTAAAGGGCTTCATTACATTACGAAGTATGAATTGAGTAATTTTGAATTATAACTTGTGGAGTGTGATTTAAAAATATATGAGGTTCTTGCAAAATAACGAATTACGTCCAACACCTTTCACCCTGTGGAGGTAGAAATCCCTACCCTGCGGAATGTACAAAAATGGATTTCCGATAAGAGAACTTGGGAATGACATCTCCCTTATTATGTAAAAACCTCATATGTAAAGTAATTCGTAATTACCTATTGCCCTGGTCTTTTCCCCTGCGGTCTCTTTTTTGCTGGTCATCATCCTTTCTGCCGCTGAGCAAATCGCCGAGTTCCTCAATGGTCTGTTTCAACGGGGTGGACTCGTTAATATCCTGTTGCAGAAAATCATTGATGGCATCTATCTTGGTGATGGCATAGTCAATTTTAGGATTAGAGCCTTTGGCGTAGGCACCTATATTGATGAGATCTTCTGCCTCCTTGTAGGTTGCCAGGATGGTTCTGGCTTGACCGGCGAGTTCCAGGTGACGGGAGGAGACGATATCCCGCATTACCCGGCTGGCTGAGCCCAGAATATCGATGGCTGGATAATGATTTTTAGCGGCAATGGCCCGGGAGAGGACAATGTGGCCATCGAGTATGGAACGCACTGAGTCGGCGACAGGTTCTGTCATATCGTCTCCATCAACCAGCACAGTGTAGAGCCCGGTGATTGATCCTTTGTTGTTGAAGCGGCCGGCGCGTTCCAGGAGTTTTGGCAGGGTGGCAAAAACGGAGGGAGTATAGCCTTTCGTTGTGGGCGGTTCGCCAACGGCCAGGCCGATTTCTCGCATGGCCATGGCAAAGCGGGTGACGGAGTCCATCATCAACAGGACATTCTTGCCCTGATCACAAAAGAATTCGGCAATAGCAGTGGCCACAAAGGCCCCGCGCATCCGTAGCAGTGGAGACTGATCCGAGGTGACAACCACGATCACCGAGCGGGCCAGGCCTTCTGTCCCCAGATCGCGTTCGATAAACTCCCGGACCTCACGTCCACGCTCACCGATCAGGGCGATGACATTGACATCTGCCCTGGCGTATCTGGCCATCATGCCCAGGAGCACACTCTTGCCAACACCTGATCCGGCCATAATCCCCAGGCGCTGACCCATGCCGCAGGTGGTAAGGGCGTTGATGGAGCGGATGCCAAGATCCATGGCTTCGGATATGTTTGTTCTTTGCATCGGTCCGGGTGGCAGGGAGTAAATCGGTTTTTCATGGGTCAGCAGAGGGACAGGGAGTCCGTCAAGGGGGTGTCCCATGGTATCGATGACTCGTCCCAGCAGGGTATTTCCCACCTGGATGGTAGCACTGTCCTTGATGACCCTGATCCGGCTGCCTGGCCCTAAGCCTCGTAACTCACCGAGGGGCATGAGAAGGGCGCGTGATTCCTTGAAGCCGACGACCTCGGCCAGCACGACGTCGCTGCCCTTCTTCAGCGGGGTGAGTTCACACAGTGAGCCAATAGAGGCTGTAGGGCAGTATCCTTCGACGACAAGTCCGACAATCTTTGTGACTTTTCCCCATACTTTTATGGGGTTAAGGTTGGCTATGGCAGAGGAGGCAGAGGTCATTGTCAGGGGTTGCCTTATGGCTCTCCGGGGAAAAAGGTGGCGTCAATATTGTCTGATTGCAGGGTCTCTTGTATAACCTGCAACTGGCTGCCAATTGTGGCATCAATGGAACAGTTGACTGATTCCAGAAGGCAGCCGCCGCGATCAACAGTACTGTCTGCCATGAGGACGATGTTTTCCAGGCCGCTGATTTCATCGATGATTTCTTTTTTCTTGCTCTTCAGGGCTTCCAGATCTTTCGGGTTCACTCGAATCTGGAACTCTTCAGATTTGACTGCCAGATGAATAGCGTCTTTAAGAGTGGCTACAATGGTTTCGCTCTGTTCTTTTATTGAGTGACGGATAATCTTTTCCGCTATCTTCATGACCATGGCATGCATTTCACTTATATTGTTCAGCAATATGGTTTCATGGAGATTGGTCAGCTGTTCACAGGCGGCACGCAATGTGTCGGCGCTGGTTCCAAAATCTTCATCTGCCTGCCTTCTTCCTTCAAGCACACCTTCGGAAAAGGCCTTTGTGTGAATCAACTGCAGGTCAATGGCCGGGATGGGCGTTTGGCCCCCCTCTTCTTCTGCTCCTGGGGGGATATCAGCGGAAAGGCTATTCTCTTTGTCTGCAAGTTCTTCGGATGGCAAAGATTGTTTGTCGGGAGTTATATCGGAGATTCTTCTGCTCCGATCGGTTTTGTCAGGGGTAAATGTTCCACTGTCTCCGCTCCGGGATGGATGTGCCGTAACCATCTCCTGCCAGACCGGTTCAGGAGGAAGACCCTGACGGGGCAGAATCTGTTCCGGCACAAATGAAGCAGTATCCTTGTAAACTTTAGACAAGCTCATCGCCGCCTCCAGATCCTAGCACCAGCTTGCCTTCTTCCTGAAGTTTCATGGCGATCTTGACGATGGTCTGCTGCATGATTTCGACCTCAGACAGTCTGACTGGCCCCATGGCCTCAAGATCATCCCGGATCATGTCGGCAGCGCGAGAGGACATGTTGGCAAAAATCTTCTCCTTCATTTCGTCTGACGCTGTCTTCAGAGCCAATGTAAGGGAATCGTTACTGATTTCACGAAGAATCATCTGCAGTGAGCGACCGTCGAGTGCTACCAGATTTTCAAAGGTGAACATTCGTTTGCGGATCTCCTCTGCCATGTCCGGATCTGTCTGTTCTATGGTATCGAGGATATCTATCTCCATACTGTTTTGCAGATGGTCGAGCAGGTCCACAACCTTATCCAGGCCACCCACCTGTTTCTGCTTTTTGCCGACGACCAGGCCAATTTCACGATGCAGGGCATCTTCAATGCGTGTGATAACATCAGGCGATACTTTTTCAATCTTGGCGATACGGTAGATCACATCGGCCCGTACCTCTTCAGGAAGATTGGTGAGGATTTCACTGGCATGTTCCACATGTTGGGTGGACAGGACCAGGGCCATGGTCTGGGGGTGTTCTTTTTCAAGCAGTCCGGCAACCATCTTGGGGTGCATCAGGGCAATAGTCTCCAGGGGGCGAGACTCGGTGCCTGAGACAAATTGCTCCATCAGTTCAGCAATACGTTCATCGGAACCTGCAGCTGCAATGGCCTTTTTGGCAAAATCGGCGCCTTTGACAAAAAGACCGGCAAGTTCTTGCTGCGTTTCGGTATAAATGGCAAAGACCTTGTCTTTTATGCTCTTGGGGATATGGTCAATGGTGGCCATGGTTCGGGTTACCTGACGAATCTCATCGTCTGACAGCTCCTGGAATACCTTGGCTGTGGCTTCTTCACCTAGACAGATGAGCAGGACTGCTGCTTTGTTGAGTCCGGTAAGGGTTTTGATACTCATCGTTTATCCTTCTTGTATCCAGCTTTTGATAATATAGGCTGTTGGAACCTGGTTTCTGGCGATCTCCTGGCGCAGGTGCAGAATCATTTCATCAGGGAGCAATTCCGGCAAAGGTTCTTCGACATCCGGAGGAGCGGTCTGCTCCCGTTCCAATTCCGCTATGGTCTTGTTATACTGGGTCACTTCTCCCTTCATTGTTTTGATCAGAGGCCGGATCAGGAGAAAGTAAAAGAACAGTGTGCCGAGAGCAATCAGTCCATATTTTATGAAAGGGAGATATTCATACAACAACTTGGCCGGGGCTGCCTCAGCTATGATAGAATCTTTTGGGGCCTCGGTAAAAGGCATGGAGACAATATTAATATTGTCTCCCCGTTCTTTTACCAGTCCCAGAGCGCTTGCGACCATGGTTTCCAGGGCCTTGAGTTCTTCTTCGCTCCGCGCTTGGGTGGTGGCCGGTTCCTGCTCATTGCCGGGGATGATCTTGTCCGCCACCAGGATGGAGACAGAGAGTTTGGTGACGCCGCCGACAGGGTTTACGGTTTTGCTGATTGTCTTGCTTATTTCATAGTTGGTTGTGCGTGATGTTTTACTGGCGCTGGGAACGTCGTTTTTCTTGTTAGCCTCGTCCCCATCCAGGTTCGATTCAACACCTGGAACACCACCACTGCTTTGAGTGCTGCTTGCTTCCTCCTGCAGTTGTTCACTGCGAACAACCGGGTCATCTCCATCAAAGAGTTCCTGGGTTTTTTCAACTTTGGCAAACTCCAGAGTTGCTGTTACCCTGACCATGGAGTTGTCAGCACCCAGGGTCTTGTCCAGGAGCTCCAGGGCCCTGGACTCCATCCGGTGTTCTACTTCCTGCTGAAAGGTAAGCATATCAAGAGAGACATTCTGGTCGGAACGCTCTTTTTCGCTGCTGCTTAAAACCTTTCCGGATGCATCGATGACCTTGACATCTTCAGGGTTGAGACCGGTTACTGAGCCTGCCACCAGATGGATGATACCCTGAACCTGATCTTTATCCAATGTTCTGCCAGAAATAAGGGTAACTATAATTGAGGCGGTTGCCAGTTTCTGCTGGTTTTCAAAGAGGCGTTTTTCCGGCAGGGCCAGATGGACTCGGGTGGCCTCAACCGGGGCTAAGGAGGTGATGGTTCTGGCGAGTTCGCCCTGCAGGGCCCGTGTGTAATTCACCTTCTGGACAAAGTCGGTCAGGGCAAAACTCTGTTTGTCGAATATCTCAAATCCTACCCCACCGCCTGTCGGCAGGTCGCTTGCTGCAAGATCGAGACGGGTTTCATACAGCTTGTCCGCTGGTATCCAGATATTCTTACCATTGTTTTTTAGCTGATAAGGGATTTTCTGTCCCTTCAGCCAGTTGACGACAGAGCCGGCATCGGCTTCACTCAGGTTGGCATAGAGGAGCTGGTGCGCGGCTGTCTGTGATTGGATGATGATGACCGCAAACAGAGCGATAGAGATGAGGGCAACTCCACCGAGGGCTATCTTCCGGGAAAGAGGCCATTCGTTAATCAGTGTCAAAAGGTTTTTACGCTCAGGAGTGTCCATTCGAGCTGTATCCCTGTTGAGTGGTGACGCCATGTTTTCATCTACCATGAAAAAATCCCTTTTTTCAATCTGTTAACCTTGAATCTTTATGATTGTTCAGCATAAATAATCATAAAGAGTTGTAGTGTGAATTTTTTTTTCGCGTAGAGAAGCCGGGAGTATTCTTTTTTGCTCTTCCCAGCGACTTGCGTAAGATCATTCTTCAACTCTTGCATTATATCTGCATGCGCATTATTTCTTCGTAGGCCTGAAGGGCCTTGTTTCGCATCTGTACCAGCATTTTCAGGGAGATGTCTGCTTCTTCAACGGCAATCATCACCTCGTGCAGGCTTTCGGCGCTACCGGTGTTGAGCTGTTCAATGGCCATGTCCCCTTTGTTCTGAGCCTGGTTCACCTGGGCGATGGTGGATCTCATGATATCGCCAAAACCGCTTTTGGCGGTGGAAA
>DCUN01000094.1 GCA_002327225.1 Desulfobulbaceae bacterium UBA2213
TAAAGTGGATGCCCAGCCGGAAACACTCCAGGGGTAGAAGCAATAACACATCCATCCTGCTTCATTTTTTTAGAAAGTTCACTTAATATTGAATCCACTGGATACTGGCTCGTCCTGAAAGACGTCAGAACTCCCCGAGTTCCTAACACGCTGAACAATCATGGATATTCGAACATTACCTGACCGGGAACGAGACATATACAATAGGATCAAGAGCAGATACGAGCTCACCTTTGACAGCCTGAAGGTGGGAGGCAAGACCCTGCGCCTTCTGAAAATAGCCGATATTGAAGAATTTCTTGACGGCAAGGATCCCTTTGCCAATGTCTCTGAATTTCCCTTCTGGGTCAAACTCTGGGAGGCAGCCATGGTTCTTTCCTATGTTATGAGCAGCCTGCCTGAACCAAAAGGCAAGCGTGTTCTTGAACTGGGAGCAGGATTAGGCGCGCCAGGTCTGGCCGCCGCAGCAGCCGGGTTTGATGTGACTATTTCTGACTATGAAGCAATTATCATGGATTTTCAAAAGGTGAGTGCAGCGGCATCCGGCCTGCATACTGTCACATTCACCCATCTCGACTGGCTGAATCCACCTGAGCTTGCCCCTTTTGATGTCCTGGCAGGCGCGGAGATCCTTTTTCGAGAAGAATTTTTTGAGCCACTGCTCAATGTATTCAAGAAATATCTCAAGCCGGAGGGTTTTATCTATCTGGCCCACGACGCCCGCCGTAAAAGTCTGCCACTTTTTCTTGAGCAGGCCCAAAAAGACTTTGACATTACCCTCAATAAACAGGTTATAAAGAAACAAGGTCAAGACATCACCATCATTGTAAATCGTCTGAGCCGAAGAAAAGACTGCCCCACAAAATGAAGCACGGAAGACAAGATGGCTTTGTATCCAATCAATTTGAATATCAGCGGTCACCTCTGTGTGGTCATAGGTGGTGGGGCCGTTGCTACACGGAAGATAAGCTCTCTTTTGTGCTGTGACGCGAGAGTGCGGGTTATCAGCCCTGAGATCTCTTCCGGGATACAACAATTCATAGACAAGCACCAGCTGGAATGGTTCCCAAGGGTCTATACCCCCGGGGATCTGCAGGGAGCAAGCCTGGCTTTTGCCTTGACTGACCGTCCTGAAGTTCAGTCTCAAATAACGATTGAGGCCAAAGAACATGGGATTCCGATAAATATTGGTGACAATCCCGAGGCCTGCACCTTTCAAACGGCCGCCACCATCCGCCGGGGAGACCTGCTGATCTCTATCTCGACCGGCGGCGGCAGTCCAGCCTTAGCCGCCGCTATCCGCAAAGAGATTGAATTGCAGTATGGCCCTGAATATGGCACACTGGTGACGCTGCTCCGCGATATCCGGAATCGTACGGATAGACAGAGCTCGTCCCAGGAACACCATACATTCCTGGTTGAAAAAATTCTCCAGACCAACGTCCTTTCTTTTCTCAAAGACAAAGATTGGCAACAACTGGAGACACAACTGTTTGAGATTCTTCCACAGGACATGAATGTAGATGAAATAGTGCAGAATGTCCGAGGATACTGACCTTATGACGTACTGTATGTCTGAATCATGGGTTCTTCACCTGATTCCCAACCCCTTAACCTGAATAATAATGATGGACGAAACAAGTTATTTCCTTTTTCAGGCTGTTCTGGCCGCAAGCATCATGGCCCTGATCTTCTATGGCATCTTTTTTGTCAAGCAGAAGGAAAAGATCAGAACTATCGCCAGACTGACCCTGCTTACTTCGGGCATTCTGCAAACCCTCTATATCCTGCTTCGCTATCTGCAGGCCGGGTACACACCGATCACCTCACAACATGAGACGATTGTTTTTTTTGCATGGTCGGTGACATGGGCCTATCTTTCCTTCCGCTGGCGATATACAGTCAAAAATTTTGGCGCCTTTATCTCCCTCCTGGTTTTCATCCTGCTCCTGATTGCCGCAAACGCGTCCCGCACCATACTTCCACTGCCACCAGCCCTGCAAAGCAACTGGCTGCCAATACATGCCGGGATTTCAGTTATATCGTATGGCTTTCTGGCCTTGGGATTCTGCAGCGGAGTTATGTATCTCCTGCAGGAACGTGAACTGAAAAGCAAGCGATTTGGCTATTTCTTCACCCGCCTGCCCTCGCTCGATTCACTCGACCAACTCAACAGCCACTGCCTGGCCACCGGTTTTATCCTCTTCACCCTTGGCATCATTACCGGTTCAATCTGGGCCAGTAATGCCTGGGGAACCTACTGGCACTGGGATCCCAAGGAGACCTGGTCGCTGATCACCTGGTTTCTTTATGCCGCCCAGATTCATCAGCGTTTTTCTGCCGGTTGGCGAGGCAAGCGGGCAGCGGTCATGGCCGTTATCGGTTTTGCCGCAGTGCTCTTTACCCTCTGGGGAGTAACATATCTGCTCGGAGGCGTGCACAGCTATGCCCGGTGATATGATTTTGCTCTTTGGGGTGAACCATAAGACAACCCCTCTGGCCGTGCGTGAGAAGCTGGCCGTTGGCAATGGATACGAAGAACCTTTACAGGCCCTGCGCAACATTACCGGCTGCAAGGAGTGCTACCTGCTTTCCACCTGCAACCGGGTAGAGATACTCGTTATTGCTCAGGAAAACGCCCAAGTGGAAGAGGCCCTGTCCACGCTTCTTTTTGGCGATTCGGTAGCACCGGAACTTCGTCATGACTATCTCTATATCCACCGCAATAATGAGGCAGTGCACCACCTCTTTATGGTTGCAACCAGCCTTGACTCCATGATTGTGGGAGAGGCCCAGATCTTAGGTCAATTGAAAGAAGCCTATCGTCATGCCTCAGAGCATAAATGTACAGGACCAATCCTGAACAAACTGCTGCATAAGTCTTTCTCCGTGGCCAAGCGGGTGCGCAGCGAGACCCAGATCGGCGCTTCCGCGGTCTCTATCAGCTATGCCGCAGTAGAGCTTGCCAAAAAGATCTTCGGCAATCTCGAGGATAAGAATGTCCTCCTGGTCGGGGCAGGCGAGATGGCAGAGCTTGCCGCCGAACATCTGGTCAGCCAGGGGGTGCGCAAAGTGGTGGTGGCCAACCGAACGTTAGCCAGGGCTATGGATCTGGCCAAACGATTCAATGGGACCGCCGTCTCTCTCGACGAACTCTTTTCTCAGCTTGAACAGGCGGATATCGTCATCAGCTCCACCGGGGCGCCCAACATTATCCTTCATAAAAATGATGTCAAACCAATCATGCGTGCCCGCCGCAATGAGCCGATCTTTTTTATCGATATTGCTGTTCCCCGTGATCTGGATCCGGAACTGAATGACCTGGACAATGTCTACCTCTACGATATTGACGACCTGCAGAATGTGGTCGAGACAAATAAATCAGAACGTGACAAAGAGGCGGTCAAGGCCCGCCGGATTGTTGATGAAGAGACCCTGAAATTCCAGAACTGGCTGGATAGCCTGGCCATTGTCCCCACCATTGCCGCCCTCAGAAAGAAAGCGGATGACATCTGCCGGAGTGAGTTGGAACGGACAATGTGCCGCCTGCAGCACCTTAGCCCCGATGAGCAGAAGACTATTGAAAAAATGGCCTTGGCCATCAGCTCAAAACTTCTGCATGACCCCGTCTCTTTTCTCAAAAATGAAAGTTGCAAAGAACAGAATGAAATAAAGGTGGAGATAATCCGCACTGCCTTTGGTCTGGTGGATACAAACTGATGTCCCGCCCACGCCAGGAAGTTCTGGAAGAGGAGTGGCTCATTGTCCGTCATTCAGGAGAAATCCCGGAGATTGCCCTCCACTCCGCTCTCTATTATCTTACTGACGATCCGGATGGCCCGCGCCTGCAATTAAGCGGGGAGGAAAGAGAGTCTTTACAGGAAGCTGCCGCCACCCGCTATCACGAGATCATCATGCGCGATCTTTGCTTTGAAAACCGGGAGCTTAGCATTTATCGAGGCGTACGGCGGGCTATCTGTAACTGGCACCGTTTTGTCGCCTTCTGTAAACGACAGGATAGGACTGATTACACCTCAACCGAACCGGACAAAGCTCGCCGCTCACTTCATGGGCAGATACTGCGCCACCGCAGCGCCACCACAGAGGCCCTTCTTCATTTAGTGCAGAAAAGCCGGCAGTCAAACGGCAAAACCAGCACGGACGCCGGTCGCTCTTTATCCATTTATGGAGCGGACGACACGG
The DNA here is from genome assembly GCA_002327225.1 of Desulfobulbaceae bacterium UBA2213. Classification (GTDB taxonomy): domain Bacteria; phylum Desulfobacterota; class Desulfobulbia; order Desulfobulbales; family Desulfocapsaceae; genus UBA2270. The sequence goes on from DCUN01000094.1 coordinate 4,204, forward strand.
GGCCGTCCTTAGCCTGCAGTTTCAACTGTACTTTTCATGAGTTCACCCTTTTTGCCCGTGAGCTCGGGATCACAGAAGAACAGCTGCCTCCCGATATCCATCTCTTCTGCCGCGAACAAATTTAATGCATAATACATAAACCCTTGGTGCCAAAAGAAAATAAAAAGATATTTGCAAAGGTTAAAGGTTAATCAACAAGGCATTATAGCGAACAACAGGTAGGAAGTTATGGAAATAATAATACTTGCAAACAGTAGCAGTAGAGATGAACCATACACAGTAGCAATTTCGTTTACAGAAACAGGTCTGTCCATTTTCTGTAATTGCCCAGCAGGGGAATGGGGAAAGTACTGCAAACATAAAATGGCAGTACTATTAGGCGATGAAAAAATACTCTATGATGATAAACAGATCGAAAATTTCAATAAAGCATCAAAATGGATTTCTGAATCATCCTATCCTCTTTTAGTAGCAAAACTTCGAGAATCCGAGAAGGAATTAGAAGCTGTCAAGAAAACCATCAAAAATATGAAAGAGGAAATTGCCTATTCAATGAAAGAAGGCCTTAAATCATGAGAACTAGTACGAGGCAAAGTAAACGTAGTCATGCGCTAATTGCTAATTTCGTTGATGGTTTCGCACTTGGCTGGACAATGGCTGTCCCAGAATCTTTCAAGGAAGCTCTCGATATTAAACTAACCCCAAGGATATTAGCTGGAAAAAAAGAAATGATCTGGACTCAGGGTCCCATTTATAATTTCCATGAGGGAGATACTTTTTACGATACAAAACTGGCATATAAAAAATGGCGGGAAGCTCTAAAGCATTTCAAATTATGCGTGCAGGTTCACTCTGTCTCTTCATCTGGATATGTAACTGATGAAACAAAGACAGATGGTTTAGTTGTCAAATATGGATCTCTAATATTCAAAGTTTATCGACCAGACGAAGAAAAAACAGCAGTGAAAGAATGTGAAGTGATTGAGTGTGTCCAAGATGACTTTGTAACCTTTCTACAAACAGGGATCATCCGTACAAATGAAAAGAAGCAGTTAAATTTATACGGGGAAAAGGCCTAATATAATCATTATGACTCACAACAAAATATCAAGAGTACTATAAAGGAGAAGAACATGCCCTATGTGAACATCCGGGTGGCCGGTAAGTTGAGCAAGAAACAGAAAGAAAATATCTGTAAGGGAGTAACCGAGGTCATTGCCCGGGAGGCGGCCAAACCACCTGAGTCCATCCTCATCTTTATCGATGAAGTTGTCCATGAGAATATCGCCAAAGGCGGAACCCTGCTCCAGTCTCCAAAATAAACAGCAATGGACGTTGAAAAAAGAATCCACGAGTTGCGCCGACTACTACAAAAACACGCCCATCTCTATTACGACCTTGCTGATCCGCTCATCTCGGACGGAGAGTATGACCAGCTCTTCAATGAACTTGTGCGTCTTGAAGAGGAACATCCCGAGCTGGTCGTTCCTGATTCCCCAACTCAGCGGCCAGGGGGGGCACCCCTTGACAAGTTTGAACAGGTGGTGCATCGCCTGCCCATGCTCAGCCTTAAGAATGCCTCCAGCGCGGACGACCTTATCAAATTTGAGAAGAAACTACTGCTTTTCCTGAAACCCAATATCACGCTTGATGCCCTGTCCTACATGGCAGAACCCAAAATTGACGGCCTGGCCGTGGAACTCATCTACGAGAAGGGCAGGTTGCTCCAGGGCAGCACTCGAGGTGATGGAAATACGGGTGAAGATATTACGGCCCAGGTCAAGACGATCTCTTCCATCCCTCTTCAACTCCATAACCAACTCGATAGTCGGTTTACGCAGCGATTGGAAGTGCGCGGTGAAGTCTTTCTGGATCGCAATACCTTCATAAAGATTAATCACGAACTGATCCAACGCGAGGAACCCCTTTTTGCCAACCCCCGCAATGCCGCCGCCGGCTCCCTGCGCCAGCTTGACCCTGCCATTACGGCCCAGCGATCTCTTAAATTCCTGGCCTATGGCGTTGCTGATCCCAGCCAGACACCCTGTTCCACTCAACATGAACTCCTTTCCTGGCTGGAAAGCCTGGGGCTGCCGGTCAGTGAACTCACCCGGGTCTGTCCGTCGCTCGCCGATGTCTTCACTCGTTTTGATCAACTTGCCGCTCTGCGTCATACCCTGCCCTATGAAATTGACGGCATGGTGGTCAAGGTTGATAATCTGAGTCTTCAGCAACGATTGGGAAATAAAACTATAGCTCCACTTTGGGCCATTGCCTGTAAATTTCCACCCCTCCAGGCAACAACAATACTTAACAAAGTTGACTTCCAAGTAGGTAGAACCGGTGCAATAACACCTGTGGCATTACTTAAGTCTGTAGAATTAGGTGGAGTAATGGTAAGCAGGGCCACTCTATATAATTACAATGACTTTAATCGCAAAGACCTGCGTGTAGGCGACACGGTTCTCATACAAAGGGCTGGCGATGTTATCCCCGAGGTGGTAAAGGCCATTGTCGAAAAACGGGATGGTAGCGAAGCCCCCATCATCATGCCCGCACAGTGTCCGGTGTGCACCCATGGATTGCTCAAACCTGCCGGAGAGGCCGTGACCCGCTGCGTCAATCCCCACTGTCCTGCCCAACGGCTGCACTCCCTTATCCATTTCACTTCCAAAGCCGGCCTTGACATTGAAGGACTGGGAAAAAAGAGCATGGCACAGCTCTTTACCCTGGAGCTGGTGCGGGACATCCCCGACATCTTTACCCTGGACCGTGATCAGCTGGCCGGCCTGGAAGGATGGGGAGACAAATCAGCCGACAAGGTGATGGTTGCCATCCAGGCGGCAAAACAGCCGCCGCTTGGGAAATTTCTTGGCGCACTCGGTATCCGTTTTGTGGGAGAGGTGAACGCCTCCCGCCTGGAGCAGAGGTTCCCGTCGCTGCAGCAACTCATGGATACCTCCATGGAAGCCCTGCTGGAGATTGAGGGGATCGGGAAGCAGGCCGCCTGCAGCATTGTTGATTATTTCAGCGACCCCACCGTACGTGCCATGTTTGCCCGTCTGCAACAGGCAGGAGTGACGCCGGAGGCAGGCCGCCGGAAGTCTCTAGAGGAGCAGCCACTGAGCGGCCAGGTCTTCCTCTTTACCGGCACCCTGGCCACCCTGTCGCGCGAAGAAGCCAAAAAGCTGGTCAAGGATCAGGGCGGCCAGATCGCCGCCACCGTCACCCAAAAGATGACCCACCTGGTTGCCGGTGAAAAAGCAGGATCAAAATTGACAAAAGCCAAAGAGCTTGGCAAGATTATCCTGACGGAGCATGAATTTTTGCGGATGCTTCACCATTGATTGCTCCGGCACAGTCACAACCAATCACAACAAGAACGCCCGCTCATTTAACAAAGGAAAAAGATGAAACGATTTTTACGATGGATCATGGGCCTTCTCTGTGCTCTGGCCGGGTCCATGTACCTTCTGCTCTTAGCCCTGCCCCATCTGCTTGACCCCAATGATTACAAAACTGTCCTAACCGATCTGGTTCGAGAAAAAACAGGAAGGGAACTGAGTATCCCTGGTGATATCCAGGTGCAGATCTCCCCCTGGCTGGCTGTGACGTGCGTGCTCGGCGAAGTGCAGCTTGCCAATAGCGCACTCTTCGCCACCAGCAACCTTATCGAAAGTAAGCAGGCAAAACTGGAACTGTCACTCTGGCCCTTGCTGTTTCAGAGACGATTACACATGGCAGGAATAGTACTGGAGGGTGCCACCCTGAATTTTCTTCGCAACAAAGAGGGGCTGAGCAACTGGCAACCCCTGGCCATGCCGCCTGAACTCAGAGAAAAAACCACAGGAGAACCAACAGAATCAGGCGGGAAACCAAAACAGCCACTGCTGCAAAAATTACTCTGGGAGGTGACCGGACTTGATCTTGGCAAGATCCACCTGACTCAGACCAACGTGCGCTATGATAATCGACAGACAGGCAGGCGTATTGTCATCAAAGACCTGAAGCTTAAAACCGGGCGGCTCAGGGAAAAAGGACAATTCCCCTTTGAGGCTGCATTTAACCTCAGCCATGACGATACAACTACCAAGAAACCAGCGGCAATTCGTTCAGGCGACATAGCAATGCAAGGAAATGCGACCCTGTTTTTAGATGAGCCCCATCTTCTTCTCGAAGATTTACGGATAAAAGGGACACTCAAGGGACAGTCTCTGCCAAAACGGGGGCTGAAGGTCGTTTTTTCAACCAACAGTGATATTCAGCTGCGGCAGGAAAAAATTACACTCAAAGATTTTTCACTGAGCCATGAAGATATCCGCCTCCAGGGCAGTGGCGCACTCGAGGACTTTTCATCCCCCCGCTTTGCCCTCTCTCTCAAGGTCCCTGCATGCTCGCCGAAATCTATTCTGAAACAACTGGATACAAGGCTGCCACTCCTGCAAGATATTGACGCCCTCACTCATTTGAGCGCAGAACTGCTGGTCAAAGGGAACATGGACATGGCAGAGATTACTGATCTTACAGTCAAGCTCGACGAAACAGCGATCACAGGAGCTCTAACAGTAAAAGATCAAATAAATCCTACCTATGAGGCAAGTATTCATATCAATCATCTGGACCTTGACCGTTATGGCCGGAAAAAAACTGCCCCACCTGAGCCGCTGCCGGAAACCGGAGAACACCAGCTCGATACCGGTAGCGACGAAGAACAGGCAGAGGCGTCTCCTCCTGTCATTCCAGTCAGTTTTCTCAAGCCCCTTCGCCTTCAACTCGATCTGCAAGCCGATTCCCTGAAAGTGAGCGGAGTACAATTATCGCAGGTGCAGATGAAGCTTGCAGGCAAGGATGGGCTTATCCAACTGGATCCGCTGACGGCCCGTTTGTATGGCGGCAACATGAAGTTGAAGGCCAAAATGGATGTCAGAGGAGATATACCGCAGATTCAGATCAAAAAAACAATCAACAAAGTCCAGCTGGCACAGCTCCTCCGGGACATGGGCAGCAGGGACGATGTGACAGGAACGGCCCTCATCGATAGCGATATCAACACCAGCGGCCTGAGCAGGGAGGATCTCACATCACATCTCAAGGGAACACTGCGGTTTGAGATCCTCAATGGTGAGATCAAGCCATTACATATCCTGCAGGTCATCCGAACAACAGTGACCCGACACCGGGAGGAGACAACTCCGTCAGCTGGCGATGTGATAACAGATGAGGCAGCAGAGCCAACAACGTTTGTCCGTCTGAGCGGCAGCGCTCTCCTTGAAGATGGAATCTTGCATAGTAACGATTTAATGATCACATCAGAATTGATGCAGATGACGGGTGCTGGCGAGCTCGATCTTGACCGCGGCCAGATCGATCTTCTCCTCAACATCTCGCTCTCCCCTGAGCTTGTGCAAGATGAGATGATGGGTTTGACCGGGCTTGGCGACACCCTTATCCCCTACACAATAGTCGGTCCCTTCAGTGATCTGAAACAGGAGGCGGAGGTGAAGAGGCTGCTGAAAGGTGAGACGGAAAAACAGCCGCAAGCACTGCCTGAACAAGCCGACCCAAAGATCAAGGGCACAGACGCCTCTCATCCACCCACCGAACAAGGTGCCGCTGATTATTGATTTGTCCGTGTGGGTTGGATACCCCCAGGTTCCTATTTATTCCTTGCCTCCAGCGACAAGCTGTGAGAAGATTTTATCAAGGATAAATGAGCCTGTTGAATGTGTGCAACGAACCAATCACTTAGCGCCTTAAAGGAGAGCCATGAAAAGAATTACCAATATTAAACGAGTAATTACGCCCATTGATTTTTCTGAAAATGCCCCGTTGGTAGCCGAATCAGCAGCCTATGTGGCTGGCAGCTTCAAGGCCTCTCTGAATCTGATCTTTGTTGTCCAGGATTTTGCGGATTACTCAGGATTTTTTGTGCCGCAGATGAATGCTCCCGATCTGGTACAGGAATTATTCACCAGTGCCCAGGAAAGGATGGATACCTTTTGTCAGGACAATGAAGCATCCTTTAAGGCTCTGGGAGTGACAGAACTGATCTCTCACGTCATGCGGGGTGATGTGGCGGAACAGATCATTGCCTATGTCAACAAAGAGCAGGGCAATCTGATCGTTATGGGAACCCATGGGTATAAAGGGTTGGAAAAAATCATGTTCGGCAGTATCGCCGACAAGGTGGTCAAGGCCGCTCCCTGTCCGATAATGACGATTAACCCCTACACCTGCAGTCTGGCAAAATAGCAACACAACTGCGATTGTATTCCATTTTCAAATCAACTCTGAAACACCCCGCAAATACGAGACACGATTACCAGCTGATTGAAAAAATGGAATCAACTTCTGAGACCAGCCACGTACTCAGCTTTTTTCTGGCCGGAAAGTCAGTACGCGGGGTGATTCTTGACGGCACCACCCTGGCGCAGGAAATGCAATCCCGCCACGAGCTTGGCCGTCTTGAATCACTGATCCTTGGCCAGGCCCTGCAGGTGATCGTCCTCATGGCCTCGACACTGAAAGGTCACGACCAGATAGGCTTGAGGATTGACTGCTCTGGACCGGTCAGGGGACTTGTCGCCGAGGCGACTGCCAGTGGAGAGGTGCGCGGCTATCTCAAGCAAGCGCCCATTCCCCTGCCAGTCCCTCTTCAATCCCTTGATGAGATAACCACGCTCACTCCCTGCTGGGAAGACGGTCTTCTCACCATCACCCGCTATCTGGAAGAAGGCAGGCACCCTTTCAGCGGCAGTGTGACTTTGCAGTCGGGCCATATTGCCTCCGAGATGGCTCGCTACTATCTCCTCTCCGAACAGATCCCGACCGCAATCCATCTCAGTATTTCCTTTGACACCCACGGCAGGGTAAGCGGGGCTGGCGGCCTGTTGCTTCAGGCCATGCCAGGCGCCAGCGAAAAGATAATGGCAAGCCTTGAACTGATAACGAATACTTTGCCATCTCTTAGCAAGGCGCTTGCCGAAGGCTGGAAGATCGGTCCGTGGCTGAGCCAACGGTTTTCTCCTTTCTTACCTCAGATTCTGGAAGAGCGCCCTGTCCATTTCCGTTGTCGCTGCGATGTAAAACGCATGCGTCTCCTCCTGTTGCACCTGCCCTTGGCTGACATTGTAGAGATGCGTGACAATGGTCCTTTCCCCATTCAGGTCAGCTGTCATTTTTGCAACGAACAGTATCTCTTTGAGCAAAAGGCCCTGGCAGAGATCTGCCTGGAAAAACAGTCCCTCACCTGAAAGAAGGTCTCAATCGTTGTGTTGATGGGGATGATCGCCATAGCGATGGATGTGTTGATGGCTGTGAATATGGTCGTGCTCACAACGATGGATATGACCGTGCTCAAGGGTATAAAGATGTGACGTGGTGCGGGCAAGAAAATCCCAGTCATGGGATATGATGATCTGGGCCTGCGGCAGACCCTGAAGGATATCAGTCAATCGATCCCTGGTGGCTGGGTCGAGGTTATTGGTCGGCTCGTCAAGCAGGAGTAGCCGCGGTTTCATGGAAAGGATCGTTGCCAGGGCCACCAGTTTCTTTTCTCCACCGGAAAGCCTGTGCGTGATCCGCTCTTCAAATCCGGCAAGGCCAAGCTCTTTCAAGGTGCCGACAGCTCTGTCCCTTGCCTCCTCTGGAGAGAGGCCCAGATTGAGAGGACCAAAGGCCACGTCTTCAAGCACCGTTGGCGAAAAAAGCTGATCATCAGCGCTCTGGAAGAGAAACCCCACCTGCCTCCGCAGGAGGCGGAAATCTTTTTCACAGCGCATCTCCTGGCCCTCAAAAAAGAGGCGGCCGCTCTCAGGCGGCAGCAGACCGACCATGATCTGAAAAAGGGTAGTCTTGCCACTGCCATTGGGGCCGATAAGGCCGATCCGCTCATCCGAGACCTCAAGGTCAAGGTTATGCAGGACCGGAACACTGGTAAGGGCATAGCGGTAGCTGATACTGGAGAGTTGGATACAGGGTTTTGTTACCATATCAATGAGCTACCAAAAAAAAGGGAAGGCAAGGGATAAAGAGCAGGAGAAAGAGATGTTCATGCTCGGCCTTTTTTCCCTGATTGACGCCATGCTCGACAACACGATGGAAAAGCTCATCCAGCCCCTGCACCTCAAGGAAAGAGCAGGATCAGGCTGGACACATCCCGGGCCAGCCTGAAAACCATATTGACAGGAGGAGAGACTGCGGCAGCGCGACCTCTCCTCCTGTTTTTCAGGAAGCCTGTTCAAGCGCCACTGCCACCGAAACCGAGGCGCCGACCATGGGGTTGTTGCCCATGCCTATGAGCCCCATCATCTCCACATGGGCGGGAACAGAGGAGGAGCCGGCAAACTGGGCGTCGGAATGCATCCTGCCCATGGTGTCGGTCATGCCATAAGAGGCGGGACCGGCGCCCATATTATCGGGATGCAGGGTACGTCCGGTGCCGCCGCCTGAGGCCACCGAGAAATATTTCTTGCCCTGCTGGATGCACTCTTTCTTGTAGGTGCCTGCCACCGGATGCTGAAAGCGGGTGGGATTGGTGGAATTACCGGTAATGGAGACATCCACACCCTCCAAATGGTTGATGGCTACCCCCTCACGCACATCGTCGGCGCCATAGCAGCGCACCGCCCCCCTTTCTCCCAGGGAATACACCTTCTCCTTGACCACGGTCAGTTTACTGCCGGCGTAATCATAGACAGTCTCCACATGGGTGAAACCGTTGATCCTGGAAATAATCTGGGCCGCATCCTTGCCAAGACCGTTGAGAATAACCCGCAGCGGCTCCTTACGGACCCGGTTAGCAGACCTGGCAAGACCAATGGCCCCTTCCGCCGCCGCAAAAGACTCATGACCGGCAATAAAGGCAAAACACCGGGTCTCTTCGCGCAAGAGCATGGAGGCCAGATTGCCATGACCGATCCCCACCTGACGATGATCGGCCACCGACCCGGGGATGCAGAAGGCCTGTAAGCCCTCACCGAGGGTGGCGGCAATATCGACAGCCTTCTTCTCGCCTTTTTTGATGGCAATCGCTGCCCCCAGGGTATAGGCCCAGCAGGCATTCTCAAAACAAATAGGCTGGATCTTTCTCACCAGCGCCGCCACATCCACTCCGTAGGCCTCACACACCTCTTTGGCCTCTTCCAGACTCTTCATCCCATATTTTGCCAGGACAGGAGTGATCTGACCTATACGACGGTCATAACTTTCAAACAGTGCCATGATACTCCTCCTTATTCCTTTCTGGGGTCAATTGTCTTAACGGCCTGGTCAAAACGGCCATAGGTGCCGGTGGCATCCGCCAGCGCCTGGCCAGGCTCCACACCCTTTTTAATCGCCTCCATCATCCGGCCCAGATGGACAAACTTGTAGCCGATGATCTCATCGTCGCCATCGAGCGCCAGCTCCATGACATAGCCCTCAGTCACCTCAAGATACCGAGGGCCTTTGAGCCGGGTGCCGTAGGTGGTGCCGCATACCGAACGCAGTCCCTTGCCCAGATCTTCCAGACCGGCGCCGATAGGCAGTCCGCCTTCGGAAAAGGCGGACTGGCTGCGGCCATAGACGATCTGCAGAAAGAGCTCGCGCATGGCCGTGTTGATGGCATCGCAGACCAGATCCGTATTGAGGGCCTCGAGAATGGTCTTGCCGGGCATGATCTCGGAGGCCATGGCCGCCGAATGGGTCATGCCGGTGCAGCCGATGGTCTCGATCAGGGCCTCTTCAATGATCCCGTCCTTGATGTTCAGGGTCAGCTTACAGGCACCCTGGTGCGGGGCGCACCAGCCAACCCCGTGAGTGAGTCCTTTGATATCCTTGATCTCACGAGCCTTGGTCCACCCGCCTTCCTGGGGGATAGGCGACGGCCCGTGACATGCTCCCTGGGCTACAGGGCACATCTTTTGTACTTCAGAAGAGTATTGCATACGTTGCTCCCATGAGGAATTTATAAAAAATAACAGCAAGATAAAATTTAAATGTATACATTAAAAAGAAAGACAAGAGAACAAAGCGAAAAAGAGTATTTTCCGAGTCCCTTATCCTTTTTTCCCGCTAAGCAGAAAGACGGGATAGGCCCGCTCAATGCCGGCTTCACTGGTCTTGATGATGGAATGAACCTCTTGCACCGATACCTGTGTCAGCCCCAGAGCCGTCACGGTTTTCACCAGATCCTGCGGGTTAAACCCATGGTGCATGATCCCATCAGCCTCCGCATCATGGAAAGAGCCATCCTCTTCCTGCAGGTCAGCCACGGCCAGATAGCCGCCATCAACCAGCATCTCACCGAAGCGGGCCAATAATTGGTCAGACTCCTTGATATGATGCAGGGTCATGGCGCAGAAGATCAGATCAAATCTCTCGCTCAGGGGTTCCTGCAGCAAGTCCAGACAGCGCGGAGTCACATTACTGATCTTTTCTTCCTTGATCTTGCGGGCAAGTACTTCAAGCATGCCGCTGGAGGTATCGACAGCGGTCAGTGTGGCCAGCTCAGGCGCCAGGGCCAGTCCCACCAAGCCTGTGCCGCAGCCATACTCGAGTGCCTTCATTTTATCATGCAAGGGCAGGGTGCTGCTGATGGCAGCGGCGATCTTTGCTGCCAATTCCACCCGACGCTGTTGCTGGTCCCACCCGGCCGCGGCCTGATCAAAATGTTTTCCACTCATGAGACTTCCCTGTTGCTGAAAATGATTCTTATGTTGTGCGTTATCGGCCTCTTGTATGATCGCCGGCAGATGTAGGCTGCCAGACGCCACGCCAGAAAACAGCGGTAAAGATTGCTGTTCTCTGGATGCGGCATAAGAGTCAGTAAGCTCTACACGCAACAAAAAGCCGTTGCTCGTAGAGCAAACGGCCTCTAAATTTCGCTGATGCGCTCAAAAAGATCCCGGTCCTTCTCAATCTTGCTGCGATTGCCGATAATGACCCGGTGCGAAGTAGCCAGCATCCGCTCAAAGGCCAGTCCAAAGGCCTGCATATCGGCAACTCGGGTGGTGATGATCTCTTCAATACGCTGTTGTTTCTGGGCCGGTGTGATGCCGCTCAGGAATTCATTTCTGGCCGTTGCCCCCTTGGCGGCGGAACTCTGCAGGGGATCAAAGTTACCGTAGGTGCCGATAACCAGCTGCTCCAGCACCTTGTCCGAGAGTTGCAGACCTGCAACGATTCCAGGGATGGCCGCGTAACTGTCGTAGGTCTTGCGCACCTGTGGATCCCGATAACTGATGATCCCCAGGTTGCCGGTGATATGACTGAACTGGATAAAACAACCATAAGCCCCGCCCATCTGCCGAACCGTATTCCACAGATAGTCGCGGGAGAGATAGTTTTTCAAGACCTCAAAATGACCATTATAGCCTTCACCGTTGGGCAGAAGAGAACCGGCCTGCACGGCAAAGACGATCTCAGCCGAGGTGATCAGGGCCTCATGAACGGGCAGATCCGGCAGGGTAAGAATCTGCCTCGCAACAGGAGTGTCTGCAAGGGCAGCTACCAGGCCGGCCCCATGGCGGGAGAAGGATTCGATCTCTTCATGGTCACCCGTAATGGCCAGGATCAGGTTGTTGCGGTTGAAAACAAGGGCGGCCATCTCCTGCAGGGCAGCCAGGAATTCTTCTTCCATGCGACCGTAATTCTGATCCAGCTCTTTTTCGGCCCGATACGAGCTCAGTCCGGAGATCATCTCATTATAGGCCCCGACAAGACCAAGATGGGCAAAGGCACGTGAGGCCGCCAGGCTGTACCCTTCACTCTGGGCACTGTGTTCCGACCAGGCAAACTCCCGATGGACGATCTCCCGGATATGCGTTCTGTCATTAAGAGAGAGTTCGGTAAAGATCTCCGTCATCAGGGACAAGGCCCTCTCCTGGTATTCGGGCAGACACTTCATCTGAAACCAGAGAACGGGCTGCACCTGTTCAACAGCCCCTGATTTACTGTAGGCGTTAAAAGAGTGCGAGAAATCACCGGTACAGGTGCCAAGCTCCCGGGCCAGATGCATGAAATCCATCTTTCTGGTGCCGATCTCGGTGACGATGGTACCAAAGAGATCCAACCAGGGAAGTAGCCGGGAGGGAAGCGCCGAGATGTCAAAACCCATATCCACGTAGGAGATGTGCTCGGTAGCAAGTTCGCTGACCAGCACCTGCGTACCCCCGAACATCTCGACAGGCTGCACCGCATGAAAGGAAAGGTGGGACTCGAGATCGCCATGGCTCAGCTGCGGCAGCAGGGCAAGAGTTTCAGCACTGTTGGGTGTCTGCTGCTGTTGCCGCAGCTCGCTGGTTCTGGCCAGCAGTTCCTCTTTCTGCTCAGAGGTCAGGGTTGCCGCATAGCCCTCCAGCCTTTCTTTTTCTTCCTTCTGGGCCTGGGCAAGTTTTCCGGGATCAGGGCTGAGTACGACCACCACAGTGGCCTTGTTTTCCAGGAGATAGCGTTCAATCAATTCCTCAAAATAGCCCTCTTCAAGGGCCTTGTGACGAATGGTACGGAACAGCTCGTCGATCTCAAGGGTCTCAAAGGGATCAGTGCCATACTTGAAGGCAGGCATGACCTTGCCGATAAGATCCAGGCCGCGCTGGGCACGACTCCCCTCTTCCCGCACCGCAAATTCATACTTATTCAACTCCGAGAGCAAGAGGTCGCGATCAAGACCTTCCCTCACCATCTCCCGCAAGGTCTCATTGTAGAGAGAGAGAAAGGGGTCCCGTTTATCAGGGTCACTGCCGATCAGATAGGTGACCATGAAGGTCTTGAAGCTTGAAGTGCTCAAATAGAGCCCACCAAAATCCTTCCCCAGACCGCTGGAGACGATCTTGTTTTTCAGGGGAGAGGCGTCTGAATTGTAAAGGATGCCGGCAATGACCTGAAAGGCGGCATTTTCCTGACGATTAAGCACAGTGGTGACCGCCTGGCCCACGGCCAGAAAGGTCCTGGCCGTCGTCTCTCCCGATTCCACACCATAGCAGTCTTCAATAAAGGTAATCTGGTCAACATCCCGGCCCGCCTCAATCGTCGATTTGACCCCCTTTTGCGGAAAGGCCTGCAGGAAATTATCCTGAAGATAGCAGAGTTCGTCCTCAAGCGGCGCATCTCCATAGACGAAGAAGGTGCTGTTGGTGGGATGGTAGTGTTCCTTATGAAAGGCACAGAAGGCCTCATAGGAGAGATCCGGGATATTCTTCGGATCGCCGCCTGACTCATGGGCGTAAGTGGAGCCGGGCATGAGTCCGCCAAAGATATGATGAAAGAGCAGACGGATCGGGTCGGAAAAGGCGCCCTTCATCTCGTTATAGACCACCCCCTGATACTCCAGCGCCCCGGTTTCTTCTTCCTGATGATAGTGCCACCCTTCCTGCTCAAAAGTGGAGCGGCTGAGAAGCGGATTGAAGACCACATCGCAGTACACATCCATGATGTTGAAATATTCCTTCAGATTGCGGGTGGCAAAGGGATAATAGGTGATATCCGAGCCGGTCATGGCATTCAAGAAGGTCATGAGACCGCCCTTGTTGATCTCACCGAAAACATCGCTCACCGGATATCTCTTCGATCCCATCAGCACCGAATGTTCGAGGATATGGGCCACGCCGGTGGAGTCCGTTGGGATGGTATCAAAGGCGACGGCAAAGGTCTTGTTGGGATCGCTGTTTTTGATGGCAAGCAAGGGGCAGCCGAGGAGATCATGCTCAAAGAGATAGACATCAGACCCGATTTCCGCAATATGTGCATGGCGTTTCAGGGTAAAGGAAGAATAGGATTGTCCGGAGATAAAAGGCATAGGAGTATATAAAATTGATTTAAATTAGAATATCTTCGCTGAATCCAGCAGCAGGGTGACCGGCCCGTCATTGACCAGCTCCACCGACATTGCTGCCTGAAAACGGCCTGTTGCCGTCTGGACACCATATCTTTGCACCCTCTGAATAAAAGAGTCATACAGGGGTTCGGCCTGTTCTGGTCGTGCCGCCTGCGAATACCCAGGCCGACGGCCACCCCGACAATCCCCGTAGAGGGTGAATTGGGAAATAATAAGCATGGCTCCGCCGGTGTCGAGCAGCGAACGATTCATTTTCCCTTCCTCATCTGCAAAAATCCGCAGGTGGACTATTTTATCGACCAGCCACTCCAGCTCTGCCTGCTGATCATCACGATGGATGCCCAAAAGAACAACCAGACCGTGCCCTATAGCCCCGGTCTGGCACTGATTCACTGTGACCGCTGCCCGGCTGACTCGTTGAATAACCGCCCGCATTCTTTCTTACCTCCGCCACCATTGCCATGCTACACGCCTTACTCTACCCACAAATCAAAGAGGGTGTCAACTGGCTAGCAACCGGCTCAATCGAATTTTAATATTGTGATCCTTCCCAGAAAATTCTTGTTTATTATAGCTCCTACTATTCAACATTTAATCAAATAATCAAAGAGTCAAGGTTATCCAGTCCTATCAATACGCGTGGGAAATCATTCATCACATTGATTTCTTAGACATTTCTGTCGGTCTTCAATCAAAGCAATCCTCTCTTTCCCACAAACCTTGTAACTATAACTATCCAGCTTGGTTGCAGATTGCCAATGGTATTGTGAAAAAATTCCTTACAAAACAGGTTTTTTATTCTTACCAGTAGTCTTTCCTTCAATGGCAGGAATCGCCAGCAGGGGCTGGCCATAAAGCCATATCATCGGGTTAAAACCCGACCTGCTCTATTATGGTGGATAGTTACCAAAACTTTAGTGCCTTACAGCTCATTT
>DCUN01000178.1 GCA_002327225.1 Desulfobulbaceae bacterium UBA2213
CGCATCTCTTTGCGCTCTCGAGTGCCACCGTGATCAGATCCGGATTGTAGGGAATAGAAAAATCCGGGAAACGCGGCCCCCAGGCCTCAACATTAGGGCCGCGCAAGGGATTGTCGCCCAGCAGGTTGAGATGGTCCCTGAAGATCATGATCGAGCCAGGGGCGAAGGCAGGATTGAGTCCGCCGGCCGCATTGGTCAGGATCAGAGTCCTGGCGCCGAGCAGGGAGAGGACACGGATGGGAAAGGACACCTCTTTGCTGGAATAGCCTTCATAGCAATGAAAGCGTCCCTGGAGGATGACAACCGGGGTCCCATGCAGAAGGCCCAGGATGAGATTTCCCTGATGACTGCTCACCGTGGAGTGGGGAAAGTTCGGGATCTCGCAGTAAGGCAGGATCAGTTCCGGCTTCACCTGCCCGGCCAGTCCGCCCAGGCCGGTTCCCAGTTGGATCACCAGCGAAGGGATGAACGGCAAGCATTCACGCAGGAAAGAAACACATTCTTCTACCTGCTTGATGTGATTGTCTTTTTCTGTCATTTGTCGAACTGGTCCTTGTGCTCTGCGCTACGAAACAGCGGCTGGTGGCCTCTCTTAACTGTTGTTGCGGAGCAGCCGTGCCATGTCTTTGGCAAAATAGGTAAGAATGATATCGGCGCCTGCCCGTTTAATGGAGAGCAGAGTCTCGGCCATGACCTTATCACCGTCTATCCATCCTTTTTCAGCAGCCGCCTTGATCATCGCATATTCACCGCTTACATGGTAGGCGGCAATGGGCAGGTCGAATTCATCCTTGAGTTTTGAGATGATGTCAAGATAGGCAACTGCCGGCTTGACCATGAGGATATCCGCTCCCTCATCTACGTCAAGAGTTGCCTCGCGCATGGCCTCACGGCTGTTGGCAGGGTCCATCTGATAACTGCGGCGATCTCCGAATTGCGGGGCGCAGTTGGCGGCATCCCGGAAAGGGCCATAAAAGGCGGAGGCATATTTAACGGCATAGGACATGATGGGGATCATCTCATAGTTATTCTCATCGAGTGCGGCGCGGATCTCCGCCACCCGGCCGTCCATCATGTCGGAGGGGGCTACCATGTCCGCCCCGGCCTGGGCATGAGAGAGAGCGGTCTTGGCCAGGATCTCGAGTGTAGTATCATTGTCCACCTCGTTGCCGATCAGGCAGCCGCAGTGGCCATGGTCAGTATATTCACAGAGGCAGACATCGGTTGATACCATCATCTCCGGGGCCTTGTTCTTCAACTCCTTGATGGCCCGCTGAATAATGCCGTCTTTAGCATGGGCGCCGGAACCGACAGCATCCTTTTTTTCCGGAAGGCCAAAAAGAATTAGGGATTGAACCCCGAGCTGCAGACATTCTTCCGCCTCTTTTTTGAGTTGATCCACCGAGAGTCGAAAGACGCCGGGCATGGAGGGGATCTCCTCCCGTTTATTCTTGCCGGGCATGATGAACAGCGGGTAGATGAGTTGTGAGGCCGAGAGCTGGGTCTCGCGGATAAGGGCGCGGAAGGTCTCGTTTTTACGTAATCGTCGTGGTCGATATTCAGGGAAAACCATGATGTGAACTCCTTTCAATAGGGTTGTTGTTCCAATTCTAAATCAAAAATGGTTTATTCCTCGCGCAGAGGCGCAGACAAAAGCTTTTTTTGTCCGCTGGCCAAGGATGGCCCAGTGTCGCTGGCCTCATGGACGACGCAGGGGCGACCTTCTCAGCATCTCTGCCCCTCTGCACGAAAATTTCTGTTACCACTTGCTCATGAAACCTGAATTCAATCCTGACTGGGAAATGACTTCAGACCTCAGCGATAATATACAGGCTTTTGAGCTTTTTATGGAGATGGCTCCGGTCCATCCCTATCTGCTCAGCGGTCTGAGAGATATTTCCTTCGTTTTCATTGAGTTTCAACTGGAGATAATACCGCTCAAAACTCTTTTTTGCCTCTTGGAAGTCAGCAGCCAGATAGGGAAGCAGACCGGTCTGGTCAGGCGTAGCCTCACACGTTGTGCCGGAAATCACGCCAGGTGTCAGAAAAAGATGGATTTCTTTTTCGCTAATCACGGGGTTCGGGCACATGATGACCACTCGTTCAATAAAATTTCGCAGCTCCCTGACGTTGCCTGGCCAGGAATGGGTCATCAGTGCCTGGTAGGCGCCATCTGAAAACTCTTTCTGCCCCATACCCTTGGCAGCCAGTCCCTTGATGAGATCCTGTACCAGCAGGGGGATGTCTTCCA
This sequence comes from Desulfobulbaceae bacterium UBA2213, assembly GCA_002327225.1. Taxonomy (GTDB): domain Bacteria; phylum Desulfobacterota; class Desulfobulbia; order Desulfobulbales; family Desulfocapsaceae; genus UBA2270. Next base: position 2,252 of record DCUN01000178.1, read on the forward strand.
GTCGGTCGCGCAGGAGAGGAACCTGGATGGGCACCACGTTGAGACGCCAGAAAAGGTCGGCCCGGAAATTTCCCTTTTCTATCTCTTCTTCCAGATTTTTATTGGTTGCCGCCAGCACCCGCACATTGACGCTGATAGTCTTATGGCCGCCAACCCGCTCGAACTTCTGTTCCTGAAGGATACGCAGGATCTTGGCCTGGGTCTTGAGACTCATGTCGCCGATCTCGTCGAGGAAGAGGATGCCGCCGTCGGCTTGATCAAATTTACCCCGTTTGTTGAGATGGGCTCCGGTAAAGGAGCCTTTTTCATGGCCGAAAAGCTCAGACTCGATCAGCTCTTCGGGGATGGCCGCACAGTTGACCTCGACCATTGCCTGCTCGTGCGATTGGGAGAGGCGATGAATGGACTGGGCCACGATCTCCTTGCCTGTGCCATGGGCGCCGCGGATGAGTACCCAGGCGTCTGACGGGGCAACCCGTTCGATCTGGGATTTAAGCGCTCTGATTACCGGCGAATTGCCGGTAAGGGTGGTCGGCCTTGTGTTGTTCTCCTTGAGCAGGAGATTCTCCTGTTCAAGCTGGGCAAAGCGCAAGCCATTGTTGATGGCCAGGATGATCTTGTCGTAGGAGAGTGGTTTTTCGATGAAATCAAAGGCCCCTTTGCGGGTCGCCTGGACTGCGGTCTCGATAGTGCCGTGACCGGAAATCATAATCACCGGCAGGGAAAAACGTTCCTTGATTTTTTCCAGGGCGGTCATCCCGTCCATATGCTTCCCCATCCAGATGTCGAGGAGGACAAGATCCACCTGCTCTTCTTCAAGCAGTTCTATTCCCGCCTCAGCCGTTGAGGCGCAGAGAGGGGTAAAGCCTTCGTCCTGAAGGATGCCGGAGAGCGATTCCTGGATACTGACTTCATCGTCTATGATCAGAATTCGTTTTGAAATCACGTCCTTTTCTCTTCTCCTCGAGAAACAATGGAGGGGCTGTTACTTGAATTAGCTGGTCTCTTTTTGAAAGAGCGGCAGTTCAACAATAAAGATTGAGCCATGGGGGATGTTGTTTTGTACCCGAATGTAGCCATTGTGATCGGCAACAATGGTGGAGACAATGGCCAGTCCCAATCCTGTACCGGTTTTTTTGGTGGAAAAATAGGGCTCAAAGAGTTTTGCCTTGTCCTCATCGGGTATCCCCGGGCCATTGTCGGATATCATTATAAAAACGCTCTCCTTTTCTTCATTCAGGGAGAGGGCAATGTCTATTGTACCGACTCTTGCATCGGCTATTGTACTGTCATTAGATAAAACTGCAACAGCATTGTCCAGGAGATTGATCAGACAGCGCTTGATCTGTTCGGCGTCAAAACTGAAGATGGGGATGGGCTCTGTTTCACGGCAGGTGAAGATGATCTCTTTATGGGCCTCCTGGTAGAGGAAAAGGGTCTCTCTGGCAACCTTGCACAGATCGGCCGCTGCCTGCTGAATCTTGGGCATCCTGGCAAATTGGGAGAATTCACTGACCAACCGTTTCAACTCATCCACCTGATTGATAATGGTTTGCGTGCATTGATCAAAGATGGAGTTTTCCTCGCTTAAGATCTCAGGGTAACGCCTGCGCAGCCGTTGGGCCGAGAGCTGAATGGGAGTGAGCGGGTTTTTGATCTCGTGGGCGATGCGACGGGCCACCTCACGCCAGGCGGCCATACGCTGCATCTTCTCCAGCTTGGTCAGATTATCAAAGACAAGCACAAATCCCAGTGAGTTGCCCTGTTCGTCTTCCATTCGGGTAAAATTGACCAGGAGAGAAAATTT
>DCUN01000183.1 GCA_002327225.1 Desulfobulbaceae bacterium UBA2213
TTCTGGTCATGAATATATCAATGACCACCAGAAATTCCAGCTCTTCCATAGCACGCTGGGCCCGGCTGGAATCGGCCATGGTCACCACAGGATTTCCGGCCTGGACCACCAGCATCTTCAAGCCGTACGGCTTCTGATCGAGGATGGCATCCACCACGCAGGACTGCACCTGATTGCCCCAGCTCTGACTGAAGGTGTTAAAGAGGGGGTAGGCAGCCGTGATCGGCTCCAACTCTGGCGACAGGCGATCGCGGGCCTGGAAAGGACGCAGGGAAACGGGCTGGGGCAGGACGTCACCTCCCGCCCTGTCAATATTACCGGTAAGTCCGCGCAGACAGGCTATCGCCCGGGTGGACTGAAAGATATCGAGCTGCATGTCCAGGCCGTTGCCATCGATCAGACAGGCCGGTTTGGTGGCAGCGTAGAGGCGGGCGGCCTCACGAACCTGCTGCGGGTCAAGCCAGATACCCGGGGCGATGGCATCAATTGAAAAGTGGTTTGCCACCTCCCGCAGCTGCTCAAAGCCGGTGGTAAATCCCTCGACAAATTCCTGGTCATGGAGATTCTGGCTGATGATCTCATTGATCATGGCCATGGCCAGCAAACCGTCATGGCCGGGTTTGATCTGCAGCCAGATATCTGCTTTGCGGGCCAGAGGGGTCTGGACCGGGTCAACTACAATGAGCTTGGCACCATTGCTGACGGCATGGTTGATGGCATCGGCCACGCCGAGGGTAGTATCGGCGTCATGCTTGCCCCAGACCAGGATGCACCTGGCCTTGGCGGCCTCGGGAAAAGCCATGGCCCCGTAGGTATAGGTGTGGGCCATCTCCCGGGCCACAAAACAGATGGAGCCGTTGCCGATGGTATTCGGGGAGCCGTAGCAATTCATCAAGCGGTTGGCGTAATCCCAGGGGGCTCCCCAGTCAGCGGCCATGCCCCGCAGCCAGCCGACGGCTTCGGGCCGGGCCTGTTTTTTGTAGTGCATGAAGCGTGTCGCCACCAGATCGAGGGCCTCATCCCAGCTCGCCTGGCGAAACGTGCCATCCTCCTGCCTGATCAGCGGGGTGGCAAGGCGCTTCTCAGAATAAACAATATCCGCCGCCGCCTGCAGTTTCAGGCAGGGACTGCGTTTATCCTTATCGAGGAAGGATTTACGCTGGGCCGATACCAGTTTACCGGCAACGACTTCCACCTCCACCGGACAGCAGGAGGAACACATCCGACAGACAGTAGCTTTCGTATCTTTTTTCATGACGACCTCAATCTATCGTACAGCCTTGATAAAGCAACTCCTGATCAGTTCGTAGTGATTACTGTGACTGCGGATCTTCCACCAGACATGATCACGCTTTGTCACCTGCCAGCCGGGCGAGAGTCTTTCCTGACCCTGTCCCAGAAAGGCCACGATATTGTCCATTCCCTTGCCGGCATAGGGGCCATCCTCCTTGCCACCCAGCCACTGATCAATCTCTGCCGCCTCGGTGGACCAGGAAAAGGGATCGGAGAGAAGCAACTGGCTCCCTGAGGTGCCGGCAACCCGGTTCATTTCCTGAAGGTGGACAGCAGGGAAAGGCAACTTGTCCACCAGATTGAGAGACGCCACAGAGCTTGCCGTATGGGCACCAAAAGGAAGACGCTGGGCATCAGCGACGATGAACTCCACCCGCTCCGGCTGCCACCGGGCGGGGCGACGAATGACAACCTCGCGTCCCAGCAGCCCTTCGTCCTTGAGGGTAAAGCGCAACTCACCCTCAAGCATGAGCCGTCGGGCCGTTTTGATAAAGGCCAGCGACTTGTCTATGCCAACGGCCAGATCGCACTTGCGGCTCATCTCAAAGGTAAAACGGCCGACGGCTCCACCCAGATCCAGGGCCAACCCACCATGGGGTTCCATGAGTCCGGCCCACTGCTGATAGGCATCGGTCGCCTGCTCATCACCAATCAACTCTCCGTAATGACTCCACAAATACGAAGAGAGCACCTCATCCTGCTCATACCTGCTGGCCTGGCGGTCCTCTTGCCGCCCCGGATCAAGAAAAGCGATTCCCTGCCGGATGGGAAAACGGCGCTCACATTGCCGGCAGGTCAAGGCGCCGTCGACGATATCTTCATCCTCAACCGACCTGATATCCAATTGCAGGGCATGTTCCTGAGGGAGACAGGCGGGACAGATCAGCTTGCTTGCCAGCTGCTTTTTCATGAATGATTCCCCTTATTTTCAGGCAATCGCTACCAGCTCCAGATCAAAGATCAGATCCTGGCCGGCCAGGGGCGGGTTGGCATCCAGATAGATATGGGTGTCACTGATCTCTCGCACCACCACCATCATGATCTCACCATTGGTCCCACCCACCTCCAGCTTCTGCCCGACCTCGGGACTGAAATCGTCCGGCACCTGTTCCAGGGGCACCTCCATGACCATGTTCGGATCATGGGCGCCATAGGCCTTAGCCACCGGAATGGCAACCGTCTTTTTTTCGCCCAGTCCCATACCGATCAGGGCCTCATCAAAGCCCTGAATGACATGGCCGCTGCCCAGCACCACCTCAAGGGGCTCGCGCCCATCCGAGGAATCAAAGACCGTCCCGTCAGCAAGTTTGCCCGTGTACTTCACCTTTACCTTACTTCCTTTCTGTGCCTGTGTCATATTCCACTCCATTCATGATAGTTCAGGCCCGGAGGCCGTTTCTAAGTATTCTAAAAAAATGTCTTTCCATTCAGCCGAATCACCATAGCACAGATCGACTGAAAAGGGTACCCTGAGAAACACCCTGAGAATCCCTTCTCTCAGGGTACGCCTGTAACCGCGGACAAGAGCAGCGTGCTATTTCACCTGTTCACTCCACTCAATGAAATGGTGGCACGACCCTGGCTTGTTTTTCTTTTGACTTTCCATATACCATCATCTAGGATGACTCTCCTTTGACATCAATCAGCACAAAATTCGAATGTCCAACACCCTCTACAAGGGCAAGATAAAGGAGAAATCATGGAAATACTTATTGTGTCAATCGTCGCGCTCATGGCTTCGGCACTCACCCTCTTTTCGGGATTTGGTCTCGGGACATTACTGATGCCGGTTGTGGCGATTTTCTTTCCACTTGAGATCGCCATTGCCATCACGGCCATGGTCCACCTGGCAAACAACGTGTTCAAGGTGGCCTTACTCGGCAGACAGGCAGACCATTCCACCCTGATTCGTTTTGGAATCCCCGCAGTGCTCTGTGCATTCCTTGGCGCATTCGTTCTCAGCTGGCTGTCTGGAATGGAGCCGTTTTTTGCATACATCGCCTTTGAAAAGCAGCTGCTGGTTTCGCCAATCAAGCTCATTGTCGGCCTTCTCATCCTTATCTTTGTTCTCCTCGAACTCTCACCAAAATTTTCAGCTGTCAAGTTCGACAAAAAGTATTTACCATTTGGCGGCGCAATAAGCGGATTTTTCGGTGGCCTTTCCGGCCACCAAGGCGCATTCAGAAGCATGTTCCTTCTGAAAGCTGGCCTGACCAAAGAAAAGTTTGTCGCTACCGGGGTTATGCTGGCAGTCATGGTCGACATATCGCGTATGGCGATGTATGGCTGGGAGATGTCAGCTCAACGCCAGGAGATTGAATGGCAGTTGGTGATAGCCGCCTCTCTTTCCGCATTCGTCGGCGCTTACTTTGGCGTCAGACTGCTCAAGAAGATCACCATTAGAACCATTCAGATAGCCGTGTCCGCACTGCTGGTCATCATTTCTCTCGGGCTGATTTCGGGCCTGCTGTAAGGCTCCCTGAATAGTGGCGGCCCGGATCTCAGCCAGGCTCATTCCGGCGCTCACCATCCCGATCACACCACGATGACCAGACTGAAGGATACCTCAGGAAAAAATCACCATGGCACAGATACCTGACCCCATACCTATTCCCGAGAGTGAAATCGAGATCAATTTTATCCGGGCCAGCGGGGCCGGAGGCCAGAATGTCAACAAGGTCTCAAGCGCCGTCCATCTGCGTTTTGATATCCGCAACTCCTCCCTGCCCGACAGCTGCAAGGAACGTCTGCTGGCGCTCAGTGATCAACGGGTGACCCAGGACGGGATCATCATCATCAAGGCCCAGCAATACCGGACGCAGGAACAAAACAAGGAAGAAGCCTTGCGCAGGCTGCACCAGATCATTACGGATGCCATGGTGGTCGCCAGGAATCGCCGCCCCACCCGGCCCGGGAAGAATGCCAGAAAGAAGCGGACAGACATGAAGAAACAACGGGGGGCAATCAAGGCCCTGCGCAAGAAAGTCTCTTGAGCTGCGACTCGAAGGCAGGACGACGATGACGGATTTCTCACCCTATTACCCGCTCTGGGGCCGACAATTAGTGGCAGAGTTTGCCGACATCTCCTGGCAGTACGGACTCGGGCTCACGGCCCCGGTCTTTGAAATCACAGAGACGGAAAAAAGACTCGGCTCCTGGCAAGCAGTGACCAGGGTCATCAGCATCAGCAGCCGACTGATCAGCGGCTGTTCCTGGGATATCACCTGTCAGATTCTCAAACACGAAATGGCCCATCAGATCTGCTCGGAGATCTTTCGCCGGAACGATTGCGGCCATGGCCCCCTCTTCCTGAAAGCCTGTGACATGCTCGGCCTTGCCGCCCCTTTTCGTCACGCCGCTGGTGATCTGCCGCACTCTGGAACCACAGATCCCAGCGTGAATCAGCAGACAGAAAAGGGCCGCCAGTTCATCCGCAGGATCGGCAAACTCCTGGCCCTGGCCGGTTCGAAAAATGAGCATGAAGCAGCGCTGGCCATGGAAAAAGCCGGCCAGCTGATGGCGCGCCACAATCTGCAACAGCTTCAGGAAGACACTCAGGCTGAATTCACCTTCCTGATTATCAACTGCCGTTCCAAGCGCCTTGAGCTATGGCAGCGCAAGATCTGCGCCATTCTCCTCCGCTTTTTTTATGTCAAGGTGGTCACCGCCAGCCTCTACGATCCATTGCAGGATAGTCACCACAAGACCATTGAGCTCTTCGGCCGGCAGGAGAATGTGGCCATTGCCGACTACTGCTACGCCTTTCTCGCCGGGAAGCTCGCTGCCCTGTGGCAGGAAAACAGGATCAGGATCGGAGGCAAGGGTATCCGGGCCCGCAACAGCTATTATCTGGGGCTGCTGCAGGGATTTTACGACAAGCTGCTGGCCCAGGAAGCATCAGCAACACGCCCGCTAGTGAAGAAAAAGAGGGTAGAGAGGCCTGCCACTTCGAGCCTGGCCGTTTTAATCCAGGCGGAAGAGAGGGAACTGGACCGTTTCGTCACCATGCGTTTTCCCCGTCTGCGCAGGCGTTCCGGCAGCGGGGCCATGATCTACCGGGAGACCTATGAACGTGGACGGACGGATGGCGGACAGATTGTCCTGCACAAGGGGGTTGCGAAGCAGGGCAGCGAGCAGGGACTGCTGCTTTCCCAAGGTCCCCTTGCATGATATTCGACACATGTAATTTGCCAGACGCCACACCATAAAACAAGCAGGAAAAAGACCTTGTTTGTTTCATAACGGCCCCTAAAATTCGTCAGGGGCAAAGGAAACAACCTCGCCCACACTCCCCTTTCCCATGAGGAGCATGAGCAGGCGATCCACCCCGAGGGCGATGCCCGCGGCCCGATCGAGGCCCGCAAGCTCTTGCAGGAAA
>DCUN01000164.1:0-11372 GCA_002327225.1 Desulfobulbaceae bacterium UBA2213
GAGGTCTCCAGCATCTCCACACTGGCGTTCATCACATGATAGCCCCAGGTCAACCGGCGCTTGTCGCGTATAGGCAGTTTCAAGGTGGAGAGATCAAGATTTTCACCCCGGGGATTATGAAGAAAGGCATCATCTTTTTTGTAGGAAAGTGAAGGGATCTCAGCCAGGCAGTCACGGCCATCAAGCGCGTTAACCAGACGGCGACAAACCTCCTCACCTTCCCCTCGAACCATAAAATCAATCCATTTTGACTCCGGGGCCTCAGCGATCTCTTTCGCCATCAGGGTTGCATGATAGCCGCCAATGACGATTTTCACCTCAGGCTGCAACTCTTTCAGCAGATGGGCGATCTTGATACAGGTATCATATTGCCAGGCCATGGCTGAGAGCCCCACCAGATCCGGCTCTATTTTCCGCATGACCCTGGTCAGATACTTTTTCACCGAGCGCCGCTTCCGGACCAGGTCAACAAGAAAGACATCATGATCCTCATCGATATTGCCGCCGACACAGGCAATGCCGTGATTGGGCATATGGATTGCCGCTTCATGGACAATGATCGGCACCACGTCCGGCATGGATATCAGCAGGACCTTCATGGCATGCTCTCGGTTTGTTTGCTGCCCCTGCCTTCCTGGTCAGAGGACTTCGTCCGAACCCGAAAACTTTCCCTCACCTTTTTTTCAAGGTCAACCACCGAGAGCCGGCCATGTTCCGCCTCGAGTTCAATACGATCAAGGATCGTCACCTCGATAGTGCTCTTCTGCCTGGTGTTAAAGAGAAATTTCCCCGGGGTAAACAATCTGTCCGTGTTGCAGAGGCTCAGCACATAGATGGGACAGCGCTGCATACGGGCTATCTTGAACACCCCCTTATGCAATGGGCCGATGCTCCCTTCACGATTTCTGGTTCCTTCCGGAAAGACAAAGAGATTGCCGCCGAGACGCAAGAATTCTCCCATCTTTTCCACCTGCTCGATCATTCTCATCCCGTGTATCCCTTCCGTAGTAGCAGGCAGATAGCCCGAGTTTGTAATCACCCGACCAAAGACAGGAGTCTGAAAAAAGCGTGTCTTGACAATGGTTTTCTGACGTCTGAACAGAGAGATGAAGATAAGCGGATCCAGATAGGAGAGGTGATTACAGACGACAATGGATGATTCAATTTCCCCTATATTCGGGTCAATCCTCCACTCCTGCCGGGGAGAAAGAATACGGAGCAGAGCCAGAAAGCCCTTAAAAAAAAGATGATTGAGGTTCTGGAAGCTCTGTTCCCGTCGGGCGGAGAAGCAATAGGCCCCCCCATACAAAAATGAAAAGAAAAAAAGAAATCCCAGGATAAAATAGGACCAGCAGGCCATGGTCACTACAAAATCGACGACCCGGCCCCCCCGGCTAGTCTGCGGAAGACTCTGCAAAGAAGGACTAGGCACCTGCTTCCCGGTCATTGGCAATGAGCAGGCAGGTATTCACTCCACCGAAGGCGAAATTCTGGATAGCTGCTATTCGGGTCTCTGTCCTGGTGATCTTGCGCACATGATTAAGCATACGGCAGCGCTCATCAACCGAGTCCAGATTCAAGGTCGGGGCGATAAAACCCTGCTCCATCATGTAGAGGGTCAGGATCATCTCAATTGCCCCGCACGAACCCATGGTATGGCCCATATAGCTCTTGAGTCCGGTCACCAGAGGCCTGCCGCCATAGACGGCATCAATGGCCTGGGCCTCAATAACGTCGCCCATCTTCGTGGCCGTGGCATGGGCGCTGACAAAATCCACATCCTCCGGCTTGATGTCGGCATCCTGCAGGGCCAGACGCAGGGTTGTCGTTATGCCGTCAAGATTAGGCAGGATCAGATCACCGCCATTATTATTGCAGCCAAATCCGATCACCTCACCCAGGATAGTGGCACCACGCCGCTTTGCCGATTCATACTCCTCGAGTAGCACGGCACCAGCCCCCTCACCCACCACCAGACCGTCACGCTTGGTGTCAAAAGGGCGCGGCGTGCATTCGGGCCGGTCATTATAGGCCACTGAACAGGCCAGCAGGTTGTCAAAAACAGCCACCGTTGTAGTATCATACTCATCGGCACCGCCACAGATCATGGCATCCTGCATCCCGTACTTGATCATCTCATAACCAAAACCGATAGACTGACTCGAGGTCGTACAGGCCGTTGACGAGGCAATGACCCTGCCGGTGATCCCGAACATGCGGGTAATATTCACCGCCGTCGTATGCACCATGGACTTCAGATAATCGACGGCCCCGATGGAGGAAAACTCAGAGGGCAGCTTGCTGAAAAAGGTCTTGTAGATAGTACGCTGCACGGTGGGGCTGCCATGGGTGGAGCTGAAGGAGACACCCAGGCGTCCCGAGGTGATAAACTCCTGCTCCAGCCCGGAGGCGGCAAGCACATCCTTTGCCACCTGGCAGGCATAAAAGGCCACGGGCCCCATGGTCTTGGTGTCTTTACGGGTAAAACCGTAGTCAATAGGGTAATCTACCGTGCCAAAGACCCGGGAATGAATATGCTGGGTGAGCAGGCCGTCGTCGCGCAGGGGCTTGACCCCGGATCTGCCCTGGAGCAGACTCTCTATAATGTCGCTGGGCCTGTAGCCGATGGGGGTAATGGCGGAACAGGCAGTAATGACGACTCGTCTTTTCATGGCGGCCTGAAGATCAGCTGTGATGGGCGGTTTGTATGGCTTCGATATAATCGAGGATATCATTGATCGTCCTGATGGACATGGCCTGCTCTTTTTCTGCCCTGGTCAGCTGAAAACCGAGCATGGTTTCTATTTTTGCCAACAGTTCTATGGCGTCAATGCTGTCAAAGCCATGATCATCGCGGAGATTGTCCGTCAGTCCCGGATGGGCAAACTCAAAATCGTCTTCCAGAATTGTTATGATTTTCTCTTGCAGTTCGTCTCTGTTCATAGTGCCGGGCCGGAGGGAAAAGATTCAGACAATGGAATGTGTCACTGATATTGACTCGTGACAGTACACAGTTTCTGGTCAAAATGAAAACGAATTATTGCCCGAAGCAAGCAGAAACGCTGCTGGAATGCTTAGGAGCCGTTACGAAATAACATGGCCATTTATATCTATTTCGTTACGGCTCCTTATGCCGTTCTGGACGATTAAATGGCCATGTTATTTTTTTACAGCGGCTTACTGGACAAAGCGATCAAAATGATACCATTCAAAGGGATGGGCACGGAGTTTCTCTTCCAGAAGATCGGCGTAGTGCTGGGCAGCTGCCTGAATGATCGCCTCTCTCTCGTTTTTGTCTCCGCGCCTGATGTAGATGGGATCTGAGAGGATAAATTCGTAGCTGTTTCTGCCGCTGCGGAAGGGGAAAAAAACAAATATCGGCGCACCCGAAACCAGGGCAAAGACATAGGGTGCCTCCGGGACAAAGGCCTCGCCGCCTAAAAATTTAACCTTTCTCGTGCGTTGGTCAGAACGCCAGACCATGTCACCGGTCATGGAGACAAGCCCCCCCTCCTGCAGAAAGCGGATGCCCTCGATCGCATCAAAGGGCGAACCCCCATCTTTTTCAACACCTATGATCGTGACCCCTGACTGGTGCAGGTGTTCTTTCTGTACCCGCTCGACATCTTCTTTGTCCTTGACGCCCATGTAGAGGAGGAGCTTCAGGCACACCTCCTCTTTTTTAAGCAGGTGTGCCGCGATCTCCCAGTTTCCCAGGTGAGACATGAGCAGGATAGCCCCCCTGCTCTGCACCCCCGATTGCAGCTTCTCCCAGCCTTGCGAGCTAAACGTCGTTTCCCGCTGATGCAGGGAGAGAAAACGGTCAAGATGAATCGTGGTAAAACTCTGATACTGGCGAAAGGCACACCAGAGATGATACAAGACTCCTTTTTCAGGATAGAGCAAGGAGTAAAAGCGACGACTTTCAAGGACCTTCTTTGAAAAAAGAAAATAACCCGCGGCAATGCTCCTCGAGATGATCACAAAAAACCAGGGGCCGCATATTCTGGTTACCTTCACCAGGGCCTGATACAAGAGGCCCCTCACTGCCTGCCCCCTGAGAAAATCCGTCTCCATATCAGCCTGCTGAAGGTAACGGAATTCCTGAAAAAATCTTTCCATGGACGAAAATGGGAGATGCGCTCAGCGCCCTTCTGGTAGACCACCTGTACCGGTGCCTCAAGAACAGGAATCCCCTGCCTGTGGGCCGCAACCAGGATCTCCACTTCAAACTGGAAGCGCCTGGCCTGCACATCAAGATCGAGGGCCTCGGGCAGGGGATAGAGCCTGAAACCTGACTGGGAGTCGCTCACCAGCGGCCCGCCCGACAGCCATACCCAGAAATTGGAAAATTTCCGGCCGTACCTGCTGGTCCAGGGCACATTCTCCCCGTTCATCCCCTGGCGCTTGCCGATCACAATGGGGCGCAGCATATCCGGCACAGCACGGAGAAGATTTTCCGCATCTTCAGGTTGGTGCTGCCCGTCAGCATCGAGAGTGATGGCCATGTCGCAGCCCAGTTCCACGGCCGCGGCAAAGCCGGTGAGCAGGGCCGCCCCCTTGCCCTGGTTTTCCAGGTGGCGAAGCACTGTGATATCGGGGATGCGCTTGAGGATATCGGGGGTGCTGTCGGTTGAGCCGTCATCAACGACGATGATGGGCAGCCCCAGTTTCATGGCCGCCCGGATCACCTCTTCAATCCGTTGCTCGTGATTATATACCGGGATAACGCAGGCCACGGACGCAGAGCAGGGATGCTTCAGTGTCACGGGCGCCATGGATGGCGCAGGAGTGACCGGCCCAGTGTCGCTCGCTCCAAGGATGGATGAAGAGCGACTGATGGCCACCTTCATCTTGTCTGCCCTCCAGCCCAGGCCATGGCCCAGGTCCCCGGCCCCATGTGCACACCGGAGGTCAGGGAGAGGGGCACCAGCAGGATCTCGGCCTTGGGCGCCAGCTGCCGAACTTCAGGCAGCACTGTTTCTGTCACCCATTTTTCATTGTCGGAGTACTGGAGCATGATCACCGGGGCAATGCCGGGCGCCCCCTGCCGCAGCTTTTCCAGGGCCAGGGCAAGTTGGCCCTGGCGGCTGTGGACAACCCCTGCCTTGCGGACCTCGTTGCCCACCGGGCTGATCACCGGTTTCATGTGCAGCATGTCAGCAAAAAATCCCTTTGCCCAGACGACCCTGCCGCCGGCCACCAGATATCGCAGCTGGTCGATAAAGACATATTCCTCACAGTCGGTCATTGTTTTATAGACAAAGGCGAGGACATCTTCAGCGCAGCTGGCATGTTCGGCGTAGCGGGCGGCAAGCAGGGCAATGAGTCCCAGACGGCCGGAGGCGGAGCCGGTGTCGACGATCTCCAGCAGGTTAGTCGGATCGTTACCTTCTTTCCAGCGCCTGGCGATGTCAACATTGCCGGTGAAGGCCGACCCGACGCAGAGGTAGAGGGTCTGGCCGAATTGCTGGCACACGCTCTGATAGTGTTGATGGCGCTCGAAAGTGGAGGCCTGGGCGGTGGTGACCTTTACCCCTTGCCGCATCAGGGCGTAGATCTCGGCCGGAGAGTGCAGGCTTTCCGGCCTGCTCTGCTCCTGGGCGAGGATATAGCTGTCAAGCAGGGTAATACCATGACGTCGCGCCATCTCCCGGCTCAGGGAGCCGGCGCCATCGGTCATGATGTGGACAATCTGCCTCTTTTCCGGGCCGGTAAAGCGGGTGGGATCGTTTTGATCCATGGCCTCATCGGACCAGTCGACGATCTCGCCCAGCGACGAAAGCCGGCTGCGCAGCTGCTGGCGGTCGGCGGTATGGATATGGACCTTGATCCCCGATGGAGCCGGCAGCACGACCACGCTATCACCCCACTCCGCCGGGATCTTGTCGGCTCCGGTCTGCTTGTCCTCGGTCTGGATGAGGGCACTGACACAAAAACTGGCGTTGGGACTGGCCTGGAAATCGGCGCTGATAGCCAGCTTGCCGGCAAAGAGCTTGGGGATGGAAGAAAGGGCGGCGGGCTGCCCGGCAAGCTGCCGGAAAAAACCTTCAAAGAAGATATACATGGCCAGGGCTCCGGCATCGACAACACCAGCCTGCCGGAGGTCGGGCAGCACCAGCGAGGTGGCCAGAACCGCCTCCTGCAACTCGGTGCAGAGGGAGGAATAGACGCCGGCCATGGATGGCTCAGTGTCGCTCGCTCCAGGGATGGATAAAGAGCGACGAAAGATTGGATCAGTTTGGTTTACCAGGCTTGCGGCAAGCGTGTCAAAGACATTGAGCATGGTGCCGGCCTGGGGGCGGGCCAGGGAAGCCCAGGCCTTTTCCCGGCCCCGCGCAGCATTTCCGGCCAGATCAGTAAAGCCCTCTGACTGAAAAAACTCCTGGAAAAAGGCGGCGGCGATATTGCCGGAGTTGCCGGTGGCGCAACGGGTCAGCAGCTCCAGAGTCTGTGCCTTGTCGGTCTCGCGGTCCCGCAGGGGGGCGAGGCTGATGCGCAGATTGGCCCCGGTATCGCCGTCGGCCACGGGAAAGACGTTGATCCGGTCGAGGAGGTCGGACCAGGCCGACAGGTTTTCGTAGCCGCTGGCAAAGGCGTGGCGCATGGTGCTCATATGGTCAGGAGCCCAATGATGGCATCCCGGTCATACTTACCGTTTGCCTGCAACGGAATGCGGTCGATGGTCTTGAGCTGGCGCGGCAGGGCGTAGAATTCGAGCGATGCAGCCAGGGTTTTCCTGAGCAGATCCATATCCACTTCCGTCCCCTGGATCAGGGCCACAATCCGGTGCTCCCGGCCCCCGGAGTCAGGCAGGGCCATAACCACACAGTCGCTGACCTTGGGCACCTTTTTGATGATGGCGCGCACCTCTTCCAGATCCACCCGTTTGCCGCCCACCTTGGTCACCCCGTCCACCCGTCCCTTGAAGATAAATTGGCTCGTCCCGCATTGCTCCACCCGGTCGCCGGTGGTAAAAAAACCATCGGCAGCCACGGGCAGTTCCGGCGAGAGATAGGGGGAGCGCACGCAGAGGCGCTCCTCTTTGATCGTCCAGGCAACGGTGGGGAAGGTGGTGAATGATGTCTCGCCCATCGATCTGTTGCGAGTGGCGATGCCGCCCGTTTCAGTGGAACCGTACACCTCGACAATGCCCACCTTGTTGAGCTGAAAGAAGGCCTCGTTGTCCTCCGCATCCAGCATTCCGGCGGAAGAGAAGGCCAGCCTTAGGGTGGATCCAGCCACCTTTTTTCCCCGCAGGGCCCGGTAATGCGGGGGGATGCCTGCAAGAAGGGTGGCCTCCTGTTCCTGGATCGCATCAGCGATATCCCCGGGGTACGAGGGGCTGTCCATGATCACCGAAGCCTCCGAGACCAGGGGCAGGATCACGGAGAAAAGCAGGCCGTAAATATGGTAAGGGGGGACGGTGGCGACAATGCAGTCTTTTTCGGTAATCCCGAAGTGGCGGGCCAGGGAGAATCCCTCACCGAAAAGATTCTCCCCGGTCTTTGACCAGATCTGCGGCGTGCCGGTGGAGCCGCCGGTGAAGATCCTCAGCAGTTCCGCCTGCGGCGATATCGGGGGGCAGACGGCAAACTCCACAGCTGTCCCCACTGGCGGGCGGATGATGGTGGTGCCCTCCGGCAGCTCCCGGTCAACATCACAAATGGCGGCGGTAAAGCCGGTGAGCTGCTGCATCCGGGCCAGGGCCTTGGTGGAAAGAGCGAAGGGCAGAAGCAGGTTCGGGCCATTAGGTTGGGAAGAATGAAGGGCAGCAAGTAAGACCGAGGCCATGACCGCCCGGCTTTCTACGGCCAGACAGATGGCGGCACCCTGATATTCGGGAGCAGCCAGAACAGCGCGCAGCCAGGCCGCCATGGCATAGACCTCGCCGAAGGTGGCGCCGGAGCGAATAAACTCCTTGTCCGGAAACTGTGGTCCCGCCAGCAGGGCTTGTATGTCTTGGGAATTATTCAGCATGGAAAGTTCTTGAATGATATTTTCCCCCTGCGTCTCTGCACGACACAATTCTTGTATTTCAACAACAAAGAAAACCTGCGATGGCCAATGCGTGATTCAGGGGAAGCTGCTCAATCGCCATCTAGTTGACGTTTTTGTTGGGAATTTTGTATATCCCATACAATAGTATCGGAGCTAAAATCTTGTTCGTGTGGCCACATAATGCCATGGTGGGCGGGACGGACGAGGCAGAAGTATGACTCGTTCGTGAGTTCCTTAAAAGCACTGCCATGCAGATAAGGCTTCACGTCAAAAATTCCTGAAATACCACTGCTGGTAAGGATCTCGATTCTAAAATCACTCAGGGGATTAGCCTTTATTATTTTATCCATTTCCGTCCCTTTTATTTCAAAGGATCAATCTTGAAAACAGGTTCACCGGCAACGGCCAATTTCCAATCAACCATCAGGTCTTCCTTGTGAATTTCAATCCATGCCTGCACCAGTTTCATCTTGGCTGGAGGCAGGCTGCCGTTTAAAATTTCTCCATCTTCAATAGCTATTGATGCTATTTGCTCTCCGTATTCCGCATGAATGTGTGGACGAGCGTGCTTTTTGTTATCATAAAAGTACATCAAGATAAGTATTCCATAAAACATCGATATCGTTGGCATGGTCTAATCCTCTTGGCTGTGTTGTTCTTTACCGGGTAGGGCTGTCCTTTTTCGATTACGCTTACGTTGTAGGTATATTTCCGCGGCGACTTAACCGAGCCTGAAAATCAGCATGTTTCCGCCGCCTACTTGAATCAATTCTTGAATATAATAGTTCCGTCCCCATTTCCCCCCCGGAGCGGATGAACTCCTGGTCCGGGAACTTTGGCCCCGCCAGCAGGGCTTGTATCTCTTGGGAATTATTCAGCATGGAGAGTTCTTTTACGATATTTTCAATCTAACCCCCATGCACCAAATGGGCGCCAGAGGAATGTGGGCAGTGTCCCTAGTTTTTTATAGGAAGCGTCTCTAATTTTCAGAGCTTAACTCTATTTCGATCCGGAAGCTTGAGATCTTCCAGTACATGGGAATAAGTGGGTACGATATCCAACCGTTCGAAAAAATAGTTGGCGTAGTTTATAGAGGACTCAGCAGACCAGATTGCACAATCTGCGCTCATCCAACCATCACTACGTGAACTACCTGGCAACCACTCAAAACTTGAGGATATGGATTTGATCAGGCCGGAGTTAGTTAAAGCTCCTTTCCGCACCATACCCTCAGTCCCAATATCCAGCCAACTAGATTTGTAATGCATTAACGCATTTCGTAGTGAAATTAAACTTTTTACCTCCTGGCAGGTTTTAGAACCTTTATCTAAGGGATCCCTGCTAGCGGCAGCTAGAAGAATGCTGAATTTGTTCATAACACTTGCCCTGTCAATTTCTCCGCTCTCCCACAGATAGGCAATTAATTTTGACGCATTTGGATCAATACTCCCGAGCAACCCGTTTTCTTTCTCAGCCTCAGCGTAGATCTCGTTAATAGTAGCTTCTAAAAACGCAACCGACGAGAATAGCGCCGCAGTAACAGTCGCTTTTAAGGGAGTACTTAGCTGCAAAGTGGTTGCCGATTTTTTCATGCGTTTCTGTAAACGGGCAGATTCTCGGGCAAAGTATGTGGCAGCTCTAACATGTTGGATCGAAAAAAATGTTTGCATTGACATTCCAACAATCATGGCCGACCTCTCTATGAACTTTTTGCTCTAACGGGTGAATATACTGAATAGTGACATATTTCTTACTTTGTCCAAATCCTATCTGCTCGCACCGCGACCAAAGGCCTGATTGGCCAGACTCCTGTCACGGGGGGTGAAGGTGCCGTCGGCCATTTCCTTTTCCACCACCTGTTTAAAGAGTTTAAACATCTTCAATTCCTGTGATTCTTCCAGGTAAAAGGAGTTCCAGGCCAGATCGAGCAATTCCTGCAAGCGTTCGGGGCTCATCTGTTTCGGTTGAAACACCACCTTATCCGCTGAATAGTCATTCCAGTCTTTGGACAAGATACGTCCCTGCTGCTCAATTTCCTTATAGGCCTTGGTATGAGGGAATGGGGTCAAGACGGTGAATTCGGCAAGATCCAGCTCGATCTCCAGGAGAAAGTCGATCAGCCGCTTGATGAAATCTTCATCGTGATTGTCGAGCCCCAGAAGAATGGTCCCTTCGACGCCGATGCCATGGTCATGATACCGCTTAACCCGCTCACGGATATAGTCCGAGGTGTCAAAAACCGCCTGATAGACATACCAGGCCCCGGCCTGGGCCGCCAGATCCAGGATCTCGGGCTTGTCTTCAATGGGATGGGAGCACCACTTCTTTTTCAGAGGGATCATTTCGCGGAACAGATCCTTTTCCCACTGGCTGTTCTGGGCCAGGGAATTGTCGACCAGAAACAGCCGGTTATTGTCAATCCCGGCCATCTCGGCCACGACGGTATCAATGGGCCGCGGCCGAAACTCCCGGCCGCCCAGGAATGAAACCGCGCAGGGATAACAGTTAAAACGGCAGCCGCGGGAGGCATGGACCAGATCAACCATCTGCACCCCTTTGTAATTATAGAGCTGGCGGTTGAGAAGATCCCTGCGGGCCGGGCCGACGAGGGCGATGTCCGGCCGCGCGTCCATAAAGTCGTAACGGGGTTTGAGTTTGCCCTGCCTGAAATCGGCCAGGACCTGCTCCATCCTGCCCTCGGCCTCGCCAAGAAAGACAGAATCGGCATGCTCCATGGTTTCCTCGGCATGGAGCATGGTGGCAATGCCGCCAAAGATGACCTTGACCCCTTTTTTCCGGTAGAGATCAGCAATCTCCCAGCCGCGCTTCACCTGCACGGTCAGCATCATTGAGATCCCGACCATATCGACCGGATCGTCAAAATCAATGGTCTCCAGGTTTTCGTCAACAAAATCGACGTCAACGTACTCGGGCAAGGTGGCGGCAAAGACAACCGGCCCATGCGGCGGCAGATGAAACTCGGTCTGCCGGTCCAGCTTGGCCCACTTGGGATAGATGAGTTTAAATTTCATATTTTATCAGCACTGATCAAGGTCATTTTTAAGGTATAACTGCTCAAGCCGGAGGCGGTGAGCTCCAAGGTTTCAGGGACCATCCCGGTGGCCTCAGGAGTGCCTGCTCCGGCCACAATAGCTCGGGTACAGCTCAGATCAGAATCATAGACATTGATCCGGAAACCGTTGTCTTCTGCGACAATAACATCGGTTATCTGCGCGTTGTCCATATGATAGCGGCAGACAAACTCACCGCCTTCAAGCCTTCCTGTCTCCGTTTGTTTCCCTGGCGGCGGCAGAAAGATTGTCTGCACATCACGCATCAGGCCCCTGGCAAATTCCGGATTATCAAAAGGC
>DCUN01000164.1:11412-14007 GCA_002327225.1 Desulfobulbaceae bacterium UBA2213
TTAAATTCAATGGAATGAACAAACTGCCAATCCCCGAGGGGAAAGACCTGCCCGCATCTCTGCAGGATCTGCCCGGACTGACTGGAATCGCCTGCGGCCAGCCCGGATAATGCCGGCAGATGCTGCCTCCCTGAACAGGAGGCCAGTAAAAACAGCAGGAGAAGGGGAAAAACAGACTTCATGGCCTGGTAAATGTTGCTGCCGGAATCTTCTCGTTCAGCACAGCATGGGAAAAAACCAGCCTGGTCAGGGAATCTTTTCCTTCATAGAGGGTCACCGATTCCATCAGACCGGACTGATCGACCAGCCTTAATTCAATACGGCTGATGATCCTGGCCAGCGCCGCATCTTTCGGGGTGAGGATAATCAGCCCCTCTCCCTCGACCCTGGCCTGAAAGGTGGGGGTGTCAGTGATACGCCCATCAAGCCATCCTGTGATCTCCTGGAGGACAATCGCCATGGAATCCACGCCCATGCCCTGCTCTTCGACAAACTGGTCACTATGGCGCATGAATTTACGGGTACGCCCCTCATCCATGAGGAGCACGGTGTGTATGGGCGAGAGATATTCCCAGCGCAACGATGCAGGTGCCTGAAAGACAAAGGTCCCCTTTGAGATAAGAGGACGAACAAGGATGGGCAGCTGCTTTTCCTGGACAAATTCCGCCTGCACCGACTCGAGGCGAAGAGGAGAATGATTGGGGCCTTCCTGCACCTGGGTCTCGGCCTGAGCCCGGGGGAAAAAGCCAAGCCCGATGAGCAAAAACAGAGCAACGATCACGTAGCGCATACCTAACACATCCCGCCATTGACCGAGATAACCTGGCCTGTCACATAGGAGGCATCCTCAGAACAGAGGAAGGCCACAACCTTTGCCACCTCAGAGGGTCTGCCGATCCGGGCCATGGGAATCATGGTTTTAATATACTCCTTGGGGGCGTCCTTGATCATATCGGTCTCGATCAGGCCCGGCGCCACCACGTTGACTCGAATGCCGAGTCGGGCCACCTCCGAGGCAAGCACCCTGCTGGCCGCGGTGAGTCCGGCCTTGGCCGCCGAGTAATTTGCCTGACCGCGATTGGGCATCATGGCCGACGCCGACGACAGGGAGATGACCACCCCGCTGCGGCTGCGCACCATTTTTTCGATGACCGGCCGGGTCATATTGTAAAAACCATTGAGACTGGTATCAATCACGGACTGCCAGCTCTCCGGCTCCATCATCATGAACAGGCCGTCATGGATAATTCCGGCGTTATTGACCAGGACATCAATCCTGCCGAAGCGCCGGGAAATATCCTCAATCACCCCTGCCGTCTTCTGCCCGTCTCTGACATCAAAGGGAGAGACCTCGCCCCCGCTTCCAGCCTCCTGCACCAGGGCCAGGGTCTGTTCCGCTGCGGCCAGATCGGAGAGGTAATTGATCACCGTATAGTAGCCTGCCCGAGCCAGCTCCACCGCAATGGCCCTGCCGATTCCCTTGGCCCCACCGGTGATGATGGCAACTTTCTGATTATTTTCTTCTTTCATCATAATTTTTCACACCTGAAACAGTTGCAGGGTCACTTCGCCAATACGTTTATCACCCAGATGCAATACGCTTGCAACCTCCCGAAGGTTCCCATAGTTATGACTGTTTTCCGAACGGGTCACAACCCTGCTGCCCAGGGGAATATGCTCAATATAAAAATGGGCCCGCTTCACGCCAACCAGCCAGCCCATCTGCTTGGAATCGATCCCCTTGGTCTTGACCCTGTCCCAGCCGTTACATACCCCGGCGGTCTGGGCAGCCAGTTCTATCATAATCAGCGGCTGGACACCGTCTGCCTCGACCAGAGGATACGCTGCGTTCATCACCGAAGCGGTCAGGGCATGGCTGGAGGAAACCTCCAGAATATCATCAATCAACACCATGCGGCCGCGATGGGGGATCAGATCTTCGAGGGTAATACCCGAAAGTTCAGCTGGTATCATGAATTCAACAAGGTGTCTCGTGTTTTGATTTTGCCCTGGACCTGGAAAACCGTTTTTTTCCATCCTGAAGGAAACAGAGGCATGAGAGAAAGTACTCTATCGTGTTTTCAATCGAATATCAATCATGTCTGATTGAAGAAGAGACAGGGTCTTGAAAGATCATCTTTTATCAAAAACTCTGAAATTAGGGGGACAGCTTACACATTCAAATCGAATTGCAAAAGATGAAGGGTACCTCCGCGAATACTTCCGGATTGATCACTGCCCCTTGCCTATTGAGTCATGCCGACTTCGAATCCGTTTCCATGACTGAAATTCAGATAACTTCAGTCGATATCTGGCTACGTTGCCCTCGTGCAGATTATGCAAGGCATCCAGGGCCATTTTTTTAAAAAACTCCCTATCATTTTCAGGGATATTTATATCGGTAAACCGCTCAATATCCTCTGGAAACAAGATGTTTCCGCCACGAACCACCACCTGCACCACCTGAATCAAGGCCTCCCGATAGCGGATACGTTGAGGTTCAGGGTCGGCCATGGTTTGCGTGATTGCCAGGTAGCGCTGGCATGAACGCTCATAGGCCCACGTGAAAACATCCCGCAGCAGATCAACCTGATT
>DCUN01000164.1:14058-16036 GCA_002327225.1 Desulfobulbaceae bacterium UBA2213
ATATCAACCGGTCGGCGGCGCAATCGTCCACTCGCGTCATCCTCAGGAAGCAGGTTCTCCGACAGAATGGCATGCAGGTTGAGAAAGGTAAACGAATTGAATCCTACCTGATCGGCTGCCTCCACCAGCAATTCGATGGCGGCCTTGTGATTCAGGATCATCTGGGTTTCATGAATGTCTTTGCCGGCTGCGACCTGTCCGAATTCGATGAGGTTTTGGGTATCAAGACGATTATAGGTATTTCCCTCCAGGCGGGAAGAGGCCCATGACAGATCAATCAGAAGCCGATTCAGAATTTCTCGGGCATAGGTTCCGGCAGGACGTTGACCAGATGGGGTATGACCCATTTCGTGAAACCCGGCACGCAAGGACGCGGAGAGATAGAAGGTGACGCCAGGTTCATATTCCTCCAGAAATGCTCGCTGATATCCTACCGGTTTACGTTGCATCAGGGGCTGCCGAACAAGATCACGGACAATCCCCCCTTCCAGCGAAACCGGGATGTACGCTTCCGCAACACCAGCCAATGTTGGTTTAGGTACTCCAAGTTGGGCGGTGCTACCAACAGGAGCAGGTTTATACACAAGGGCAATGCTTTCACCTTCTGTGACGATACGGCCATGGCCCAGAAGTCGATTGAGACGGCGCTGCAGTGTTCGCCTGTTGAGAGTGATTAAATAAGGGCCCAAGGCTTTTTCAAGCGCTGAAATGCCCAGACCTTCAGGATGTTCGGCAATGACCTGTGCAATCAAATCATATTCTTCAGCAGGGACAACTTGTGACATGTTCTCTCCTTATAAGAAACAGACGTAACAAAGAGTTCTGTCGCTTATACTAACGCGCGACACTAAAGCATGACACAATAATGTCACGCTTTAGTGTCGCGCGTCAACTTAAAAAAAGAAGGTTTGCAGGCCTGAAATTTTCATTCGCGAGCAGAAGTTCAGGATTTCTTAACCGGCGAAAATCCCGGCAGGGTAAATTTGAGCGTCACCTCGCCGGTCTGCTTATCAAGGGTCACCATCTTTTCGCTACCCTCTGTGACGCCAAGCTTCCGGCCGGTGGCCATCTCCAGAAGACCACTGATAAAACCCATGCCCTGATTCAAGACCTCCTCCATCTGCTCGGCGGATTGTTCGGTGGTTTCATCCCTAACTTCTTCCGGCAGCGATTCCTCCAGAGTTTCAACTTCCTCTTCCGCGACAAAATCAACCTCTTTCTTGAACACCTCCGGGTTCAGGAAATGTGGCGTATCTTCGGCAAGCTCCTCGGCCGGGATGGGCTCTGCCCGTACCATCTCCACCTCTTCTCCCATCATTTCGCGCAGCTGGTTGACCATTTCCTGACGTTTTTCACGAGAGAGCATCACCTCGTCATTGCCGCCATCAAAGACTCCATCAAAGAGCTCTCCCTTTAATTTGATCCCGGCCATGATCCGCTCTTCAATGCTGAATTTTGCAATCAAATTAATAACATTGATACATTTGCTTTTTTGACCGATTCGATGGACCCGGCCGATACGCTGATTCACCTTTGCCGGATTCCAGGGCATTTCAAAGTTCACCACACAATCCGCGGCCTGAAGGTTCAATCCGGTCCCTCCGGCATCGGTGGACAAAAACACCTTGCAGTCCGGATTGGTGTCAAATTCATCAATCAATGCCTGGCGCTTGACAACCGGTACCTTGCCGGACAGCTCCACAAAAGGAATTGCCTCCCGGGACAGGTATTTGCCGATGAGCATGGTCATGGTTGTCCATTCGCTGAAGATCACCACCTTGCGCCCATTTTGCTTGATCAGTTCATCGAGGATAGTGGCCAGTTCATCGAGCTTGGGTGAGATATTTGTCTTCCGATCTATCAAATACGTTGAGTCACAGCTCTGCCGCATTTTCAGAAGCAGCATCTGAATGCGCAGCATATCCATCGGCGTGAGAAATTTTTTATTCAACAAGGGCAGAAGCAATTGGGAATATCC
>DCUN01000196.1 GCA_002327225.1 Desulfobulbaceae bacterium UBA2213
TAGACCTTCAGATGTTTGCAGCCGACAACACAGGTCTTCTCAAGCCGGACGGCTACCACGGAGGCATGCGATGTCTGGCCGCCGCGCGAGGTGAGCAGCCCTTCCGCCATATCAATGACCTTGATATCCTCGGGCACCGTATCCTGACGGATCAGGATCAGAGGCATCTGCGGATCAGTGGCCCGCAATTCCAGGATATTCTCCTCACTGAAGACCGCCCGTCCGGACAGGGCGGAGCCTGAGACCCCGATCCCCTTGCCCAGGAAAGACTGATCAAGATCCGGCGTCTCGGCAAAGACGTTAAAATGTTCCTTCTTCTTGATAGTGATCATGTCGCGGGTCTGCAAGAGATAGAGCTGCTCAGGATCCGGCCCCTCAAAGGTAAATTCAATCTCCTGCGGATCCCAGCGTTTCTCATAGACCAGATCCCTGGAGATGGCGAGCAGGCGGTCATAGATCTTGGGGAAACGCCTCTCGAGCGTCTCATCGACCGAGCGGCCATCAAGCTCGGCCTGCTCCACCGAAATCGGCAGACTGGTGACCAGGCCCGAAACAATATCCTCGCCCTGATCGCCATAGGCATAATCTCCCCACAGGGCCACCCGCTGCACCTTGCGATAGGGATGGGAGGTGAACAGTACCCCGGAGCCCGCGCTGTCACTACGATTGCCAAAGACCATGGCCTGAACGATAACTGCCGTTCCCCAGGCATCTGAGACATCCATGATCCGGCGATAATCAGCGGCCTTGACTGTCTGCCATGAATCAAGAACCATGGCCACGGCATTCACCAGTTGCAGCCAGGGATCTTCGGGGATCCCCAATCCCTTCCTGCGCACCAGCTGTTGATATTCAAGGGCCAGATCCCGCATCTGTTCAGGTGTAAATTCCCTCTTCAGACTCACCCCATGCCTGGCCTTGGCCCGGTTCATCAGCTCCTGAAATTCCTCCCGCTGCATCCCGGAAGTCATGGCCCAGGACTGGAGGAAACGCCGATAGTTGTCCCAGGCCAGATACTCTTCACCGTGGGCGCGCACATACTCCTCGATGATCTCCTCGTTGAGCCCCACATTATGGACCGTGGCCATCATCCCCGGCATGGAGACCGCCGCCCCGCTGCGAACAGAGAGAAGCAGCGGCCGCTCAGACGAACCAAAGACTTTGCCGGTCTCCCGCTCAATCTCATCGAGTGCGGCACGGATACGATGCATGAACTCGTCCCTGGCCTTGGCAAAACCATAGATCACCTCCCGGCAGCGGAAGACCTCAGTGGTGATGATAAAGGCAGGCGGTACCGGCTTGTTGTCCTCATGCAGAGTGGCCAGATTAAAACCTTTGTTACCCAGATGAATCAGGTCATTGGTATACGGGGTCAGTCGATGGAGAAGCGAGATCGCTTTTTCCGGATTATAGGTCATGAGCAGATCAAGCATCCGCTCATCAAGCATTTTTTTCTGGACCTCGAGCGTGCCGATAATCCGGGTGATAAAATTATCGAGATGCTGCAGGCCGAAGGTGGAGGCAATCAAATCGCGGAGAAAGGATTCAGAAAGACGATGAACCGTGTTCACCCGATCCTGCTCATCCCACTGGGAACGATACTTGGTCAGCAGGTTATTCTCACCGATCTGGGGGATGATAATGGAAAGGTTATTCTGATGGATATTGGTATAAAAAGAATAAATAACATCCTTAACCCCTTCGGAAAGTCCCCGGAATATATCAAGATATTGTGTATAAGAAAAACGCTTGATTTTGAGAGAGCTGCGCAGCAGCAGCATATAGGTATCAAGGCGCCGGGAGGAGATGCCGTCAATCCGCAGGGCCTGCATGTAGAGTTTGAGACATTTGACGATGCGGTAAAAGGTGATTTCAGTAATAAAGGAGAGGTTGACTGTCTCGGGCAGTTTTTCCAGATAGATATTGGCCAGATTCTCCAGGCGGAAGGTGAGGCTCAGACTGTCAAACTTCCGTTCCGCGTAGCGACCATAGACCGAAGGAATATCGACGGCGATATGACGTTTGTAGTAGATATCTTCCCTTGCCTCAAAACGTTCCTTGGAAAGGATGGTTTGCTTCAATCCCTCAAGGGTATTCAAAAGAGAGGCCAGACACCCTTCCGTATCACAGGACTCCAGGTCGATGAGCAGTTTCTCCATCTCGGGAAATCCTTCCTGGGTCGCCTGGTGCAGCTCTGAGCGAAGCTCCTGAAAACCAAGATTGTATTTCTGATGCAGCAGTTTAAACATCTGCACCAGCAGATCAAAACGGCGCCGCTCCGCCGCCGGGAGATCGGTCTGTGCCTCCAGATACTGTTGCCTCTCCTCCCGCTTCCAGGAAAGGATATCATGCATGGACTGGAAGTGAAGCTCCTGACCGATACGCTGGGAGAGGATGTGCTGGTCATCAATAAAGGGACCGGAGCTTACGACTTCAGCATAGACCTCCTCGGGCAGGAAGGGGAGAAGAAGCTCCTTGTTTTTTGTCTTCCAGAAGAGAAAGATGGCCTGGATAAAGCCGACGATCAGATTCGAACTCTCGACATGACTCTGCTTGCGCAGAAAATGAATGAGCACATCATGGCGCTTATGGATCTCGTCGAGCTCGGTGGAGACATCACGCAGTTCACCTTCCGCTCCGATCTCATTGAAAAAGACCGGCATCAGCTTGGTGAACTGTTTGGCCAGATTATAGATGGGCTCGATGGGATGATTGAGCAGCTGGGTGATATCCCGCTGAAAGAGATCCGTATCCTTGACGCAGGTGCCGGTCAGCTTCAGGTTGATGATCAGCGCCGAAAAAAGGGTGGAGCACCATTTGGGCTCCTGCATGATCAGGTTGAGCCAGACCCGGATATTGGCCAGATGGGCCGGATTGGTCAGGGGCTGCCAGTCTTCGTCGACGCCCATGACATTGGCATACTGGAAGCCGAAGCGCACCACCTCCCACAAAAAGGCCTCCACCATCTTGCTCTTGCCCCGGTCAAAAACCTCGCCGCCCAGCACCTGAATGCACTGCAGTGAGGTATGGGGATACTTACGGACATTGGCCCGCAAGAGCTGAAAGGTGGTGAGCAGAAACTGCTCGATCTCCTCAAAGCTCTGCTGCCGGATCAGCTGCACCAGACTGCGGTTGATCTCGCGCAAGGTCTCCTCATGGATCAGATAGAGCCCCTTGGTGTCCATGATCCTGAAGAGGAAGAGCAGCTTCTGATTTTCGGAAAAACGGTTGAGCGGCAGGGTCTGATCAGGGGAGCGAGCTCCCTCTCCACCCGCATCAACACTAGCCAGACGGGCAGGGATCTCTTTATAGAGCCGGACGATATCGACATGGGCAGGCAGCTTCAGGATCTGCTCCAGCCCCATGACGGGATCGGTTTCGATATCAATGGCCGCCAGTGTCTCCTGATGCCTGCGCATGGCCTCATGGGAGATTGCTCCAAAAAGCTGACCGGCATGAAAGTCCTCACACAGGACGCCGCAACGGCCGAGAAACCACGGCAGAGGGTCATCTTCCTGCAGCCAGTAGGTATAGTTGCGGCCGAGGATGATCCGCATGAGCTCGGAGACGGGACGATAATCAAACGATAGCGATTCATTCCCGGAAAAGGCGAGGAGACGCAGGGCCAGTTTTTTCATGGGATGCTGGCCCTGGGTGACATACATCATGATCGCAGGATCACGCTGATCAAGGGCTGCCAGACGATGAAAATAGTCATTCAGGGCCGGCCCGAAACGCTGCAGATCTTCTGGGCTTAGAAGCGAAAGCAACTTCTCTACCCAGGCCAGCTGGGCCTCGATAATCTGGATGAGCAGGGTTCCCTTTTTCACCGAATCGCCGAGGGCCTGGAGGAACAGACCGGTGAAAAGGGTGAAGGCCTCCGGCCCCTGAGGGTGACGCTGATAACAGGTGCTGTTTTTCAGGCAGAAGCTGCGGAGCTGGGGAATAAGCAGGGACCAGTTCCGATAGGGATGGCAGATCTCATAGAGCAGATGTTCAAGGGTTGAATGTATCCCCTTGTAGCCTGAGACGATATCAAGCAGCAGCTTGAGTTCCGGGGCAATGACCACCTCGCCTGCGGCGGCGGCCGTCTCCGCCAGATTGGCCCTCAGGGCATCGGACTCTATCTCTGCAGGGGTTGGAATTTTGTTCATACGTCTCGACTTACCTCTTCGTTAGTGCCCCGGTTGTATTCTCTTTTCTCCCGCAGCCTTTCATTACAAGGCCTTACTGGCCTCCATATGAAGGATCAGGTCGAGCATCCGGTTGGAATAGCCCCATTCATTATCATACCAGCTCATCACCTTGACCGTGCTGCCGATCACCTTGGTTGACTGGGCATCAACGATGGAGGAGTGGGAGTCTCCCTGAAAATCAATGGAGACCAGGGGCAGTTCCGTGTATCCCAGATACTTGTTGGCAGCCTGCTGCAGGGCCTGATTCACCTCCTCAACCGTTGTCTCCTTTGCCACCTCCATAACCACGTCGACAAGCGAGACATTCGGGGTGGGCACCCGTACCGCCAGGCCGTCAAACTTGCCCTTCAGCTCCGGGATCACCAGGGCCACGGCAGCGGCGGCCCCGGTCTTGGTAGGGATCATGGACAGACCGGCAGCCCGGGCCCGGCGCAGATCAGAATGGGGGAAATCAAGGAGGCGCTGATCACCGGTATAGGCATGGATCGTGGTCATCAACCCCCGCTTGATACCAAAGTTGTCAAGGATAACACGGGCCACAGGGGCCAGGCANNCCCATGACAAAGGTCTTGACATCCCCTTTGGCGGGAGCAGAGAGAATCACCTTTCCGGCCCCGGCATCGATATGGCTTTGCAGCGAATCTCTATCGCGAAAGATGCCGGTACATTCGGCGACATATTCGACTCCCATTTTCGCCCAGGGGATATCAACCGGTTTGCGGTGACTGGAGACGGCAATCCTCCGACCATCGACAATGATAGCACCGGCATCGCTCTCCACCTTCTTTTCATAGATCCCCATGATCGAATCATACTGGAGCAGGTGGGCGAGCGTGGCATTATCCGTGAGATCATTGATGGCCACCACCTCAATATCAGCAAATTCAGGATCTTTACTGATCGCCCGAAAAATACTTCTGCCAATACGACCAAAACCGTTAATGCCAATTTTCACCGTCATATCCAGCCTCCTTGACTCAACTCTCAGTTATCAATGAATACCTGTCCATTGCCATTCTTCGCCTCTTTATACAATTGCAGATACTGCTTCATCACCCTCTGCCAGGTATGCTTCTCCTGAATCCGCTTTACGGCCTGACGCTGCATCTCCCTGATTCTGGAAGGATGTTCATGATAGAGGGCCATCCCCCTCCGCATAGCCTCACTCAGGGCGGCCGCTGTATGCTGGATGTAGGAGAAGCCGGTTTCCCCGTCCAGTACCTTGACCAGACCACCCACGTGATGGACAATGGGCAGGTTGCCAAAGAGTTGGGCGATAAAATCCGTCAGACCGCAGGGTTCATACCGGGAAGGAATCAGAAAAAAATCCCCTGCGGCATACACCCGGTTGGCCAGAGCCGAATTAAAGCCCTTCAGGATACAGACCCGGCCACGATTTTCCTCCTTTTCTGCCAGACGGGCCAGCTCCCGCTCCTCGTCATGACCACCGCTGCCCAGCAGCAGAAACTGAAAATCAGGGCTCTCTTTTAACATCCGGCGCAAGGCGGCGAGCAGGACTCCGACTCCTTTCTGCTCCGTAAGCCGGCCGATAAAGGTAAAAAGGGGCAGATCAGGCCTGAAGTCAAGAGAACCAATGGGCTGAATCCCCCCGAGCCGATCCTGCACCGGTCGTGACGTCCGCGACACCTGGCCCTCTCCGCTCCGGTATCCGGAGAGCTCCTGCAGCAGGGTTTCCTTACAGGCCCGTTTTCCTGACAGCGTGCCCTCTGCCAGCGGGTTGAACGGGGCATCAATACCGGCTTTTTCTGCATCGGCCGGATTAAACTCGGCCGGATCAATGCCATTGGTCACACCTTGCAGGGTCACCCCACGTTCCAGCAGGGTATGGCCAAGCCAGCCGGTCAAGCGGTCATCATCTGTTTCCTGCAGCTCACGACCATACTGTTCACTGACCGTATTGATCACCGCGTAGCGGGCCGCCACCAGCAGAGGATCAAAGCAATCGGCCAGCCGATTGCCCATAATGACCGTCCAGGGCAGACCGGTGATGGCGCGGGCAAAGGAGAGATCCGCCACCTCCTGATGATAGCCGCGGCCCGCATTGTGGATGGTCAGCACAGTGCCGGTGCGGCGGAAAAAATGACGCCAGCCGCTGTTCTCACGGATCATGGCCGGCAGCACGGCGGTATGACCATCATGGCAGTGGATGATATCAGGACGAATGCCGAGCAGCAGCATGAGATCAAGCGCTCCTTTCTGGAGCAGGATATTCATGGCAAAATAGTCGTCATGCCCCTTTCCTGCCTTGTGGGCAGGATTCATGGCCTCATCAGCGTCAGTATAGGCATAGACACCTGTTTTTTCGGAAAAACGGTCAGCCTCCAGGAGAAAGAGGGTTACCCGCTCTCTCCTGTCCATCCAGACGCGAATCTTTTCCCGCCGTTCGACGTGGGCATAATCGAGATCAACCTCATATGCAAGCGCACGTTCAGGAAACGAGGGATCAGGGAGCAGGGTGAAGCCGAGCCCGACCGGATCGATAAATCCATAGCGCGGCATGACCACACTCACCGAGCGGCCCGACCAGCCGGCAAGGGCCTTGGCCAATTGCAGGGAAACGTCCTTGACTCCGCCCGCTCCCGCCAGAGTGCCATACTCACGGGTCAGCATCCAGATGGTGCGGATGGGTTCACGCCCCGTCGCAGACGTTGAACACCCCTGTGTCGCTCTCTTCATGGATGGATGCGGAGCAACCGGGGCAGGAGCGACTTCACGTTTTTTGCTCATGGGACTCAGCCCTCCCGGCAATCCACCGCCATCTGCCGCAGCAGATGATCGGCCAGGGTAAGACGGACCATGGCCTCACAGACCGGGATGATCCTGGGGATGGCGGAGATATCATGACGGCCCCCGACCTTGATCGTCACCGGCTCATTAGCCAGATTGACGGTCTGCTGCTCCCGCGAGATAGAGGGGATCGGCTTGACCGCCACCCTGATCACCAGGGGAGCCCCGTTGGAAATGCCCGCCAGAATCCCCCCGGCGTTATTGCTGAGGAAACCAAAGGGGCCAATGGGATCATTATTCTCTGAACCAAGCATCTCTGCCGCAGCAAAGCCGGCGCCGATCTCCACTCCCTTGACCGCGCCAATGGACATGAGTCCATGGGCCAGTTCGGCCTCAAGCTTGTCAAAGACCGGCTCGCCAAGACCAGCCGGACAGGTGGCCACGATCTCGACAATGCCGCCCACAGTATCCCCCTGACTGCGAACCTCCTGTACCCGCTGCTCCATCTTTATGGCCGCCTCCGCGTCCGGACAGCAGTAGCTGTTGCTCTGAATCAGGGAAAGATCACGCTGCTTCACATGGATACCGCCGAGGGCCACGGTATAGGCGCACACCTCGATCTTGTATTGAAGCAGAAGCTGGGCCGCAACTGCGCCTGCCGCTACGCGGGCAGCCGTCTCCCGGGCCGAGGCCCGACCGCCGCCACGATGGTCCCGAATGCCATATTTGGCCAGATAGGTCACATCACCATGTCCCGGCCTGAAGATATCCCGCAGCCCGTCATAGGATTTTGAGTGAGCATCCTTGTTATAAATGGCAAGCGAAATGGGTGTCCCTGTCGTTCGCGGCAGTTCCTCGCCGGCTGGAACAAAGATACCGGAGAGGATTTCCAGTTTATCCGGTTCCTTGCGCGGACTGGAGGCCCCACCCTGGCCTGGCCGCCTTCGATCCATCTCCTTCTGCAACTCCTGAGGATCAAGGACAATCCCGGGTGGACATCCGTCTATCACCGCACCCACAGCCGTACCATGCGACTCCCCCCAAGTGGTCACCCGGAACAGTTTACCAAAGGTATTTCCTGCCATTCTGTTTTCCTCTCAACTTGAGCAATTACGAATTACGAATTAAAAGCCGAATGAGTTGTCATTCGTAATTCGTAATTTCTAATTTATTTCTACGTGTGTATGACTTTTTCCGGACGATCAAGCTCTTCGACAATACGTTCCACGATCTCCGCCACACTCGATGTGGCCGTATCAACAATAATATCGGCAGTCTGACGGTACAAGGGCTCCCTGATCGCCAGTATTTCACGGACCTCCTCACAGAGATCTTTCTCAGACAAGGAGGGGCGCTGGCTGGCACTCGTACTGTCGGCCAGCATCCGCTGACAAAGAAGATCGGAATCCGCAGTCAGCCAGACCACATGACCATGCTCTTTTAAAAGCAGCCACAGATGCTGATGCAGGACAGCTCCGCCGCCCGTGGCAATCACGCATCGACTCTGATCACCCAAGCCCTGCAAGACCTCCTGTTCACAGCGACGGAATCCATCCCACCCCTCGGCCCGGACGATTTCCTCCACCGTGGCGCCTTTCTTTGCACAGATAAGAAGATCCGTATCGAAGAAGGAATAGCCGAGACGATCCGCCAAGTTCCTGCCAACCGTTGTTTTTCCAACGGCCCGAAAACCGATGAGAAAAATTATCTCTTTCATGGTGATTTTTCCCTTTAATTTTAAGTATAGTATGCGGTAACATAAAGGTGTGTCAAGTGAAGATGCGGCTGAAAGAGAGTGTCGATGGCAAAAGGATCTCTCCCTTTTCACCACCCCCCTCCAGGTACAGGCAAGGAAGGTATAATGAAATTCAAAGATTATTACCAGACCCTGGATTTGAAAAAAGATGCCTCTCAGGACGAAATCAAACGGGCATACCGCAAGCTGGCCAGAAAATTTCATCCCGATGTCAATAAAAGCCCGAGTGCGGAAGAAAAATTCAAGGAACTTGGCGAGGCCTATGAAGTCCTCCAGGATCCAGAAAAACGGGCCGCCTATGACAAATTCGGCAGTAACTGGCAGGCCGGCCAGGACTTTAAGCCGCCGCCCAACTGGGATGCCGGTTTTGAATTCAGCGGCGGCGGCTTTACCCAGGCTGACGCCTCTCAGTTCAGTGATTTTTTCGAATCACTCTTCGGCAAAAGCAGCGGTTCCTCCCATGCCCGATCAGGCTTTCATCCTCATGGCTCCTTTCATGCCCGAGGCCAGGATGTCCATGCCAAGATTGTGATTACCCTGGAAGACAGCTATCAAGGCGCCCAGAAGAGCATCACCCTCAGCAGGCCGGGTGTCGATCAAAGTGGTCATGTTGTCACCTCCCCGCATACCATAACACTCACCATCCCCAAGGGAATCATCGAAGGACAGCAGATCAGGCTTGAGGGCCAGGGAGCAGGCGGCAGCGGACAGGCCGGCAATGGCGACCTCTTCCTTGAAATCGCCTTTGCAGCGCACAGAATCTTCACTGCGGATACACGCGACATTCACCTCCAGCTGCCGGTCACCCCCTGGGAAGCCGCGCTGGGGGCGACTATCCCGGTGCCGACCCTGGGGGGAACGGTGGAGCTGAAAATCCCACCCGGCTCCCAGAGCGGCAGAAAACTGCGCCTGAAGGGACGTGGACTCTGCTCCGCCGGCCAGACAGGTCATCACTATGTCACCCTGACCATCGTCACCCCGGAAGCAGCGACGGAGGACCAGAAAAAGCTTTACCAGGAGATGGCCCGACGTATGCCGATCAACCCCCGCCAGGGCATGTTCTCATAGCAGGAGAAGCATCATGACCACTACCATCCACCCATGCACACCCCTTGACGAGACGACCTCGTACTCTTTGCGCCAGTGCTGTCTCCTCTGCAGGGTCAACGCCCAGATGATTCACGAAATGATAGAGGAGGGGGTCATTACTCCTGGTGGCGACAACCCGCAGAACTGGTGTTTCGGGGCCACCCATATCAAGCGGATCCAGGTGACCCTGCGCCTGCAGCAGGACCTGAGGGTCAATCTCCCTGGAGCTGCCCTCGCCCTTGACCTTCTGGAAGAGCTGGCTGAACTGCAGCGGTTCGTCAGCACTCATAAGCCATAGAGATGACGCATGAAGACATGCAGTGAAAATAAGTTCAAGATTGGCCTCTCCGTTATTGACGCTCAGTACAAACAACTCTTTCCCTGCGACAACGAACCCGGCGAGGCCTTTGCCGATGGCTTGAAGCCATCGACCATTGACCAGAGTTCCTGACTCAATTGGGCTTTTACGTCAGAAGACACTTTAACATGGAAGAGCAATACATGAAGGCGTCATCCTATCCAGGCCTCTGAAGGCTACTTTAAAGAAAATGGGCCCACAACAAATCCCTGAAATATTTTCCCCCGGCGCCCATCCTGTTCATGACACGCTGCCAGAAACTGCCGGAACGTCCACTTCCGGCTGAGGCAAGTCAGTATCACCCACAGCCGCCTCCTGCAGAGATAAAAACATTGACAACCCTCAGTGGAGATGATTATTTTAGCTCTGTCAAGAAGATAAGGGATCCTTGAGAGGGATCCTCTCTCAAGGATCCCTACGGAATCACTTTCCTGCAGGTTCATCTATTCCATTCAATCCCAATCTCACTCTAAGGAAGTTCCCACATGAACAAAATGTATCTCGCCACCATTCTCCTTTTTTCTATATTCACCTCCTCCTGCGCAACCCAGGGCCAGACGGGTGCCGGCGTAGGAGCTATCGGCGGGGCGCTGGCCGGCCAGGCCATCGGTCACAGTACCGAGGCCACCCTCATTGGAGCTGCGGTTGGTACCATGCTTGGCTATATGGTCGGCAACGAGATGGACAAATATGACCGCGAGCAACTCAATCATGTCTATGAACGAGGAACATCAGGCAAGGCCACGGCCTGGCGTAACCCTGACACCGGCAACAGCTATGAGGTAATGCCCCAACCCGCCTACGCTCAGCCCGAGACGCAAAAAGTATGCCGACAGGCCGAGATCATTGCCGTCATTGATGGCAAGACCGAGAGGACCTACACCACGGCATGCCGGGATGACTATGGTCATTGGCAGTTGCAGAATAAATGATTGATCCTGCAGAAGCATAAAAAAGCAGACACACACCCGTGGCTGCTTTTTTTATGCAAAATCAGCTGACCGGTTTTTATAAAAAACTCATCTCATCTGAATGACGGCTAACCTCGGTGACTTTTTTCCTTCCCACATCATGGTCCTTGATTCCCGGCAAATCTGTTTTGGCCTCAATCAGCAGCTCGATCAGCAATCGTTCTCCTGCTTTCTGCAACTTGCTGGCAGGCAGGAATTTGCTGATTTCCTGAGCCAACGCCTCTCCGAACAGGAGATCCACGGATTTGTCGATTTCTTCACTGCTCTCTTAAAACGTTCCCTCAGCGAAGAAGAATACCATCACCTCTTTCTCCAGGACAAGCACTGCCACCCCCATCAGCCGGAAGGAAAAGAATAGATCATGACTGATGCACCCCTGCATGACCTGCGCCGGTATCTCAACCTCCTCGAGCGAGAAGGCGAACTGCTCATTATTGATCAGGAGGTCAACCCTAATCTGGAAATCGCCGAGATCCATCGCCGCGTGATCGCCAGGCAGGGGCCAGCCCTGCTCTTCACCAAGGTTAAGGGCAGTAGTTTCCCGGTGGTGACCAATCTCTTTGGCACCAATAGACGTCTTGAGCTGGCCTTTGGCCGCAAACCCCAGCAATTTGTCCGCGATCTGGTCCATCTCACCGAGACCATCATGCCCCTGAAGATGAAGAAGCTGTGGGACAATCGCCACCTGGTGAAGGAAGGATTGAAGATCGGCCTGAAAGCGCGCAGCACTGGGGCTATCCTGGAGAACTGCCAGTCCCCCGCCCGCTTGAGCAGCCTGCCCATGCTTACCTCCTGGCACAGCGACGGCGGCCCCTTTGTCACCCTGCCCCTTGTCTACACCGAACACCCGGACGGCCGCGGCCACAATCTCGGCATGTACCGCATCCAGCGCCATGATGACACCAGTACCGGCATCCACTGGCAGATCCATAAAGGGGGCGGCTACCACTACCACGAGGCAGAGAAGCTGAATCAATCCCTGCCCCTGACCCTCTACATCGGCGGGCCGCCCGCCCTCATGCTGGCGGCCATTGCCCCCCTGCCTGAAGATATCCCCGAACTGATGCTCACCTCTCTGCTCATGGGCAGGAAACTGGAAATGGTAAAGGACCCCCGGGGTGGACATCACCTGGTGGCCAATGCCGAGTTTGCCATCAAGGGGCAAGTCCCGCCCCATATCAGACGTCCGGAAGGCCCCTTTGGCGACCATTACGGCTACAACTCGCTGCAGCATGACTATCCCGTCTTCCAGGTCAGCCATCTCTACCATCGTCACAAGGCTATTTATCCGGCCACTGTGGTCGGACGGCCGAGACAGGAAGATTATTTCATTGGTGACTTCCTGCAGGAGCTGCTCTCACCTCTTTTTCCCCTGGTCATGAAGGGAGTTCGAGAGCTGAAGACCTTCGGCGAGACGGGATTTCATTGTCTGGCTGCCGCCAAGGTGCAAGACCGCTATCCCCGTGAGGCCTTTGCCTGCGGTCTGAGGATCCTGGGAGAGGGGCAGCTTTCCCTGACCAAATTCCTCATCATCACCGATGGCGATATCGACATCACCGACTTCCGCACGCTGTGGCTGCATGTCCTGGAACGCATCGAATGGCAGAGTGATCTTTTTGTCTTTGCCAACGTCTCCCAGGACACCCTTGATTACACTGGTCCCTCGGTCAACAAAGGCTCCAAGGCCATGATGATGGGGCTCGGCAAAGAGAAGAAACGGGAACTGCCGGGGTCCTTCTCAGGGTCGCTCCCCCCTTCCTGCAGCCGTCCCGTCGTCTTCATGCCCGGAACGCTGGTTCTTGAAGGGAGCGCCTACAGCCAGGCACCGAAACTGGCGGCTGAAATCTGCCGCTGGGAGGGAGTGGCAGAGTGGCCAGTCATCATTCTGGTTGATTCCAGTGCGGAGGCCACCTGCTCCATGCAGGAATTCCTCTGGACCCTCTTCACCCGTTTTGAGCCGGCCGCCGATATCCATGGAGCGGCCACTGCTGTGCAGCGCTTTCATGTCGGCCTCACCCCGCCCATCGTCTTTGACTGCCGGATGAAACCCTGGTATACAGACGTCCTCGAGGTGGATGAGGCCACACGGACACTGGTCGACAGCCGCATCCACACCCTGTTGCCCCCTGGCCTCCGATGAAAGATACAATCCGCCTGCAGAAGTACCTTGCCGGATGCGGAGTCGCCTCGAGACGGAAAGCGGAAGAAATAATAGCCGAGGGCCGAGTAACAGTGGATGGTGAGATTGTCACCGCCATGGGGACACAGGTTGACCCGACAAGGCAGGAGATACTCCTGGACGGCAAAGCAGTGAGGGCGAATGACGATTTTCTTTATGTGCTGCTCAACAAACCACAGGGCTATGTGACCACCCTCTCTGATCCCCAGGGACGCCCCATTGTCACCTCGCTTCTCTCTGGCATCACGGCCCGCCTCTTCCCGGTCGGACGACTCGATCTTGACACTGAAGGGGCCCTGATCCTCACCAACGACGGCGAGCTGGCCCAGAAGATTCAACACCCCAGCCATGAGGTGACTAAGACCTACGAGGCACAGGTCATGGGGCGCCCCTCAGACAAAATGCTCCAGCAGCTGGAACGTGGCATCCTTCTCGAAGGAAAGAAGACGGCCCCGGCCAAGCTGATCCTTTTTGCCAGGAAATCCGGGACCAGTTCCATCAGGATCACCATCCACGAGGGGAGGAAACGCCAGGTAAGAAAGATGTTCCAGGCCATTGGTCATCCCGTTATCCACCTGAAACGCATTGCCTACGGCACCCTTTTTCTCGAAGGGCTCTCAACAGGAAAATATCGCCTTCTTACCCCCGAAGATCTGAAAAAAATATTTATCAAGAAAATCCCTTTACAAAACAATAAATAGTTGATTAAACTTAAACAGTTAGGATTACAGCAATTGGACAAGGCATGTAATAAATATTTTTCACGTATTCATGCAAGGTGCAATCTTCTTAAAGAGTCCTAACGCCAATGAACGGGATAAGTGCCTTTCGCAGCTCATTTTCTTGTGAAAAAAACAAGAAAATGAGCTGTAAGGCACTAAAAGTGCACTGTTTTTCTACAAGAATATATTTAAAAAAAACAACCTTCTTTCTTTCAACACGACAGCATCGGCCCCGAATTCACAGGAGTAAAGGCATGAACAAATCAGAACTTATTGAAGCCCTGGCACAGGAAGTTGACCTCCCTCATCGCGAGGCGGCAGCGATCACCAATACCATTATCGATACCATGGTCGAGGCCTTAGCCAAGGGTGACAATATTGAGATTCGCGGATTCGGCAGTTTCGTGATCAAACACTACCGCTCGTATGAAGGTCGGAATCCGAAAAGCGGTAAAAAGATCGAGGTTTCCCCCAAAAAACTTCCTTTTTTCAAGGTAGGAAAAGAGTTGCGGGAACAGGTCAATTCTCTCAGCAAAAAATAGTCCGGGGCCAGGCAAGCCCAAGCCTGCGAGTCGACACTGAGACTCCGACCATGACGGGTGTAACAAAATGGTCGGAGCTCTAAAGCTTTTTTCGTAGCGGCCCCCAAGGCCCATCACGCCACAATTTCTCCCACCAGATCATAAATCTGCGCTTCGCTGATACGTACCTGAACAATATCTCCAGCCTTGGCAATGCCGTCGGTTATATAGACACAGCCATCAATATCAGGTGCCTGAAAGCGGCTTCGTCCTTCCAGCAGCAGATCTGTTTCCCGGCTCACCCCTTCCACCAGCACCGGTTCAACCCGGCCCACATATTTCTGCAGATTCCCCTTTGACACCTCGGCCTGGACAGCTGCAATATAATCAAGACGATCACTCTTATCGCTCTCAGAACATTGATGAGGAAAATTTTCAGAAGGACTGCCGGTCTCATTGGCATAGGCAAAAAGTCCAACGTGATCAAGACGTGCCTCTCTTAAAAATTGTTCCAGCTGTCGCACGTCATCATCGGTTTCACCGGGGAAACCGACCATCAGGGTGGAACGCAGGGCCACATCAGGGAGATAAGAGCGGATGCGGCCGATAAGGTGATAGAGATCATCACTTGAGTAATGCCGGTTCATCCGTTTGAGAACCGTATCACTGACATGCTGAAAGGGAATATCCATATAGGGAACGATGCGCGGCTGTTCAGCCATCAGGGAAAGGAGCGGGTCGCTGATACCTGACGGATACAGATACATCAACCGGATCCAGGGGATGGAACTCTCAGCCAGAAGGGCCTTGAGCAGGGTTGTCAGGTGGACGGAATCTCCCAGATCATCTCCATAGGCCGTCAGATCCTGAGCAATAAGCGAGAGTTCCCGCACTCCCTGCTGCTCCAGGGATGCGACCTCTGAGACCAGATCAGCTATGGGCCTGCTGCGCAGATCTCCTCGGATGGAGGGGATCATACAATAGGAACAGCGGTTATTGCACCCCTCAGTGATCTTTAACCAGGAGCGGTAAAAAGGGGTCGAAATACGACGGGGTAGGGTGCTGTCCATCAAAAATCGGCCGGAGATACACACCTTCTCTGCAAGCGTTCCTGCCTTGAGAGCTTCCACCAAAGTGGCTATTCGGTAAAAGTCTTCAGTACCGATAAAAAGATCCACCTCCGGCAAGGCATGAACAAGCTCTTGCCGGTAGCGCTGCACCATGCATCCCGTCACCACAAGCAATGTAGCCGGATTTTCCTGTTTCAGCAGAGAGAGCTCGAGGATTTCATCAATAGCCTCTTCCACTGCCGACTGGATAAAGCCGCAGGTATTGATGACGAGCATCGATGCCTGCCCCGGATCTTCCTCAAAGACCCAGCCTGCCTGCTCCAGAAGCCCGAACATCAGCTCCGAATCTACCAGATTTTTCGGACACCCAAGGCTGATCAGGTGAAAACTTGCCATATTCATATTTCCTCTTCATGAGTGATATCGATTCCTCTCCATTTTTCAGTGGAGTCTTTTTGGTTCAGCTTACAATTCATGGCCTCTATCAACAGCTCTGACAGCCCCTGGCTCCGCAGGCGAAAAGCAGGAGTTGAGAATCCTGCTTTCCACTCTTTTTGCCACAACTCATCAGAGACCAGCATACAGGCGGCAAGGTCAACCCCCCGGAATGTGGCAACAGTGCAGAGCGCCGAGTATTCCATATCGACGGCAACAACATCCTGCTCCCGCCGTAACGATGCCAGCAGCCCCCGAGTCTCACGGTACGGCGCATCCGTGGACCAGACCCTTCCTTCCTGCCAGGCAATAGTATTCCGGTTCAAGATCTCACGTAGCCAGGTCAGTAAACCTGCAGAGGGCTCCGGGCCCGGATCACTACTGTAATACCTGGATGTCCCCTCGCCGCACACGGCCTGACCAGGCAAGACGACATTGCCGACCCGCAGTTCCTGCTGCAAGGAGCCGCACCAACCTACAAGGATAAGACGTCTGGCTCCAAGGGCAATCAATTTTTCCAGACACAAGACAGCCATGGGCGCGCCTACTGCCGGGCCAGCCGCAAAAAAAGCCTCATTCGCTGCAACACAGAGTCCACTGTTAAAAAGAAACCTTTTTTTGCCGCCCTCTGTAACCATCTTGCGCAGGGCGTGACCTGCCTCAGTGGGATTGACAAAAAAAAGACCTGCCTCAGGAATCTTTTTTTCCTTTCCGGCCCGTCCAGGAAGCATGATCACATCTTCGTTTTTGTAGTCATTCATAGTTCAGCCTGAGTTCACGACATCTACAAACATATCAATCGGATCATCATACAAACGCAAAAAGGCCACAGATTTCTCTGTGGCCTTTTTGCGCGATCAATGACGATCACACGCTGCTGCTCTACTATTTGATCAATGGGTTTGCATAGAGAAGGATCAGAGAGATAACAAGACCATAAATGGCAACAGACTCAGCAAGGGCCATACCGAGAATCATGAAGGTCATCAGTTTAGGCTGTACTTCTGGATTACGGGCAAGACCCTGGGTCGCACCGTTACCAACATTACCAATACCGATACCTGCACCCAGACCGGCAAGCCCGATAGAGAGGGCGGCGCCGATACAAACCAAACCGATCATCAAATTACTTTCCATAGTGTTCTCCTTATAAAATTAGTGTTTTTTGGCCTTCTTCCTAGATACAATCTACATTCAGGACAACCCTGAACAATTCAGGGCCTATTCCCTTTCTCAATCAATGGGCATGCTCATTGGACTGAGT
The DNA here is from genome assembly GCA_002327225.1 of Desulfobulbaceae bacterium UBA2213. Taxonomy (GTDB): domain Bacteria; phylum Desulfobacterota; class Desulfobulbia; order Desulfobulbales; family Desulfocapsaceae; genus UBA2270. The sequence continues at coordinate 17,310 of DCUN01000196.1, forward strand.
AAAATAAACAACGGTCAACAAGACAAAAACCATGGCCTGTACCAGAGAGACGAGGACGCCCAGAACCATGATAGGCAGGGGGGCAAAATAGGCACCGGCCAGCATGAAGAGGATTCCCAGCAGTGTTTCCTTGGCCATGATATTTCCAAAAAGACGGATGGAAAGTGACAGCAGACGGGCAAAGTTACTGATAAGCTCAATGGGGAGCATCAGCGGAATCAGCACCGGCATGGGTCCGAGGAAATGCTTCACATAGGCCAGACCATTGGCACGAATACCAATAATATGATGGGTTACCCAGACAATAAGGGTCAAGGCAAGGGTGGTATTAATGCTTGAGGTGGGAGACATGAACCCTGGAATCAGACCGATCAGATTGGCAACGGCAATATAGAGGGCAAAGGTGGCAATCATGGGAAAAAGCTTATCCGTCAACTCCCGACCCATATTTTCAACAAAGAAATCATCCATCCCACCGATGAGGATCTCCCAGAAATTCTGACCTTTTCCAGGTACCATTTCCAGATTGCCAAGGGTCAACTTACCAACCACAACAAGAAAGATCATGGTAAACCAGGTATAGGTCATATAGGGGGCACACAATTGCTCAATCAGACCATGACCGACCGGGCCATGCGGAATGGGCAGTCCCAGTTTCTCCAGGATGATTGATATAAACAGTATCGGATGTTCCATGATCCCTCTTACCTCCTGCTGCTGATAATATAGCGTCCCGCTGCACCGACTGTCGTCAGTGTAATGGTAAACACTACTGTTGACAGCCCCACCAGCAATCCAAAGATATTCACCTTACCACTCTTTATGAGTATCAGTAAGACGAGGCCAATGATTGCCAGGCGGAGCCAAAATTTAATGATGTAACGTGCCTTTCCGACCTTTAAAGCCTTCTTTTGTGCCTTCTCTTCTCCCTCTTCTTCCTCGGGAGAATCAAGGGATTTCATGAAGTGGGCCACATCCTTGTGGGTCAACATGAAGCTGACAATGGAGAGGAGGCCACCTACCGCCACCGACCAGGCAATCGCCCAGGAGAAGAACAGCCAGGCCCCACCGCAGAGAACTACAAGACAGACCCAACTTAAGACCTGCACCTTGCGCAGGGATACTAGTTCATCCGACACTCTGTTGCGACCGCCCAGACCTTAGTCTTTATCTTTGTCTTGATTTTCAAACTCTTTATTTTGCTGTTTGATAATATCAAACAGACTTTTAAACCCGGCGGCTATACCAAAGGCAAGTCCGATAAAGGTAAACCAGGGGGTCGTTCGATCATCAAACACCTTCTGGTCGAGATATATCCCGCCCCCCATACCGATAAAAATTGCCGCAACAAAGGTAAAGCCGATATGACCATAGTTGCCCAGCAGGTGGATCATCTCTTTACTCATTTTCGACATCTTCGTCTCCACCTTCGTTCCGGGGAACGACTCGTTAACAAACAATCAAATCTGTTAGCATGCCCACCTGCCAAAGTCAACGGGTTTTTTTAATTTCAGGCTAATTTTTTGAATGACCATTCAGTCATTTCAAGCCCCTTTTCCAACTGCTTTTCCGTCTGGGCAGCAGAGATAAAAGCCACCTCAAACTGAGATGGCGCCAGATAAATTCCCTGCGACAGCATCTGCCGATAATGGAGACCATAACGACCCGCATCAGCCGTCATGGCAGATTCAAAATCAACCACTTTCTCAGTGGTAAAAAATCCGGTCATCAACGATCCCACCCTATTCAACTGGACCGGGATATGTGTCCGTTCACTGATTTCCCGGAGACGGTCGGCAAAACCGGCAGCCTTATCGTTCAACTGTTTGTAAAATCCTTCTTTTTTGAGCAGTTTCAGGGTGGCAATACCAGCGGCCATGGCCAGAGGATTCCCGGACAGGGTCCCGGCCTGATACACCGGTCCATCCGGGGCGACCTGATCCATGATATCGGCCCGCCCCCCATAAGCCCCAACCGGCAGGCCACCGCCAATAATCTTGCCCAGACAGGTCAGATCCGGCATGACTCCGAAATACTCCTGGGCACCACCATAGGCCAGACGAAAGCCGGTGATCACTTCATCAAAGATCAGGATGATGCCAAGCTCGGCGGTAAGCGCCCGCAACTTCTGCAGGAAGCCAGGGGCCGGAGCGACACAGCCCATATTACCGGCCACCGGTTCGACAATCACACAGGCGATATCGAGGGCGCTATCACGCAGGGTCTTCTCGAGGATCTCTTCATTATTATACGGGATGGAGACGGTATTTTTGACAATCTCCTCCGGCACGCCGGGACTTCCGGGAATACCGAGGGTGATCACGCCGGAGCCTGCTTTGACCAGAAAAGAATCGGCATGGCCATGATAACAACCGTCAAATTTAACAATCACCTTTTTGCCGGTATAGCCTCGGGCCAGACGAACCGCACTCATGGTTGCCTCGGTGCCGGAGCTGACAAAACGGACCTTTTCCACCGACGGCAGGGCGTCCACTACCATGGAGGCAAGCTCAATCTCTTTTGGGGTAGGCGCCCCGAAACTGGTTCCATACTGCATGGCCTCCCCAATGGCTGCCAAGACATCAGGATGGGCGTGGCCAAGGATCATTGGCCCCCAGGAACAGACAAAATCTATATACTCGTTGCCATCCACATCATAAACAGATGACCCCAGTGCCCGTTCAATAAAAACCGGGTCGCACCCCACTGATCGACAGGCCCGCACCGGACTGTTCACGCCGCCGGGGATAACCTTTCGTGCCTGTTGAAACATCTGTGCGGATATGCTTGTTTTCATTTTAAACTCCTTCAACGATTCAGTTTGACGTATCTGTTCACTCTTTCCCCTTGCTAATTCCCCCCAAAAAAACAGTCTGACTATAGCACGCCAGAAGAAAACCTGTCAAACAAGTTCCTCCCTTGACCTTGCTACAATCATACACAAAGTAATTTTTTGATTACCATTCAACATCATGCCCTGCTGAAATTTTTACTTGTCATGCAAAACCCCAGAAGGTACACTGTGCACACGTATCAATAATTCACTTTTTTTAAAGTTAAATAATTTTGGCTATTCATACTTCCCAGAAATATCAACAACGGAGACAGGCAATGGCAAGCGATAAAGTTCAGGCAATAGATGATGCTGCATTCACGGCAACAATTTCTTCAGAGATACCCTGTCTTGTGGATTTCTGGGCCCCCTGGTGTGGTCCCTGCAAGGCAATCGGTCCCGTCATTGAAGATCTGGCTGAGGAATATAAAGGAAAGGTCACCATCCTCAAGATGAATGTTGACGATAATCCGGTCACTCCCGGAAAATACGGCATCCGCGCCATCCCCACCCTGATACTCTTTAAAAGCGGCGAGGTCGTAGACCAGATCACCGGTGCCGTCGGAAAAAAACAACTTGTTGACCTCATCAGCAAGGCCCTGTAATTCCGTCTTGTAAGGCCATCACCAAAAAAAATGGTGACTAAAAAAACCAATGAAGAAAAGTCACTACGAACTGATCATCCTGGGATCCGGCCCTGCCGGACTCACGGCCGGACTCTATGCGGCAAGGGCCAGGACTGATCATCTCCTGATCGAAAAAGGCGCGGCCGGTGGCCAGGTACTGCTCACCGACTGGGTTGACAACTATCCTGGTTTTCCTGACGGCCTTTCCGGTTTTGAGCTTGCCGAAAAAATGGAGTCCCATGCCCGCCGCTTCGGGCTCACTACCCGGACTGCCGAGGTGGTGAGTATGGATCTCCTGCAGAGCCCTAAAGTCCTTACCCTGGAAGATGGTGAGCAACTCACCTGCGATGCCCTGATCATCTGCAGCGGTGCACGTCCGCAACGCCTCGACATTCCGGGAGAAATAGAGCTCACCGGCAAAGGTGTTTCCTACTGCGCCACCTGCGACGCCCCGTTTTATCGCGACATGCATGTGGCCGTGGTTGGCGGCGGCAATACCGCCATACAAGAGGCCGCCCACCTGACAAAATTCGCCAGCCGGGTCACTGTGATCCATCGCCGCGATGCATTACGAGCCACAAAGATCGTCCAGGAGAAAGCCTTTGCCAACAAAAAGATTGATTTTATATGGAACAGTCATGTTACTGCCATTGAGGGTGGAAAAGGGGTCGAACGGCTTCAGCTCAAAGACAACAATGGCAAAGAGACGACACTGGCCGTTGACGGTATCTTTATCCTCATTGGCGTGATCCCCAATAACGAGATGCTGCCCCTGCAAGTCCTGAAGGCAGAAGATGGCGGTTTTATCCCCACAGACAACGAGACCAGGACAGCGATCCCCGGGGTCATGGCGGCAGGAGATATCCGCCGCAAAGAAGTGCGGCAGATCGTCAACGCTGCCGGCGAGGGGGCAACTGCCGTCCTCGCCGCAGAACAGTATCTCAACAGTTTAGGAGCCGTAACGAGATAACATGGCCATTTATATCTATTTCGCCACGGCTCCTTATGCTGCTCTGGGCACGTAGATAGCCATATTATTTTTTACAGCGGCTCACCACCTTAACCTAATACTCTAAGCAATCATGCATGCACCTGTCATTTTCTCCCGCTCCTTGATTATCGCCCTGCTTTCTGCGACCCTTCTCACCACCTCTTTGAGCGGTTGCGCCACCATGAAGTCATGGTTTGGCATGGGCGGCGAAGATATCCAGATTCCCGCAGACAGCCTGGCCATGAAAGGTATGGATGAATATGATGTCGGCAATTACAGTGCAGCCGTAAAACATTTTGATGAGATCCTGAACAATTACCCCTTCAGCCCCCAGGCCATGCTTGCCGAGCTGAAAGCTGCCGACTGCAACTATTTTATGGAAAACTATGCTGAAGCGCTGGTTCTTTACAAAAAATTCGAGGAACGATATCCAACCAACGAGGCCATTCCTTACGTCTTGTACCAGATCGCCATGTGCAGTTACCAGCAGATTGACACCATTGACCGTGATACCTCAGGCGCGACAAAATCCATCCGCGATTTTACCCGGCTGATCAAGGCCTTTCCAGGATCGCCCTATACTGATGAGGCCAAAGCCCGGATCAGGGCAGCCAACGAATTTCTGGTCAACCATGAATATCTTGTCGTTGAATTCTACCTCAGAACGGATAAACACCTTGACGCCAAAACCAGGCTGAATTATCTGATCACCACCTATCCCGATGCATCAATCACCCCTAAGGCCAAGATGCTCCTTGCCAAGCTTGAATCCGGTGAAAAGATGGGCTTCAATCTTTCATCCTGGTTCTCCGGACTGGCAAAACTGCCGGACTGGCACCTCTTCTCCTCTGGTAAACC
>DCUN01000054.1 GCA_002327225.1 Desulfobulbaceae bacterium UBA2213
CTACGACAGGCAGATGTAAGGCGATGTTGCGGACAACCCGAGGGGTATAAGATAAAGGCCTGGGAATTGCGCACCGAGGAGTATATGTACCTTCTTTTTTTATATCTGGCAAGAGATAGTGAAAACAGATGGTAGTGAAAAAAAAACCTTTCTTCCTTGTCGGGAAGAAAGGCGCAGGAGTAGTGTAGAGAACCAGCTTGCTTGCTGCTTCTCAGGATGTATAGCCGGTTGTATCGGTCTTGATCCAGGAATCCTTGAGGGTAACGGTCCGGTTGAAGACAGGGGCCCCCGGCTGAGAATCAATCAGGTCGGTACAGAAGTAACCATTTCGCTCAAATTGAAACTGTTCTCCTGCCTGTGCCTTGGCAAGCGAGGGCTCGAGCAGGCAGCAGTCAAGACTGGTGAGAGAGTTCGGATTCAGATGTTCTTTGAAGTCCACCTCTTTGTCTGCATCTGGATTTTCGCTCAAGAACAGGCGGTCGTAGACCCGAACCGGACAGGAAATGGCATGCGGTGCTGAAACCCAGTGGATGGTGCCTTTGACCTTGCGGCCATCGGGAGAGCCCCCCCCCTTTGTCTCCGGATCATAGGTGCAGTGAATCGCCGTGATCTCACCCGTTGTTGTATCTTTGACCACGGAGACGCAGCGGATAAAATAGCCATACCGCAGGCGCACTTCACGCTCCGGCCCCAGGCGGAAGAATTTTTTTGGCGGATCTTCCCTGAAGTCATCACGTTCAATGTAGAGCTCGCGCGAAAAGGGGACTGTGCGGCTGCCCATCTCCGGACGCTGGGGATGATTCTGGGCCTCAAGCTCTTCGCACTCTCCTGGCGGATAATTATCAATGATAACCTTCAGAGGATTGAGCACGGCCATGACCCTGGGCGCTGTCTCATTGAGGTCGTCCCGGGCCGCATTTTCCAGCACGCTCATGTCGATCCAGCTTTCCTTCTTGCCAATGCCGATATCCGTGCAGAATTTACGGATGGCGGATGCTGGATAGCCGCGCCGTCTGAGGCCGGAGATGGTGAGCATGCGCGGGTCATCCCAGCCGTTCACATAACCGCCCTGTACCAGTTGCAGGATCTTACGTTTGCTCATGACGGTGTAGGTCAGGTTGAGCCGGGCAAATTCAATCTGCCGGGGATGACATGCTGTCTGCAGGGTGTCGAGAAACCAGTCGTAGAGAGGGCGGTGATCCTCAAATTCGAGGGTGCAGAGGGAGTGGGTGATCCCCTCAAGGGCATCAGAGATACAATGGGTGTAGTCGTACATGGGGTAGATGCACCACGCATCACCGGTGCGGTGATGGGCGACCTTCAGGATCCTGTAGATGACAGGGTCGCGCATGTTCAGGTTGGGCGAACCCATGTCGATCCTGGCCCGCAGGACACGGCTGCCTTCTGCAAATTCACCCTCTTTCATCCGCTTAAAAAGATCCAGGTTTTCCTCAAGAGGCCGGTCACGGTAGGGGCTTTCCTTACCGGCCTCGGTGAGGGTGCCCCGGTAGCTCCTCATCTCTTCAGCGGAGAGTTCGCAGACATAGGCGCGGCCCAGCTTGATCAGCTGGATGGCATAGTCATACAAGCGGTCAAAGTAGTCGGAGGCGTAGAAGAGGTTCCGGCCCCAGTCAAAACCAAGCCAGTGAACGTCCTTTTTGATGGATTCCACATAGGCTGACTCTTCCTTGCTGGGGTTGGTATCATCAAAACGAAGGTGGCAGGGACTGTTGTTTTCCAGGCCGATGCCGAAGTTGAGGCAGATGGATTTGGCATGGCCAATGTGCAGAAAACCATTGGGCTCAGGTGGAAAACGGGTCACGGATTGCTGGTGTTTACCGGAACGCAGGTCTTCGGCGATAATCTGCCTGATGAAATCAAGGGGTCTTGCTTCGGCTGAAATTTCGGTGTTGTCCGTCATGATCTTTTTTCCCTGTTTTATTGTAACTGTTCTGCACTTACAAGAGTAACTATTTGTTTTGTAATATTTTTTCGCGCAGAGGCGCAGAAATCAGTTGTTCAACTGCAACCAAGGTGAATCGTTACGTTTTATTGAAAGAGTCTGGCCACATCACGAAGACGTTGGACAACCTTGTCGCGACCCAGAGCCATGAGTATATCATACATGGAGGGTCCGGCAAGCTGGCCGGTGACCACGGTGCGCATGCCATTGACAATGACACCAGGCTTTACTCCCTTCTCTTCGGCCAGCTCTTTAGCCACCCGCTCCGTCTCTTCCGCTGTGAAATGTTCAAGAGCCTGGTAGCGGTCGCCAAGCAGGGGCAGCCACTCCTTGAGGTCTGGAAATTTGAGCAGATTTTTTTCCAGTGGCTTGGTCTCCACCTGGAAATCATCGGCAAAATAGGCGCGTCCCAGGGTGGCAAAATCGTTGAGGGTATGAAAGCGGTCGCGGATCAGATCGAGGGTGTGCAGATACCATTCCTTCTTCTCGCCAGCATAAGAGGCGTCCCAAAGACCTTCTTTCTCCAGCACCTGTTGAACCATGTCGCCGATCTCATGAATATTCATGGTGCGCAGATAGTGTTCATTGATGGCAATAGCCTTGGGGTCGGTGAAGAATTTTTCATCTCCAAGACGGTAATTGAAGATGGAGTTGGACTTGTTGATGCGCTCGAGGCTGAAGGCCTCGATGAGTTCCTCGCGGGAAAAGATCTCCCGGTCATCACCGGGCGACCAGCCGAGCAGGACAAGGAAATTGCTGAGGGCCCAGGGGATAAAGCCATGCTCTTTGTAAAAATGAACGGCTACAATCTCACCATGTTTGCGCTTTGATATCTTGGCCTTTTTCAGGTCGAGTGTGAGCGGCATATGGGCAAAGACGGGCAAGGGTGCCCCGAGCGCCTCGTAGAGCAGAACCTGGCGGGTCGTATTGGTCATGTGATCCTGGCCGCGAATGACGTGACTGATCCTGTCACGGATGTCATCCACCACATTGCAGAGCAGGTAGAGGGGTTTGCCGTTGGAGCGGACAATGACAAAGTCATCGACCTCGCTGTAACTGTGTTCAATGCGTCCGAGGACCTTGTCATCATAGCCAAGCATGCCGCTGCGTTCAGGCACCTTGAAGCGGATGACATAGGGCAGACCCGCACCCTCTTTTTCGGCAACCTGTTCCGGGGTCAGATGGCGACAGGTGCCGTCGTAGCCCATATGCTGTTTGGCTGCCATTGCCGCCTCTTTTCTGGCCTCAAGCTCTTCCTTGGTGCAGAAACATTTATACCCATTGCCCTCTGCCAGCAGTCGGTTGGCTGCGGCCAGATGATCATCGCTGAATTCCGTCTGGAAGTAAGGGCCTTCATCCCAGTCGATACCCAGCCACTCGAGACCGTCGAGGATGCCCTGGATTGAGGCCTCTGTAGATCGTTCAGTGTCCGTGTCTTCAATACGCAGGATCAGCTTGCCGCCAGTTTTCTTGGCGTAAAGCCAGTTGAAGAGGGCGGTTCTTGCCCCGCCTATATGGAGATAGCCGGTGGGACTCGGCGGAAAGCGCAGTCGTGTCTCTGTCATGAAAACTCCTTGGGATGATCGGGCTTGCTGATCAGTGTATGTGAAAAGTAGAATAAGGCTTGAAAAAGACTTCTTTATATCGTTTTCACGTCTATTGTTCAATAGGTATGATGGTGAAAAGAACGATTTATTAATGCTTCCGCGGGATGTGGAGCGGAGGAAAGTTATCGAAAAAGTAAAGTATTTTTGTTGTTCTCTTTTAGTGAAACTTGTATAGTATTTTTCTTTTTTATGAAATTTGTCATGATAGTCGTAAAAGAAAAAAGCGCATCTCTGTCTTTATTTATGGAGTGGAGATGGGTTCAGGGGTAGTCCATTAAGAATGTGATCCGAATAATGAGGGGAATAAAAAATGAAAGTACTGATTAGTGACAACCTGTCTCCTGCCGGAGCACAGATTTTACGTGATGCCGGTCTGGACGTAGATATCAATACAGGTCTTGCTCCGGAAGAGTTGAAGAAGATTATCGGTAATTATGATGGCCTGGTTATTCGCAGCGCCACCAAGGTGACGGCAGAGATCATTGCCGCCGCCGAAAGATTGCGGGTGGTGGGGCGTGCGGGTATCGGTCTTGATAATGTGGACATCCCAGCAGCCAGTCAGAAAGGAATAGTGGTCATGAACGCGCCTGATGGCAATGCCACCACTGCGGCTGAGCACGCCATCTCCTTAATGATGTCTCTGTCTCGCAATATCCCCCAGGCTACTGCCTCCATGAAGGCTGGAAAGTGGGAGAAAAAGAGTTTTATGGGACGTGAGGTGACCGGCAAGACCCTGGGCATCTTTGGTATCGGCCGGATCGGTGCTATCGTCGCCAACAGGGCTCAGGGCTTAAGGATGAAGGTAATTGCCTACGATCCTCATATGCCCAAAGAGCTGGTGGACAAGCTGGGCGTGGAGCTGGTCAGCCTGGAAGAGCTTGCCAGGCGTTCTGATTATATCACCGTCCATGTACCGTTGACCAAAGAGACGGACAAGGTTCTTTCCACTGAATTCTTTAAGAACATGAAGAAAGATGCCATGTTCATCGATTGCGCACGCGGCGGTGTCTGCGACGAAGAGGCCCTCTACAAGGCTCTGGTTGATGGCGAGATTGCCGGTGCTGCCCTTGATGTCTTTGCTGTGGAGCCAACGAACATGGAAAATTGCCCCATGCTGGGCCTGAATAATTTTATCTGTACCCCACATCTCGGTGCTTCCACCAGTGAGGCCCAGGAGAATGTGGCTCTGACCATTGCCGAGCAGGTGGCTGATTACCTCAATACCGGTGTTGTTGCCAATGCGGTGAATGTTCCTTCGGTCAGCGGCGATGTGCTGGCTCAGGTTGGCCCCTATATCAATCTGGGTGAAATGCTGGGATCCCTCCATATGCAGATTGCCAAAGGCAGCGTGCAGGATGTGAGCATCGAATACAGCGGTGAACTGGCGGAGCTGAATACCAGCCCCATCACCGTTGCCTTTCTGAAAGGGCTCTTCACCCCCATTCTCCAGGATGCGGTCAACTATGTCAACGCCCCTGTAATTGCCCGCGATCGCGGAATCAGGGTGGTCGAGTCCAGGACGGAACAGTCGGATGATTTTACCAATAGTGTGACCATCAAGGTCAAGTCCAGCGAGGGCGAAAATGTCCTGGTGGGAACTGTCTTTGGTAAAAAAGAGCCTCGCCTGGTTCGTTTGAATGCCTTCCGCCTCGAGGCTCTTCCGGCAGGGCCCATGCTTCTGGTCTATAATAAGGATGTTCCCGGTGTCATCGGTGACCTCGGTACCACCCTCGGTAAGGCCGGTGTGAATATCTCAAGGATGACAGTGGGCCGTGAAGAGGCAAGTGAGCAGAATGTTATTTTCCTCAACACCAATATTCCGATTTCCAAGGAATTGCTGGCTGAGGTACAGGCCCTTGAGTATATTGACGGGGCGATTGCCCTCGAGATGGTGAGCTATTAATAATAGGGTCTTTGCCGGGTTCAATCTTTTGAAGGAGCTTTAGGGTACGCTATGGATGAACAAAAAAAACAGGGATGTCCTTGTGGAGAGGGAAAGGTTCCTGATAGAAACGGGAAATGTGTTATGCCCAGTGTGACGTTTCCTGCTTTTATCATGTCCTTGAACACTTCGGTTCTCTACCACCTGGGTGAAATTCCTGACCCGGCAACAGGCAAGAAACAGATTGATTATGATCTGGCCCGACACGGAATTGAGACCTTGATGCTTCTGCAGGAGAAGACAAAGGGGAATCTGGCCTCTGATGAGGAGGGGATGCTGAAAGGTATTCTGTATGATGTGAAAATGCGTTTTGTGAATTCTGTCAAAAAGTAAGCGGCTTGAGTCCGGGCTCAAGCAACGGCTTTGAATGATGAGAAAAGAGTGATGTCTGCGAATCAAGGGGGCTCTGTTACGTTACGAGCGCCCGCAAAGGTGAATCTCTTTTTGCGGGTTCTTGAGAGGCGCTCTGATGGGTATCATAATCTTGATACCGTGATGCAGAAGCTGGAACTCTCAGACCTGCTGACCCTTGCCGTGACCGAAGAATCAGGAATTGTTTTGCGATGCCCTGACTCGGATCTGCCTGAAGATCGTTCCAATATTGTCTGGAGGGCGGCAGAGGCCTTTCTGGCGGCGTGTGGATGCGAAAAGCTGGGTCTTGCCATTACCCTTGAAAAAAATATCCCGATTGCAGCCGGGCTCGGGGGGGGGAGCAGTGATGCCGGAACTGTGCTTACCGGACTGAACAGGCTGTTGGCTGCCGGCCTTACAATTGCGGAGCTTATAGAGCTTGCCAGGCCGCTGGGAGCGGATGTTCCCTTCTTTGTTACGGGGTATGGTGCTGTTCGGGCTGAAGGGATAGGGGATCGGATGGTCCCGCTGCCATCATTGAAAAATTGTTCATTTGTCCTGGTGAATCCGGGGTTTTCTGTATCCACGCGCTGGGTTTATGAAAAATATGCGTTGACAATGGCAGGCAAAGATTCTAAATTGTATGATTCTCAAAAAAAAATGGATCATCTTTTGTTGCCTTCAGGAGTCAATGATCTTGAACGGGTAACTCTTTCTTTGTATCCTGAGATAGAGCTTCTTAAGCAAAAACTTCTTGTCCATGGAGCTGCTTCGGTATTGATGTCCGGCAGCGGTCCAACAGTTTTCGGGGTTTTTCCAGATGAGAATGGACGTCTGTCAAAGCTTGTCCGGCAGGCAGTTGAAGCCTTACAACAACAAAATAGTGTAAAAGTTTTTGTGACTCAACCTGTGTAATGGGGTGTCGCCAAGCGGTAAGGCACCGGGTTTTGATCCCGGCATTCGTAGGTTCGATCCCTGCCACCCCAGCCATCGAGAGAGGTTGGACAAATCTTTTACCTTAAACGGAAAAAAGTATGCCAAAACCACTCAAAATATTTTCTGGTAATGCCCATCCGCAGATGGCTCGTGAAATTGCTGCTTTTCTTGGTCTTCCCGTGTCTGAGGCGGATGTAAGAAAATTCAGTGATGGTGAGATATTTGTTGAGATAAAAGAGAATGTTCGCGGTGACGATGTCTATATCGTGCAGCCAACCTGCACGCCGGTCAATGATCATCTGATGGAGTTGGTGATCATGGTTGATGCCCTGCGTCGGGCCTCGGCACGTAGGATTACCGCTGTCGTTCCCTATTACGGCTATGCCCGTCAGGATAGAAAGGTGGCCCCCAGGGTGCCGATTTCAGCCAAGGTAGTGGCCGAGATGTTTATGGTTGTAGGTGTGCGCCGAGTCCTCTGTATGGACCTGCATGCCGGTCAGATTCAGGGTTTTTTCAATATTCCGGTTGATCACCTCTATGCAGCTCCGGTCTTGCTGGAGTATATCAAAGAGCGATTCAGTGACGTGGTAATGGTATCGCCTGATGCCGGTGGAGTTGAGCGGACCCGTGCCTTTGCCAAACGTCTTGACGCAGGTCTTGCCATTATTGATAAGCGCCGCGATCGCCCCAATGAATGTCAGGCCATGAATGTAATCGGTGACGTGAAAGGCAAGGTCGCTATCCTTCTTGATGATATGGTGGATACTGCCGGGACTCTGTGTAATGGGGCTGCGACTCTGCTCGAACATGGTGCTAAGGAAGTGCATGCCTGTTGTTCGCACCCTGTTTTGTCCGGACCTGCTATCGAGCGTCTGAATAAATCATGTATTAAGTCTCTGGTCGTTACTAATTCCATTCCCTTGTCCGGAGATGCTCTGAAGTGTGATATTATTAAAGTATTGTCAGTGTCGAAGCTTCTTGCCGAGGCCATTGATCGTATTCATAATGAGGATTCGGTCAGCTCGCTTTTTGTATAATTGATCTGTGATTGTTTGAGAGTTTGTAAAAGATCTGCGTATTCGTATTTTTAGATAAATAAGTTCGGTGATTGTCTGTTTTCTTACAGGTGATGCACGAACGTGATGGAGGAAAACATGCTTCAACAGGAAATGTCCGCTTCAGTAAGAAAAGATTTTGGGAAGGGGGCCATGCGGCGTTTACGGATGGCTGGAAGTACACCGGCTGTTCTTTATGGGGCAGGTCGTGAAGTCCTGTCCCTTCAGCTTGAAACCCTGCCGCTTGTTAAGCAGTTATTGAAAATTCGCCGGAGAAATGCGGTCATTACGCTGAATATTGAAGGGGAGTCTTCCCGGAATGTTCTGATTAAGGCCTTGCAGACTGATCCTGTGCGGGACACCTTGATTCATGCCGACTTTTATGAGATCCCTCTGGATGTGTCCCGGAAGTTTACTGTCGATCTCGTTGTCAGCGGTGTTGCCAAGGGTGTTGATGTCGGCGGGATTTTGGATGTTGTTACTAAAAAAGTGGTTGTAGAGGGGAATCCCCTTGATATTCCTGATACTATTGAAGTTGACGTGACTGATCTTGCCATCGGTGATGAGTTCCTGGTCAGCAACCTGACGCTCCCTGACAACATTAAGATTATGACATCTGCTACTGCTCTCTGTGTGACGATTCTGGCACCGTCAGCAAGCTGATTTTAAACTGTTTTTTTTGTAGTTTTTTTTATTATCCGGGAAGAGTGGTCGCTCTTTCCGGATTTTTGTTTTTATGCTGCTGTGACAGGTGAAGGTATAATTTTTTTCTTGTAACACCTTGATGTGATTGTATGAATGAAAATATGTTTCTGGTGGTTGGCTTAGGAAATCCTGGCTGCGAGTATGCGGCGACACGGCATAATGTCGGATTTATGGTTGTAGATGAGCTTGCCAGAAGGTTTGGGGTGTCAGTAGATCAAGGAAAATGGCAAGCGTATTCTGCGAAGATCGTTTTGTGGGGGAGTCAGATATGTTTTCTGAAGCCGGACACGTTTATGAATTTGAGCGGTAAGGCTGTGGCCAGATATGTTGATTTTTATAAGGTGCAGCCTGGTCAGATAGTTGTGATACATGACGATCTGGATATGGCGCCTGGTCGGATAAAATTGGTCGCCGGAGGTGGAACGGGTGGTCATAATGGCATACGTTCATTAGTTCAGTGCCTGGGGACGCAGGATTTCCTGCGATTAAAGCTGGGTGTCGGAAGGCCGGGGAACGTGAGTGCTTATGCGGGAATGCCGGTGGAGAAATATGTATTAGCTCCTTTTGCGCCGGATGAGAAGAATCTCCTGGAGCAGAGGATGGATCTTATTGAAAAAGGGCTGGAGTATCTTGTGCGAGATGGAATCTCCACGGCAATGAATTTGTTAAATGCTATAAAGTCGTGAGTATTGTCGTTTACCAGAGAGAAAGAACCTTTTTTGAAGAGCGTAATGACTGAGAATATGTTATAAAAGACCTTGCTTTTGTTTTTTTTAAATCCTTTTCAAGGGATCTCGGCTAGTCGTTAAAATAATTTAAAGGCTATCATTTGCAGGAAACTGTAGCAAGGCTTTTGCGAAGGCGCAAGGACATTGCTCAGGAATTTCATCTTGACCAGGAGGATATGGTGTTTATTGCAGGCGATATGGCCGTTTATCCGGCTCATGGTGTAGGGGTGATTGAGTCAATAGAGACTCAGACGGTTGCGGGGATGGATCACTCGTTTTATGTGATGAAAATCATTGAAAATGATATGAAGATCATGATTCCTACCAGGAATAGTGATAATGTAGGGCTTCGGGCAATTATTGATCAGGATGAAGTTGAAAGTGTCATGGTTATTTTGCGTGAAAGGGATATTGAGATCAGTGCGCAGACATGGAACCGGCGGTATCGTGATTACATGGAAAAAATCAAAACCGGATCCATTTTTGAAGTAGCGGTTGTCCTTCGCGACCTGTTTCTTCTTAGCGTGGATAAAGATCTCTCTTACGGAGAAAGAAAGATGATGGATACTGCAAAGAATCTTCTTGTTAAGGAGATTTCTCTGGCCAGGAATGTGGCTGAGGATAAAACTGCAGATCAGATAGAAAGAATGTTTTCCTGATTTTTGTGCTGTATGTAGAAAGTGTGTTGTATCGGTATAAACCCTGTGCTTCAATAACGTCTTTGCATGGCTGTCAGTCATGAGTCATTGTAGTTGTAAATCCTCTTCTGATCCTTTTATCTTTCATGTCAATACCGAGCAGGCTGGGTGTCGCTTGGATCACTTTTTAGTGCGTGCTGTTCCCGAGGTCTCCCGTTCTGTTTTGGCTGAATCTATTCGTGGCGGGTTGATCAAGGTCGATAGTCTCCAAAGAAAAAGCAGTTATTGTCTCAAGGCTGGGGAGTGCGTTGCCGGATCTCTGTTCGTAGCTCCGGCAATGGATCTGTTGCCCGAACAGATTGCCTTTGAAATCCTTTTTGAAGATCCTCACCTTCTTGTTCTCTCTAAACCTCCCGGGCTGGTCGTGCATCCCGGCAGTGGCAATCCGGCTGGGACTCTCGCCAACGGACTGCTCTATCATTGCCAAACCATAGTGGGCGTGGGTGATGATGTGATCAGGCCCGGGATTGTCCATCGTCTTGATAAAGATACATCCGGGCTGATGGTTGTGGCCAAAGAGGAGGGTGTGCATCGGAAACTGGTTGATGCCTTTAAGGCCAGATTGGTTGATAAACGTTACCTTGCCTTATTGCATGGCATTCCGGAACGGAAGCAAGGGAGGATAGTGGCCTCAATTGGCAGGCATCCCGTGCATCGCCAGAAGATGGCTATTAGAGAGAATGGTCGGCATGCTGTAACAAACTGGCAGGTACTGCAGGAGTTTTCGGCCGGTTTTAGTCTTGTTCAGCTACAGATTGAAACTGGGCGTACTCATCAGATCCGGGTGCATATGGCCTCCATTGGCCATCCGGTTGCGGGCGATATGGTCTACAGTGGTGGGCGTGGAACAAGAAAATTCCCCAGGCAGTTGCTTCATTCTGCGCAATTGCGTTTTGTCCATCCTGTGACCGGAGAAGAGCTTGTTTTTTCAGCCCCGTTGTGGCCCGATTTTTCCTTAATTGTTGATCAGCTTACAGATGAAACAAAACAGGTTGCTCGGGATCGGTTGTGATTATCGGCCTTACAGGAGGCATAGGCGCTGGCAAGAGCGCGGTGGCCGCGATTCTGGCAAAGTTACTGGGATTTGATCTCCTGGATGCGGATGTCCTGTGCCGTAACCTCTTGCAGCAGAATATGCCCGGGTGGCAAGGTATTCAAGAAAAATGGGGGCCTCGTTTTTTTGATCCGGCTGGCAGTATTGATCGAGCTGCTCTGCGTAAGGCCCTGTTTGCAGATCCTGTGGTGCGTCATGGTGTAGAGCAAATTATGCACCCGCTTGTGCGGCAGGAAATAATCGTCAGGGCCGTAGAAAAAAGGTCTGCTTCGGCAGGGCTGGTAGTTGAAGTTCCCCTGCTTTTCGAGGTTGGCTGGCAGGATGATTTTGATTGGATTGTTGTGGTCTATGCAGAAAATGAGCGTTGCGTCCAACGTATTATCAGGCGTGACCGGGTCTGCCTGGAGGAGGCGAGGGGAGCTGTCAGCGCTCAGATTCCTCTTGAGGATAAAGCCCTATGGGCTGATTCTGTGATAGAGAATTCCGGTCCTTTTGCCCGGACAATCCTTCAGGTTTGTCATCTGGTCCATTATTTTAAGATGCTGGGTTGATTTTTTTTGGTTTGAGTTGGTCTGGAGTTGACGAAAAAGGTTGACATGGTTTTTTGGACTTCGTATATAGATATAATTATCAGAGAGAAAATCCTGCCCTTGTCCGATCTGCTGAAAAATAATACTGTGTACTCTATCATCTGCTGACGAATCGTTTCTGGTGATTGCTTGTTGTGAGCAAGGAAATCAAAAGTCTTCAAAATAATTATTTCAATATAAATCTTGTCTCTGCTCCATTCTTTAGATCATAACTACTAAGAAATAATTTTTTTTTATCGGACCATTTTTTTGAGCGTCTGAATTGACCTCTTGCGGTTATTCGCTCTCTTCTGTGGTCCGTCAGTCTGGTTTCGTCGTTATTCTCATTCGTGTGAGCTTTCCCGCGGGGATTGTCAATCATCCGAAATCATACAATCGAACTCACTTACACAGTTCTGTTTCCATGATTGTTGTTTAAGGATTCTGTTCTGTTGTCATTTGATACGCCCTCTCTCTGGACGTCTCGGAGTGTTCGTGTTCCACTGTTAGTGTCGTTGTGCAATAGTGTGTGAATTGTTAGTGCCTTACAGATTGTTTTCTCGGAGTCTGCGCTTACCTGTTTTTTTTTCAAGAAAACAATCTGCGAAAGGCACTTATCCCGTTCATTGGGGTTAGTTAGTCCATTGGTGGAAAGTTATTCTGCTCCACTGGGCATTTAAACGGCGTATTTTTGTAATTCTGTCCTGCCCATAGGTATAATAGGAGAAAATGATTAATGAATCTGGCTGAATTAAAGCTGAAGAAAATTGATGAGCTGGTAAAACTTGGTCAAAAATTAAAGATTGAAGGGGTGAGCTCCTTGCGTAAACAGGAGCTGATCTTTGCTATTTTACAGGCCCAGGCTGATGAGGATGGGAAGCTACGTGGCGGCGGGGTGCTGGAGATTTTACCCGACGGGTTTGGTTTTCTCAGGGCGCCTGATTATAATTACCTGCCAGGGCCGGATGATATCTATGTCTCTCCATCGCAGATCCGGCGATTAAATCTGCGCACGGGAGATACCATTGAAGGTCTGGTCCGTGCGCCCAAGGAAGGGGAGCGCTATTTTGCCCTGCTGAAGGTTGAGAGTGTCAACTTTGATCCACCTGAGGCCTCAAAGACCAAGACTCTTTTTGCCAATTTGACGCCCCTGCACCCTGATGAAAAATTAAATCTTGAGTGGCAGCCTGATAATTATTCCACACGCCTTATCGATATGATGGCACCTATTGGTAAAGGGCAGCGTGGTTTGATAGTAGCACCTCCCCGCACTGGCAAAACGGTTTTGATGCAGAAGATTGCCAATGCCATCGTCAAAAATCATCCCGATGTCTATCTGATTGTTCTGCTTATTGATGAGCGTCCGGAAGAGGTTACGGAGATGGCCCGATCGGTCCTGGCCGCGGAGGTCGTCAGTTCAACCTTTGATGAACCGCCTCAGCGCCATATTCAGGTGGCGGAGATGGT
>DCUN01000211.1 GCA_002327225.1 Desulfobulbaceae bacterium UBA2213
GCAGGGCGCGCGCCGTGGCGGCAATGGCTGCGCCTGGCCGGCAGTAGCGCCACGGCAGAGATCAGACGAGGGTTCAAGAATGGCGCCGGCTGGGCGTGGAGCTGCTGGGCCTGGATGGTTTTCCTCACGATAATACCCTCGGCCTGGCTCCTGATCGTCCTTTTACCCACGCTCAGGCTGCGCCGGCGCCTCGCCAGGACAAGCGCACGCCTGGCCTTGGCGCTGACCGGACTGAGGCCGCAGGTGGAGGGTCTGCTACACCTCGCCGGCCGCGGCCCGGCAATCATCACGGCCAACCACGCCAGCTACCTGGATGGTTTGATCCTCACCGCCGTGCTGCCGCCCCACTTCGCCTTCGTGGCCAAACAGGAGTTGCTGCTCAAACCGCTTGCCGCCATCCCGTTACGCCGACTTGGAGCAGCCTTTGTTGAACGTTTTGACAGCGTTCGCGGCATCGAAAATACCCGCGAGCTGGAGGGGCGGGCAGGTGCCGGTGAGGCCCTGATATTTTTCCCCGAAGGCACCTTCCGCAGAGAACCGGGGCTGCTGCCGTTCCGAATGGGGGCGTTCGTCGTCGCCGCACAGACCGGCACACCTGTGATACCGATCACCCTGACCGGCACTCGGGAATTGCTGCCTGGTGAGACATTACGACCGTTTCACAGCGCTCTTCGAGTGTTAATCAATGAGCCATTGTCACCAGAAGGAGATGGCTGGCAAGCCGCTCTGCAATTACGTGATACCACACGCCGCCGGATCATGGCACAACTGGAAAAAGCCTCAAGGAAGATATTCTGAAGTTCTTAAAAAAAAATCGTCGTTGAGAGTCTGGTATAAAGATCCAGAGACCATGCGTACCCAAGAGGAAATACTTTCAGGGAACAACGAAGTATTTGGGCTTTTTTTCAAGACCATCAGAGAACCCGTGCCGCATGTATCCCTAGCCAGGTAAAAACAAGGCAGATGATGACGCTCGCCATGACGTTGGCCGTGGCCACCAGGAAATCACCATCCTCCAGCAATCTGAAGGTCTCATAACTGAAGGTGGAAAAAGTGGTGAAGCCGCCAAGAAAACCGATGGCAACTCCGGTGCGCAGACTGGCAGGAAGCAAGGTGCCCCGCATGCCGAATTCCATGACCAGGCCGATGATGAATGCCCCCAGGACATTAATAACAAAGGTACCATAAGGAAAGCCACGCCCGAAAAGATCATTGACCCAGCCGGAAATAAAGTAACGGGCCAGACAGCCAAGCGCCCCAAAACCTGCAATAAGTAAAACCACCTGCATCAAACGCCTCCTGTTCACACTGTATCAAAGTCGTGAACACCAGAAAAAATCTCTTATCAATTCCAGCTATTCTACAAGAAAAAAGAGACAACGTAGTTGCCTCCCGTAAAAAGCAGGCACACCACCAGAATCCACTTGATGAATTGCGCCGGCATAAACTTCTGCAGCCGCGCCCCGCAATACATGCCGGCACAGCCACCTATACCGAAGAGAACACCCAGAAGCCAGTCCGGTGAGATGACCATACCTGGGTAATAGGGGGCCAGTATCTGATAAAAGATCACCCCGGCCACCGAGGTGACAAGGGTGCCCATCAGCGCCGCCCCGGCCACAGTATAGACCGGCAGCCTGAAAAAACTGACGAAAAAAGGGGCAATAATCGCACCGCCACCAATGCCATAGACCCCACCCACCATACCGACGATCAGGCTGAGAGCCATGACACCGACGGCATTGACGGTAAAGGTCTCTCCGCAGAAATCATAGACAATGCGGCTGAAGGTCCACTGCTGTACCGTCACGCGGGAGAGGTGTTCATCAAGGGCAGACGGGCTGGTTTCTTTTGTCTGGAGTTGTCTTTTGCGTTGTTGCTGAAACCGCTCTTCGGTCGAAGGACGGCCCGCCTCTTTTTTCTTGAAGAGCAGGTCTTTGAGTAATCTGCCGCCGATATAGAGGAGCACCAGACCGACAAAGAGCTTGAAGTCTTTCGGGTCGGGCAGGTATTTGATGCGGACGATGGCCCCGACAAGCACTCCCGGCAGGGTGCCGACAATCACGATCCAGGTCAAGGGCCAGACCATCCTCCCTTCCTTGATGTAGCGGTACACCCCGCTGGGAATGGCCACAATATTGAACAACTGGTTGGTCGAGCTGACTGCCGGGCTGGTGAAGCCCAGCACACTGACCTGAAAGGGAAGCAGCAGAAAGGCCCCGGAGACCCCGCCCATGGAGGTGAAGAGGGAGATCACAAAGGCGACCAGCGGCGGCAGCAGGGGGTTGACCTCGATACCGGCAATGGGGAAATACATCAGAGCACCTTTTTCTCAGCAATGGTTTTTAAAATCGAGTCCACCACCTGGCGGACCTGACCCAGGCATCAATGACCTGCAGGGTTTGTCTCCGCGCAGCGGCACTGATCATCCTTTTTTGCGGCAACGATACGTTTCAAGATCAATGACTGACCATGACGCAGGACATCCTGGCGCAGGTCTTCCTCGGTGTAACCAAAACAGTAACAAAGCAAACTGGCCACATGCTCCTCCAAAAATTTCATGACCTGCAGTTAAGCCGCTGTAAAAAAATAACNNTTATTTCGTAACGGCTCCTAAAGACAAAGGGCTGTCAGCACATCCATCAAATTTGATTCATGCGAAAACGGATTTCCCGATAACGCAAGACCACACCATCCCGGAGAATCTGCTCCAGACGGAATTGATCCTCAATCAGATCCCCCTCACGACAGATCCTGCTGTTTATAATAATCATCCGTTTGGAAGCGTCTTTCGAATAGACATGCCCGACCAGTTTCACTTGAGGCAAACTTTGCCGCACACTGGATGGCAAGTCTTGAATAAGGGGTATGGTTTCTGCTGTCTCTGAAGCAAGATCCCGGACCACTGGTTTTTGGGGGGGCGCACTCTCCTGCTCGATCTTCAGGGAGACATCTTCAGCCCGTATCGCAGTTTTTTCTTCATCAATGACAGACTGCCCATCATCCTCCAGTACCATCCCCTTCTCGTCCGCTACCGCCATCAGCAAGGGTTGCGAAGCGTCTTCTTCTTTGGCTGCAGGGGGGGGCGCAACCACGGTAACGGCCTGAGCAGGCTGCTCTTTCAATTGGACAACGCTCTTCTCCAAGGCAGAAATTTTCTCCTGCAAGGCAACGCTGTCCCTCTGCATGCCCCGATAGAGAATCAGAGCCGACAGGACAAGCAGGATACAAGCCAGAAACCATTTCCAGAAGGAAGATTTTTTCTTCCTTTTCCCATGGCCAGACCGCACCCCATGATCGCTTTGCAGATCCGGGATCTCTCCCTGTTTGCGTTCTCTCTCAGATTTTTTGAGCGCCTCCAGAATATATGACATAATCACCAACCCATATCTGTACTCTCTGGAGTCTTATTTTTTTTCTCTTCTTGACCGGATCCATGTTCTCTTTCCTCCTGTTTCGGCACAACAGGCACAGATTCTTCTTCAGGCGCCACCTCATTCTTGTCAGCAGGAAGCTGTATCAATTCCTGCACACTGATCCCGTAACTCTCATCGGCTCGGGAAACAACCTGCCAATGACCATAATAAAAAGATACGGCCAGAATGGCCAGGATAAGCAGCAGCAGACCTAAAACCACACCATTGAAGGAGACTCCCCGCATCATGGCCCGACAGCCAGCGCCATTTACAGGCCGCCCCAGAACTTCACGCGCCGCCTGATTGACAATCCTCAGATCAACCTGATCTTTTTCCTCCACATAGGCCCCGAGCAAGGATCGATCACAGAGGACATTGATCAACCGGGGGACCCCCCGGCTCAGCTTCGCCACCCTTCTCACCGCCGCTTCAGAAAATAATCTCTTTCGCCCGCCGGCAACAGCCAGACGGTGTTCCACATAGGCCGCAACCTCCTGACTGCCCAAGGGTAACAGGTGATAGCGGGAAGTAATACGCTGATTGATCTGGACCACCTCTTTCTGATCAAGAAGCTGCCGTAACTCCGGCTGCCCGAGCAGGATAATTTTCAACAGTTTCTGTTGTCCTGTTTCCAGATTGGTGAGCAGACGAAGCTGTTCCAGGGTATCCATGCTCAGATTCTGGGCCTCATCAATAAGCAGCGCCGTGACCCTCCCTCGAGCATGGGCGGCAAGCAGGTACCTGTTCAGGTGATCGATATAGGTCTTGACACTGATTCTTCTGTCGGTGACGACAATTTCCAGCTCATCACAGATCGAGGCCAGGAGTTCCATGGCATTCAATTTTGGATTGAGGATCAGGGCCAGGTCGGTATCCTCCGGCAGCTGCTCCAGCAGACATCGGCACACCGTGGTTTTACCAGAGCCCACGTCACCGGTCAGCAAAATAAGACAGCCGTCACTGCTGATACCATACAGCAGATGGGCAAGGGCCTCCTGATGTAACGCGCTCATATAGAGATAGCGAGGATCAGGGGCAATTGAGAAGGGTTTTTCTTTGAGTCCGAAATAATGTGTATACATAACCAGGGAAAACAACAAAAAAAAAAGCAAGCCTCAAGAAGAGCGCAATAAGAGGCTGATTAATATCCGCTCAAAAAAGGGCGCCAGAAATATTCTTTCCTGGCAATCACTATAGGATATATTGGCTTCAATTTCCATTTTTTCTTGTTTCTCGTTGAAATCTTTCAAAATACTGCTACGATACCAGAATAAAGATCAATAACAGGAGACCCTTGCAAAATAACGACTTAAGTCCAACAACTGCTATTCCCGTATAGGCGGAAATCCATACCCGGCTGAATGTACGAAAATGGATGCCCGATACAAGAACTTGGGAATGATATCTTGGTCATTTTTGCAAGAGCCTCACAGGGTTCCCACTCATCAGCCTTTTCCCAATACATCCTGCCATGCCTATCTACGAATACAAAGCATTTGACCAGAAAGGTAAACCCAGAAAGGGTATCATCGAGGCCGACAACGAGGCCAGCGCCCGCAATAAGCTACGGGCTTCCGGAAAATACCCTATAGACCTGAAGGAAAATCTTTCCCAATCAACCAAGGCCGGAAGAACAGCGCTGGGATCGTCCGTGATATTTGAGCGGGTCAAATCGGTGGAGATACACATCTTCACCCGACAACTTGCGACCCTGCTCGGCGCGGGCATCCCTCTGGTCAGCGCCCTGAGCTCCCTTCTTGCCCAAACAGCAAATCCAGCGCTGAAGAAAGTGTTGGCCCAGATCAAGGATAGTGTGAACGAAGGTAATACCCTGACCAATTCCCTGGCCCGGCACCCAAAACTCTTTTCCAATATCTATATCAATATGGTGCGCGCCGGAGAGGCCTCCGGCTCGCTCGATATCGTTCTCGAAAAACTGGCGGACTTTGGTGAAAAACAGAGAACGCTGCAGGGACGCATGAAGGCAGCGCTGATCTATCCTGTCTTTATGGCCGTTATCGGCAGCGCCATCCTCTTTATTCTCATCACCTATATCGTTCCCAATATCACCAAGGTCTTTGCCGACATGGAGCGTACTCTGCCCCTGCCCACCCGGCTGCTTATCTCGTTAAGTAATTTATTACGAAGCTACTGGTGGCTGATTCTGCTCTTGATGGTTGGTGCATTTTTCATACTCCGTCTTTTCGTGCGCAGCGCCAGGGGCCGTCGAATATGGGATCTGATCAAGCTCAAGATGCCGATTCTCGGGTCGGTCAACCAGAAGATCATCCTCGCCCGCTTTGGCTCCACCATGGCCAGTCTGCTCGGCAGCAGCGTTCCCCTGGTCACCTCCATGCAGATCGTCCAGTCCATTGTCAACAACTCCCTGATTGCCGAGGTGATTGAAGAGGCCATAGAGCAGATCCGCAAGGGCAGGAGCATGGCCAACGCCCTGGGTTCATCCCCCTGGTTTCCACCGATTTTTGTGCAGATGATCAGTGTCGGCGAACAGAGCGGTAACCTGGAGCCCATGCTGATCAAAGTCTCTGATGCCTACGAACGTGAAGTTGATATGGCCATCATGGGAATGACCTCACTCATTGAGCCGATCATGATCGCAGTCATGGGAGCGGCCGTAGGTTTTGTCGTCCTTTCCATCCTGCTCCCCATCTTCGAGATGAACCAGATGATCGGATAAACAGATCAGCAGGCGAGAACACCCAAGGAAGAAAAAGGGGAATATGAAGGGTTCTTTAGACCAGGCGTTGAAACAACGACTCAAAGCAATGATCATCGAAGAATGTGATATTACGGACATCACCCCGGAAGAGGTGGATGACGACATTAAGATTTTCTCCGATGCAAGCGGACTTGGACTTGATTCACTGGATGCACTGCAGATCTCCGTGGGCCTGCAAAGCCAATTCGGGATACATCTGCCCGACAGCAAGGCCTTCCGTCGGCATCTGAAAAGCATTAACGCCCTGGCAGACTTTATCCAACCAGAGTAGAACGAGGAAAAGCCGCGGATTAACCCCAATGAACGGGATAAGTGCCTTTCGCAGATTATTTTCTTGTAAAAAAACAAGAAAATAATCTGTAAGGCACTAAAGCACCCACGGAATAAACATCTTTGTCCGTTGCTTGTAATCCACATATGCTGCCCCAAAAAAGCGGACATTCTCGCGTTCCTCGACCTTGGCGACAACAAGAAGCAAGACACTCACCACCACAATCAGTCCACTATTTACTGGCGTGACATGTTTCAAAAACGCCCCCCATCCCAGAAAGAGCAGCGAACTGTACATCGGGTGACGAATATAGCGATACAAGCCTTCTTCCACTACATGAACGGTATTTTCAAAAGAATAATTTGCCGGCATTTCCGCACGTTGGGCATGACCGCCCCGCTGTTTCAGCATCAGGACCGACTGGATAACAAAAAGAATCGACACAAGCAAAAGAAACCAGCTGAAAAGATGGAGCGGCGAAAACGGGTCTCTGAACCAGTAGGGGTGATTCAATAAAATCAAGGACAAGAGCCCTTCAAAAACAAAAAACCTATAAAAACCGTGTGTCCCTGGATTGGCCAACGCCCGCCTGGAGATACGAACAAAAAAAACGGTACCGAGGATAAAGAAGATAATCCGTATCACAGCCACCTCCTCATAAGCGGACCGCCTTGCCAAACTCATCTGCTCCCAGGATCAATTTTACGGTACTGAAAGATCCCATAATGGTACCGATAATCCCCGGGGCCATTACGTTCTGGCCGGCAAGATACAAGCCTTTCACCGACGTCCGGTTCAGCAGAGCCGTGGCCAGCGTCTGGCTGGAAGAACGCAGAACTCCGTAAGCACTCCCGCCGGGGCTGTTGACCCAGTCCCGTATGGTCAGGGGTGTATAGGCATCAAGAACCTTCAGACCCTGAAAAGTGCCGAACAGTCCTTCCGCCTCCCGGATCAACTGCTCTGCATGCTGTTCTTTTGCCGCGAGATAGTCATTGCCCCGGCTACCGCTTTTTGTATTCTCAGCGGACGCCCACAACTCATCCTTTCCGGATGTGAGGATTGACAGGAGGCTGACACCTTCCCTTTCACTTTTCCGGATCTGGTAATACTTGAGATCCCGAACATTTCCATCGTACCCCCTGTCTATCTTGAAGATATTGTAAGGAATTTCAGGATGGCTGGTACCATCGAGACGGGCATGAACCGAAAAGATACCGTGGGTATCTTTCAGGCCGCTGATTCGTTGCCGATAGGAGGGTTTCACGGCTCCTTCCGGCAGCATCTGCAAAACGACCTTCGGATGCAGCGCTCCGATCACGGTTGAACCGCTCACGCACTCTCCCGATTTCAGTTGCAGGCCGGTCACCACCCGCGAACTGACATGGATTTTACTGATCTCGGCCCCGGTCACTATCCTGCCCCCGAGCTCCTGCAGACGGTCAACCAGAGCATCTGCCATCTGGGCACCACTCCCCTGCAAACGATACGAAGAAGAGACATAGGAAGCTAGAGCCATATTGTGATAATAGGCCGGGCAGTCATTCAAAGGCACGCCGATCCAGCAAGCGGGAATGGCCAGAACACTTCTCAAGCCAGGCGAACAGTGAAGATCGTCTAAAACCTCCCCCAGGGGCTGGGACTGATCAAGAAGTGAAAAATCGTTTGCCGTTGCATATAATAGATCGAGCGCATGCAGCTGGTCTGCTGCTTTGTGGATCGGAGCTATTATTTTGCGTATCTTTTCTCGTTCGTCGGGAAAGGTCTGTTTGAGCTTTTCTGCAAAGGCGTCTATACCCGGCGGCAGGTCAAAACTTGCCGGATGCGGATGGTCGGCGGCACCATCGAAAAGATAGCGGTCGATTATGCCATTTTCACCCATGCGCGCTACTGGAATCGTGGCACTAACCCCTAAATAATCAAAAAACCGGCGCAAGATCTGCCCCTGGTCAAGGGAACCAAGATAATGGACACCAACGGGGCACTCAATCCCGTCGCGCCTGTAGCTGCGCATCAAGCCGCCCGGTTGAGAATTTTTTTCAAAAACTGTCACCTCAAAGCCAAGCTGAGCAAGAATAATCGCAGCGCTGAGGCCGCCTACACCGGAACCGATGATCAGCACTTTTTCTGGAAAAGAGGGGAGGGATGCCATCAGCTCTTTACAGCCGTTTTCTTTGCCGCAACATTGCGCCAGCAGGTGGGATCCGAGGCCAGATAATCTCCGGTAAGCTGGTAGGCGGCACCACGGCAGCCGTAACATTCCTCCGCCTTGTCGCAGTCCCGGCATTCCCCTTTAATCATCTGCCGGTAATTCTTCAG
>DCUN01000046.1 GCA_002327225.1 Desulfobulbaceae bacterium UBA2213
CAGCGGCCCTGCCCGGACAATTTGTAATGGTTCAGATTGGTCTGGGCCAGGATCCCTTGCTCAGGCGCCCTTTCTCTATCCACCAGACCACCGACGATGGGTTTATGCAGATCCTGTTCAAGGTGGTGGGCCGAGGCACTGAACTGCTCGCCCAGGTCAAAGTGGGTGAGCAGCTGTCACTTCTCGGCCCGCTCGGCAAGGGGTTTGTCCTTGGAGATCCCGGCCATGCCTGCCTGGTAGGCGGCGGTATGGGCATTGCTCCCATGCTCTTTCTCGCCAGTCGTTTGTCTCAGCACACCCATCAGGCTGAGCTGCCTACGGTGATTCTTGGCGCCCGGAACCGGCAGGAACTGGAGCCGCTTCTTGATGGGTTCAAGAATCTGGGGCTTGAGGTGCTGGCAGCTACTGATGATGGCTCGCTGGGCCATCATGGCCTGGTCACCGATGTCCTGAAAGGAATAAATCCAGCCCCTGATTCTACGGTCTATTGCTGCGGCCCCAGGCCGATGATGGCAGCGATCCACCATCTGTGCCTGAAAGACAAGATTAGCTGTCAGGTGTCGGTGGAAACGGTGATGGCCTGCGGCATGGGGGCCTGTCTGGGCTGTGCCGTACCCCTGAAGGCTGGCGGCTATGCCCATGCCTGCTCGGACGGGCCGGTTTTTGAGTCGGGAGATCTGTTATGGAGCCTGTAAAAGTGAATGAAGCAGCGGTTGATCTGCGGGTCAGCATCGGCGGTCTTGAGCTCCAGAACCCGGTGATGACCGCCTCCGGGACCTTCGGTTATGGTGTTGAATTTGAATCGTTTGTCAATCTCAGCCGTCTCGGGGCAGTGGTGGTCAAGGGGATATCCCTGGCGCCGCGTTCCGGCAATCCACCGCCCCGCATAGTCGAGACCGCCTGCGGCATGCTCAACGCCATCGGTCTGGAAAATGTGGGAGTGGATCGCTTTATCAGCGACAAGATGCCCTATCTCTCGGCCCTGGGCGTTCCGGTTATTGTCAATATCCTTGGCGAATCTGTTGAAGAGTACAGCAGGATTGCCGAACGGCTGGTCGATGTCCCTGGAGTTGCCGCGATCGAGGTGAATATCTCCTGCCCCAATGTCAAGAAGGGTGGTGTGGCCTTCGGCGCTGACCCAAAGATGGCCGCCAGCGTGACCGCGGCGGTTAAACAGAGTTGCCGGGTGCCGGTTATTGTCAAACTCTCTCCCAATGTCACTGATGTGACCCTGATGGCTAAAGCGGTGGAGGAGGCAGGTGCCGATGGCGTCTCCCTGATCAATACCCTGATCGGCATGGCCATTGATCTCAGGACCCGGCGGCCCCGTCTGGCCAATGTCATCGGCGGTCTGTCAGGGCCTGCCATCAAGCCGGTGGCCCTGCGTATGGTTTATCAGGTCGCGCAGGTTGTGACCATTCCGATCATTGGCATCGGCGGGATCAGCAGCGCCGAGGATGCCATGGAATTCATGCTGGCCGGGGCCAGTGCCGTGCAGGTAGGGACCGCAAATTTTGTCAATCCCCGGGCCAGCGAGGATGTGGTTGACGGGATGACCTCCTATGTCCGGGAGCAGCAGCTGGCCTCCGTGCGCGAGCTGATCGGCAGCCTGCGGCTTGGATAGGGGAAACCAGGAGATGAAAGGATCCTCTTCCCGTCAGTCACCGAACAGCTCTCTCTGGGTCAGGATCGCCTCCTATGCCCGTCTTCTTTCCCGTCCTGATACTCCCTGGACAGTGAAGGCAATACTGCTCCTGGCCATCCTCTATCTCCTTTCCCCTTTTGATCTGGTGCCGGACTGGATTCTTGGTCTGGGACTCCTTGACGATCTTGCCATCGTCTCCTTGCTGGTGGGATGGGCGATTCGTCTGGCCAGCCGCCACTCCCGGCTGTCACCTGACAATAAAAAATGAAGAGGGTTGAATATATGCACCGCATCTGTGTTTCAATTGCCAGGGAAACGATTAAGGAGGCAGTGGCTGCAGCCAATGACATCAGCCGCCTGGCCGATGTCATTGAGATCCGGCTTGACCGTCTCGAGACGATAGCCGTTGCACCTTTTATGTCCCGATTGACCAAACCTCTGTTGCTGACCAACCGGCCTATCTGGGAGGGTGGCGGCTATGAGGGGGAGGAAGAGGCAAGGATCACCCCGTTGCTGGAAGGGGCGCAGCAGGGTGTGGCCTATGTCGATCTGGAACTCAAGGCCCCTGCCTCCTCGCATAAGACCCTGCTTGAGATGGTGGAAAAATCCGCCACTCGTCTGATCCTCTCCTGGCATAATTTCCAGGAAACTCCCACCAGAGCAGAACTGGTAGGGCGCCTGGCCATGATCCAGGATAAAGGGGCCCATATCGCCAAGATTGTGACCATGGCCCATGATTATCATGATGTCCTGCGGGTTCTGAACCTGCAGGAAGAGGCTGCCACCATGGATATCCCTCTTATTGCCTTCTGTATGGGCAGGCCCGGTGTCATCAGTCGGCTGGCCACTGTCGAGCTTGGCGGCTACATGACCTATTGCGCTGCCCGCGACGATGAGGCCACGGCCCCGGGTCAGCTTTCTGTCGGAGTCCTGAGGCAGATTGAGGCCCTGATGAATGCCTCGACAATACAGTGCAAGGAGCACCAGTAACAATGGCAGAGGCAATGACAATCAATGGCCGGACAACGCTTTATGGGATTATCGGCAATCCGGTGAGCCATTCGCTGAGTCCGGTCATGCACAATGCTGCCTTTGCTGAACTGGGGGAAAACAGCGTCTACCTGCCCTTTCCGCTGCAGGATCTGGAGGGTGGGATCGCCGGCCTGAAGGCCATCGGGGTGAAAGGGCTGAGTGTGACCATCCCCTACAAGGAGGCGGTCATCCCCCTGCTTGATGTCATTGAGGATGTGGCCCGGAAGATTGGGGCGGTGAATACCATAGAGATGAGGGAGGTCGACGGCAGAAAACTTCTCTGCGGCAGCAATACGGATTGGCTGGGCGCCAATCGGGCCCTGTCCGGAAAGGTGAGCCTGCGGGGGGCGCAGGTCGTCCTCCTTGGCGCCGGCGGTTCTGCCCGGGCCATTGGCTTTGGTCTGCAGCAGGAGGGGGCGCAAGTTATCCTCTGCAGCCGGACCGAAGCACGGGGCCGGAAGCTGGCTGCAGATCTGGGCTGTCTCTGGCATCCCCTGGATGAGGCGGACAGTCTGGAGGGAGAGATCCTGGTCAATGCTACCTCGGTGGGGATGCAGCCGGAGGTCCAGCTCAGTCCTGTTCCCCAGGCCATCCTCTCCCGCTTCCAGGTAGTGATGGATATCGTCTATGCCCCGCTTGAAACCAAGCTGCTCAGGGAGGCGAAGGGGGCCGGCTGCCAGGTGGTGAATGGACTGGAGATGCTGCTCTATCAGGGGGTGGCGCAGTTTGAACTCTGGACCGGCAAGGCGGCTCCGGTTGAGATGATGCGTCAGAAATTGTATAAGGCTACCGGAAATACCCTGGTCGAACCTGAATCCTAACTGTGGAAAGAAGAAAGACAAGAGAGAAGAGATGAAAGAGATATCCCCCGTTACAAGCGTTGATGCAACCATCGTGGTTCCCGGTTCCAAGAGTCTGACCCAGAGGGCGCTGATTGCCGCTGCCCTGGCTGATGGCAGCAGTCGTCTGCTGGGCCCCTTGGCCAGTGAAGATACAGAGTACACCTCTAAGGCCCTGGCCCAGATGGGGATTCGTGTTGATAAAAAAGGTGAGGCCTGGCAGGTGGAAGGCAATGGCGGCAGGATTGCCACCCCGGCCGGCGAGATTTATCTGGGCAATAATGGCACAGCCACCCGCTTTCTCACCTCTGTTGCGGCCTTGGGCCATGGCCTCTTTACCATCGATGGGGAAGAGCGGATGCGCGAGCGTCCCATTGGCCCGCTTATGGAGGCGCTCAGGGGCTGGGGAGTCGATATCAGTTCGGTCACAGGCACTGCCTGCCCACCGCTGACCATTAACAGCCATGGTCTGCAGGGCGGAGAGACGATCCTGCCGGAGGGTAAGTCCAGCCAGTATCTCTCCTCGCTCCTGCTGGTCGCACCCTATGCGGCCCGTCCGGCAATCCTCCAGGTCAGGGGTGAGGTCCTGTCAAAACCTTATGTGGCCATGACCCTTTCCGTTATGTCGGATTTTGGTATAGATGTTGATTGCAATCAGGAACTGACTCATTTTGTCATCCCTCAGGGCTGTTACCGGGCCATGGACTATGAGATTGAAGGGGACGCCTCCAATGCCTCCTATTTCTGGGCGGCAGCGGCCATTACGGCGGGCCGGGTTACAGTGAGTAATGTGCCGGTTCCCTCTCTGCAGGGGGATGCGGGGCTCGTGCCCCTTTTGGCCCGCATGGGCTGTGAGATCAGTCGGGAAGGGGGCGGGATCACGGTGCAGGGCCGCCAGCGTCTGGAAGGCATCACCGTTGATATGGGCGATATGCCGGATGTTGTGCCCACCCTGGCGGTGGTTGCGGCCTTTGCCCACGGCAAGACTGTGATCAAGAATATTGCCCACCTGCGGATCAAGGAGTGCGATCGTCTGAGCGCTGTGGTCACGGAACTCAGCAAAATGGGGGCGCAGGTGGAAGAACAGCAGGACAGCATGATTATCCATGGTGATGGCGGGGCGAGGCTGCATGGCGCGCTCATTGATACCTACAAGGATCATCGCATGGCCATGAGTTTTGCAGTAACGGGTCTTAGGGTGGCCGGCGTCCAGATCAGTGATGAGGGCTGTGTCGCCAAATCCTTTCCCGACTTCTGGGAACGCTTCAGCTGGCTTGCCTGATGTGTGGCAGTTCTGGCGCCTGACCTGACAAATCTGGAAAAGAAGTTTTCTCGAAGTCGGTCTCGCCAGGAGTCAGCTAATATTTAAGGCCTATGTCAACGTGAGCAAGGTGTCTTCTGGTATTCTTGATTCCGTGAGTCTGATTCGGGTTGGCATGTTTTGGTATGATTCTGACTCTTTGTTGAAATTGAAGATGCACAGAATAGGTTTTATCAACTGTTGNNGACTCTTTGTTGAAATTGAAGATGCTCAGGAATAGTCTCAACTTGACTACTTGGTCTACCCTTTAACATTGGCAACACGAACCTTTAGTCTCCGGATGCACGATATGGTGTGGTCTCAACCATTGCGCCTTAAAGCGCTGCCAGAGGACGGTAAACGAGACAAGGATTTCCCCG
>DCUN01000048.1 GCA_002327225.1 Desulfobulbaceae bacterium UBA2213
TCCGCAGTTCCATCTATGACGTCACAGACCGCTGCAACCTCCGCTGCAAGGGCTGCTTCTTCTTTTCTTCAGGTGAGCACGAGCGGGCTTCAGAGGAAAATGACATCAGCAAATGGCACAGCTTTGTCGACAAGGAGATGGACCGCGGGGTGAACCTGGCCATTCTCATCGGCGGCGAGCCCACCTTGTGCCTGGACCGGATTGAGGCCTTTTATAAGCGCCTGCCCACCTTCTGTGCCACCAACGGCCTGATCAAAGTGCCCAGGGACCGTTTTCCCGACATGATGGTCGGTTTATCCTTGTGGGGCGATGAAGAGGATGAAAAAGCCCTGCGGGGAAAAGACACCTTCAAGATCACCAGTGCCAATTATGCCGGCGATCCGCACGCTTATTACCTCTATACCATCACCCCGAAGCAACTGGGCAAAACCGGCAAGATCATTCAAAAAGTTGAAGATATCGGCCTGAAGGTGCACATGCAGCTGCTCTCCAATGACGAGGACGTTTCCGGTTTTTCCTGGCAGCCGGAAGAGCTGATTGACGTACGGGCAGAGATGGATGCAATGCTCGATGCCTACCCGAAGACGGTTATCTCCTCAAAGTATTATCATGAAATTATCACCACGGGTTCGATGCTTGGCCGCAAATTCGGCTGGATGGAGTGCCCGTCGGTCACCGAGCCCATAGACAAACGTGAACCGCGTCCCAAGCGTCTCACCAATTTTATCCGCTGGGCCTCAGACCTCAAAACCATGCACCGCTGCTGCACCTCTGAAACCCGGGACTGCTCCACCTGTAAGGACGGCGCGGCCCACATGAGCTGGGTCATGGTCAACAAACGCGCCCATATCAATACCACCAAGGATCTGCAGAACTGGATCGAGGTCTATGAGATGTTTGCCAAGCTCTACCAGTTTATCCCCTGGTAACAGCATCTATGGTGAGTAATAAACCGGTCATCATCGGCTACGACGCCATCTCGGCCCTCGGAATCGATCTCGAGGCTCAATGGCAACGTGCCCTTGCGGGGGAAAGTGGCATCGGCCCCCTCAGCCGCTTTCCGCTTTCCCCTGATTTTCCGGTGCGCATTGCCGGCCAGGTTGCCGACATTGACGATCTCCCCTATCCCTTTCTCTCGGCCAGACATCAAGCCAGCTGGAGTTCGCCGATATTCAAATATGGTATGCTCTCTGTTGCCCGGGCCCTTGAACGAAGCGGCCTTGAGATAGACCCTGAGCTCGCTCCCCGGGTTGCGGTAACCTACAGTTCCGCCATTGGCGGGCTCGATGCGGTGCTGACTGCCGACAGGCGTCTGCGGGACGAAAACAAGCTCCCCCATCCCTATGCAAACCCCAACGCCTGTATCAACATGGTTGGCGGCAAGATCGCCATCCAGACAGGGGCACAGGGACCTATTGTCTCCACCATCACTGCCTGCGCCACAGGACTTAGCTCCATGATTATCGGAGCCATGTTCCTGGCCCAGGGTAAGGCTGATGTTGTCATCTGCGGCGCCGTTGATTTTGCTCTCGTTGAACCCATCGTGGCCGGTTTTTATACGATGAACGGCGTCTATATCCCCAAAGAGGGACAGGAAGAGGAAACACCGCAGGCGGCAAGCCGACCCTTCTCCGCCAATCGGCGGGGCTTTGTTCTCTCTGAAGGGGCCGGGGCCGTGATCCTGGCCAGTCAGGACTTTGCCAGAAGCCATGGCCTGCCTTTCAGCACGGAACTGGCTGGCTGGGGGATGACCTCGGATGCCAATCATTTTGTCGCGCCCCATTTTGCCACGATCAGACAATGCATGCAGAACGCCATCCATGATGCCGGCATCATGCCAGCCAATATTGCCGCAGTCAATGCCCATGCCGCCTCAACCCGCGTGGGCGACAAGGTTGAATATGACGCCCTCAAAGCCGTGTTTGGCGCCAGGATTCCGCCTGTTTCAGCCAATAAATCCCTTATCGGCCATGCCATGGGCGCCTCCAGCGTCATTGAATCCGTCTTTGCCATTCAATCGATGCAGGAGGAGGTGCTCCTGCCCACCATCAACTACCGTCCTGATCCTGAGATCGACATAGACTGTGTGGCTGATACGAAAAGACCATTAGCGCAGGAATATGTGCTGAAAAACTCATTTGGCTTTGGCGGCTGTAACAGCTGCGCGGTCTTTAAACGAGTCAATTGAAAGACAGAGCGATGACATACCATTGGTATAAGATTGTATGAAAGCACCACTCAACAGAAAGGTCTTTGTTGTCGGCTACGGCGCTGCCACTGCCCTGGGCAACACCTTCAGTAAAACCTGGCAGGCTGCCGTCTCCGGACAGGCCGGATTTCGCCGAATCAGCAAATGCGAGACAAGCAGTCGTTGTAACGTTGTAGGCGAGATCCCGGACTGGGATCCGACGCAGCTTTCATACGTGAGCCGTAAAGAGGCTGCTGTCTGGGATGCCGGATACATGTTTATGACCATGGAGGTCTGCCGGGAGGCACTTGCCCATGCAGGGCTGGAGATCGACAGCCAGACAGGCCCCAGAACCGCCTGCCTGATCGGTTCGGCATTGAACGGCACAGACTCCTTTCGTATTGCCATGGACAATTATGTGAACCGAGGCCCCTTTAAAGTCAGCCCCTACCTTCTGCCCAATGTCTGCGCCAATCTTCCGGCAGGAAAGGCCGGGATGCTGCTGGGATTCACCGGGCCGATTTTTTCTCCCCAGGCCGCCTGCGCCTCGGCTAACTATGCCATCGCCCTTGGCGCAAAAATGATTCGTGACGGCGACTGCGACTTTGCCCTCGTCGGCGGCGTTGAGACCTGCCTGGTGCCGGAAATCATCCAGGGATTTTCCAATATGCTGGCAACGATCAAGGTGGGCCCGAAGGATCGTGCCTATAATGACCCCAGCCAGGCATCACGGCCGTTCAGCCTCGATCGGAAAGGCTTTGTCCTGTCCGAGGGCGCTGGGGTCCTGGTCCTGGCCGCCGAAGACAAGGTGAAATCACTGGGCCTGCAGGCCAAGGCGGAGATTGCCGGCATCGGCTGGACCTCTGACGCCCATCATTTCACCCGGCCCAATGCCACCACCATTATCCGGGCCATCCAGGCAGCCATTGATGACGCCGAAGTGAGCCCCGAGGATATCGGCAGCATCAATGCCCACGGCACATCAACCCCGACCGGCGATGCCACTGAAGTGGAATGTCTGCGCGAGGTCTTCGGCAAGGGAATCGGCCGGATCCCGATCACTGCCAATAAATCACAGGTGGGACACAGCCTGGGGGCCTCGGCGGCCATTGAGGCGGCGCTCAGTATCGAGGCCATGTCGCAAGGTCTGCTCCTGCCCACGGTCAATCACATTCCAGACCCGGCCTTTGATGACCTTGATCTTGTTCCCAACCAGGCCCGCAAGGCTAGCTACGAGCATGTCCTTTCCAACTCATTTGGCTTTGGCGGCACAAACTGCTGTATCATCTTTAAGGGCCGTTAAGAAATAACCACAAGAGACACACTACGATGCGACCAAAACCGTTTATCCCGGAACTATTGCCGGGCCATCCATCCCATGTCACCGATACCAAGAGCGGCAAGATCTGGCATCGCTGTGAAATGCGGACCCTCTATGTTGACACGGACCGTTCCCAGGTGGTCTATCATGCCAATTATCTCCGCTACTTTGAATTCGGCAGGGCATCACTCATGCGGGAGGCCAATTATCCCTATAAAAAGATTGAAGAAAGCGGCTATATCTACCCCATCATCAAGACCGAGCTCAATTATTATACCCCCCTCTATTATGATGACCTGATGTACATCCACACCCGGCCGGGCAAACAGGAACTGGTGAAACTGCAATTTGATTACCTCATCACCAGGGCCGAGGATGGGGAGATTATCTGCACCGGCTTCACCAAACACTGTGCCGTCAACAGCAGTGGCATCCCGGTCGAGATCGATGACAAGACGATCAAACTCTGGCAGCAATTTCCCGTCTAATTTCCAGCATAGAAATGGTCAACGAATAGCAATGGAAGCCGCTTGCAGACCTCTGAAGATTGCCATCCAGCCCTGGTTCAAGGACCATTGCTTTAATGGCAAGGTGATCCTGCCGGCAGTCGAGATCATGGAGATACTGGCCTCAGCTGCCAGGGAGATCCGTCCTGATATTTCCCCCATGGTCATGAATGAGGCCCGCTTTTCAAAGTTTTTAGAGATCCCGCACGAGACAGCAGAGCTCTCAGCGCAGATAGAATATGCAACAAGCGACAAGGATGCGCTGTGCATCAAGCTCCTCAGCCGGATACAGTTC
Source organism: Desulfobulbaceae bacterium UBA2213 (assembly GCA_002327225.1). Taxonomy (GTDB): domain Bacteria; phylum Desulfobacterota; class Desulfobulbia; order Desulfobulbales; family Desulfocapsaceae; genus UBA2270. Next base: position 4,311 of record DCUN01000048.1, read on the forward strand.
AAAAAGATACACCGCAGCCGCGAACATGCGGAGATCACCTTTGCAACCGGCGCGCAGGAAGTGACGAAGGAAAGGATCATTGCCCCGCCTCCCCCGCCACACTCAGCCGTTTCGGTGGAGGCAGAGCAAATCTATAAGGAGCTGGTCCCCTTTGGCCCGGCCTACCGCACCTTGAGCGGCCCTCTTTATCTTACAAGACAAGGTGCCTGGGGCAGCCTGCAGGCACAAGACCCTCCCGAGGGCCAGGATCTGAAAAAAACGCTGGGTTCGCCCTTCCCCCTTGATGGCGCCATGCATGCCGCCTGTGTCCTTGGCCAATGCCTGGCCGATTTTGTGCCCTTTCCGGTTGGCTTCAGCCAGCGGATCATCCACCAGGCAACAACAGCAGGGGAACGCTACAGCACCACCGTCCTTCCTCTTTTCCAGAGAGAAGACGAACTTGTCTTTGATCTGGCTATTTTTGATTCCAGGGGAACAACTTGTGAAACAGTAACAGGGCTACGGATGCGGGATATCAGTGGCGGGGGCGTCACACCGCCGGAGTGGATCAGGAAGCTGCTGGGAAGATAAAAATTCAGCGACGATGCAGGCGGGATACGCTTGCTCAGCCTTGCGACTGAGAGGGTACCCAGGAGAGAAGTTTTTCCACGAAGACTCGGCTCAGCCAGCGGAAGAAGATAAGCGAATATCTGGCACCGGAAAAATACATCCCGGCAAGAAAAACCAGGTGCGACAGACCGTAGACCAAAGGCCCTCCGATCACCGCAATCAAGGGCTCATCCAGCTGAATGGCCACAACTCCCAAGGCGGCCACGGCTGGCCAGCCGAGGACAAAACTGATGGAGATCAGAAAAACGCCCGTAATCACCTGCAGGGAAGGTTTTTCTTTAAACGCCATCAAATCGGCCTCCTCTTCAATCGCCGTACGGACAAAATCGATGTCGGCAATCTTCAACAGGCCTCTTCGGATACGGGAGCTCACGTTATTCATGCGTCAAATGTACACTACTCGTCTTTTTTTCTGCAACTCTTTTGCACAGGCAGGCCATGGAACCATCTCCTGATCAATGGGCTTTTTTTGACAAAATCTATTGTATTTCCGTAGATACACGCACGGACCGGCGGGCAGAGGCAAAAAAACAATTTACCGACGTCGGCCTGCTTCCACGCGTTGAATTTGTGCTCGTCAAAAAGCATCCTGACAATCAGGAGAAAGGGATCTTTCAATCCCATATCCATTGCCTGCACAAAGGAGTGGAGGCCGGAGCCCGCCACATTCTCCTGTTTGAAGACGACATCCTTTTTCAGGGGTTCAATGGTCAAAGGCTGCAAGCAGCCACCACCTTCCTGCACACGCTTCCCGCCTGGAACGGCTTCTTTCTTGGCGCTCTGACCACCCGCATAACCAAGACAACGGAACAGTCGGTGGTCAAAATACGATACCGCTGCCTCGCCCATGCCTATGCCCTCAATCGCCCCTTTGCCCAGCGTATCATCCAGGAAAAATGGAGCGGCATCCCCTTTGACGACCTGCTGCGCCGACATGATAAAGACTTTTTCGCCCTTTCTCCCATGCTTGCCTTTCAGAGCCATGCCAGCACCGACAACCAGACCATCCGTATCGACAGGATGCGCCGTTTTTTTGGTGGTCTGCCCTTCATCCAGAAGATGAACGAACAGTTCCAGCGCCACAAAGCACTGATTGTAGGGCTTCATCTCCTGCTTTTTGCAGCCCTGGCCCTCTTTATCATCAAAGGGTATATTTAATAATTCGTGAAGTCAGATCAGGTGTCGTTACAAAAAAAGCAAAAAGAGCTTTGCTCTTTCTGTCTACGGCACCTGAAATTTCAAATAGGTATAGTCAGCCAGACAGTCTTCGTAGAAATCGACGAGCCGCACCCCTTCACGGGGCTGGATCTTGCCCTGATGTACCTGGCGGTCAATCTCTTTCTTGATCGTCCTGGCCATAAGCTCAGGATTGTACTGCATGGTCGTCAATACCTGCTGGGCGGATGTCCCTTTGATCATCTCTTCAATATAAAAATCATTGGGATCGTCATCATCACAGTAGATATGCACCTCATTGAGCCGGCCAAAGAGATTGTGCATATCCCCCATGACGTCCTGATAGGCCCCGGTGAGAAAGAGGCCGATATAGTACTCTTCATCCGGCCTGAGCGTGTGCAGGAGCAGAGTTTTCTCAAAGCCGCCCTTGGCGATAAAACGGTCAATCTTGCCATCTGAATCGCAGGTGATATCCACCAGTGAGCAGCTGACATCCGGCTGTTCGTCAAGGCGCATCACCGGCATGATGGGCAGGAGCTGCTTGATGGCCCAGCTGTCGGCAGCCGACTGAAAGATCGAAAAATTACAGAGATACTGGCTGGCCTGCAGCTCTCCGAGCCTTTGCAGTTCTTCGGGGATAAAGGACTGCCCCTCGACAATCTTCTGGATCCGGGCCAGCGTCGTCCAATAGAGGGTCTCGATCTTGGCCCGCTCGCCAATAGAGATCACCCCGAAACGGAAGGCGCTGATGGCGTCATCCTTGCACTGCTGGATATCGTTGAATACCGCCTGGTAATTGCTGTCATCCAGCTCACCGGCGGAACCACGCATGGTGGCGACCAGATTATGCTCCCCTGGCTCGCGCTCGGTGCTGAGTCTATTTTTGGTCTGATGGATATTATCTATCACATTGGTAATCACGCAGGAATGGTGGGCGGTGACAAATCGGCCGCTCTCACTGACAATATGGGGATGGGCAACACCTGCCTGATCACAGATATACTGAAGGCCGTCAATGATATCAAAGGCATAGTCCTCAAGGGTGTAATTCCTTGAGGACTCACTGGCGGAACGGGAGCCGTCATAATCAACGCCCAGTCCGCCGCCCACATCAAAATACTCAAGAGGAAGATCGAGGGCCACCAGATCGACAAAGATACGGCCGGCCTCGGCGATGGCCTCCTTGATAAAACGGATATCCGGAATCTGGCTGCCCACGTGAAAATGAAGGAGCTTCAGGCAGTGGGCCATTCCCTCCTGTCTGAGCAGCGCCACCCCGCTGAGGATCTCGCTGCAGGTGAGGCCGAACTTGCCCTTTTCGCCGCTGGCCCCGGCCCAGCGGCCACTGCCATGGGCCGCCAGCTTGGCGCGAATCCCGATCATCGGCTCGACCCCCAACTCCTTGGCCACCCTGACTATCAGGGAGAACTCCGAGAAGCGTTCAACCACAATAATGATCTTACGGTCCAGCCGGCGGCCCAGCAGGGCCAGACGGATATAGTCCTCATCCTTATAGCCGTTGAGGATGGTCAGGGCATTACGGTTCTCGTTTAAGGCCAGGGCCGCCAGCAGTTCCGGTTTGGAACCGGCCTCGAGCCCGTAATCAAAGGACTGACCGGCGTCGATGATCTCCTCGACCACCTCCCGCATCTGATTGACCTTGACCGGATAGACCCCGAGGAACTGCCCCTGATACTCACATTCTTCAATCACCGCACGAAAGGTGGTATTGAGCAGGCGCACCTGGGAGCGGAGGATATCGTGAAAACGGAGGACTGCGGGGAAGGAGATGCCCAGTTTCTTGATCTCCTCAATGACCTCAAGAAAGTCAATGGTGGGCCCGTCTTGCCGCTTGAAAGGCAGGACGCAGAGGTGCCCCTTGCTGTTGACCGCAAAATAACCGTTGCCCCAATGGCTGACATGGTAGCGACCACTGTTTTCCGCGGCTATCAGGGCAGGATCATTGCTCATCTCCANNACATCACTGTTGCCGGTGGCATCGACCGGAGGGGACAACTCTACCACATCAGCCGCCACCATGTTTTTATGGCGCAGGGCCTGGACGATCCGGATAAAGGAGATGAAATCCTGACCGCCGGGTTCCGGGGTGCCGGTTCCCGGGAGAAAGGCGGGATCAAAGTAATCGAGATCAAGGGTGAGATAGATGGGACGGTCGGCCGGCTGTGCTTCGATGAAGGCGACAAAGGCATCAAGACTGGCTGCCAGGGTCTGATTTTCACGCATCCAGGCGTATTCTTCCCTGGTGCCGGAACGGATACCGAACTGGAGCAGCTGGTGGCCCGGGCCGAAATGATCGAGGCACCTCCTGATGATCGAGGCATGGGAATAATGGTAGCCCTNNGCAGATCGGCATGGGCGTCAAGATGCAGGAGGAGCAGATCAGGATAGGCCTGGAGATACTTGGCGACAAAGGAATAGGAGATGGAATGCTCGCCGCCGAGGATCAGAAATTTAATGCCCTCAGCTGCAAAATCGAGATCCCCGGCCAGTTCGGTAAAGCGTTCATGCGTTGCCAGGAAATCCTGATGGGCATCACCGCTCTGGGCCACCACAAGATTACCCAGATCATAAAAGGGAGCTGTCTCCTCCAGATCAAGATCCAGATAGGGCGAATAACTCTCGATATCGAAGGCCACATTGCGGATGGCATCCGGACCAATGGCCGTGCCCTTGCGAAAACAGGCGGTGCCGTCAAAACCAAAACCGATCATGTTCAGGCTGCGCGGCTGCGGTCGGGTGGCAGGTCTGGCGGTTCGATAGAGACGTTTGGCTGGATCTAATAATGGCTGAGTCATTGGTCACCTCCTACTGATTGTATTTTTTCCTTCTCTCTTCCCGGCTGGTCAGCCTCGCTCATCCAGCCCCCGCCCATGGCCTTATAGGCTGCGACATGGGCCCCGAGCAGCTGAGACCTGAGCTGGGTCCGGGCCAGCTTGTTGCTGAACAGCGCCCGCTCGGCATCCAGCACCGGCAGATAGCTGGAGCCGCCGGCCTCAAACTGCAGGCGGGCCAGAAAGGCATACTCCTCAAGGGCCAGGATCTGTCGTTCCTGGGCCTCGAGCTCTTCCCGGCCCTTGACAATCCGGATCAGGACATCTTCCACCTCTTTGAAGCTGGCCAGCACCGTCTGCTGATAGTGAAACAGCGCCTGCTGCTGCAGGGCCTCGGCCTGTTTCACCTGGCCGGAAATGGCCCCGAAATTGACGATCGGAGCGGCGGCGGCCCCGGCGGCTACTGACCAGAACCCGGTACCGGAACGCAACAGGGAGCCGATATCCCTACTGGCGGTCCCCAAGGCCCCGGTGAGGGCAATGCGGGGAAAATATTCAGCCCTGGCCACCCCGATTCCGGCATTTGCGGCCACCAGTTCCTGTTCAGCCTGGATGATGTCTGGACGCCGCGTCAACAGCAGGGAAGGCAGGCCCGCCGGGATACCGGGGTCGGTCAGCTGATCCAGGGCCTTGCCTCGGGAAATCGAAGCCGGCAGACGCCCCAGCAACAGGGAAAGCAGATTTTCCTGCTGGCGGATCAACGATTCATAACGGGGTACGGCCTGACGTGCTGATTCATATTGGGATTCCAGCTGAGAGAGTTCAAGACGGGAAATGGCGCCGTGGTTGAAGCGAATCCGGGCAAGGTCCAGACTCTCGCCATAGGATTTTTCCGTCTCACGGACAGTCTCCAGCTGCTGATCAAGGCCGCGGAGCAGAATGTAGTTACTGGCCACACTGCTGACCACCGTCAGGACCACTGCCCGCCGGCCGGCCTCACTTCCTTCCAACCGGGCCCTGGCCGCCTCGGATGAGCGCCGGATCCGGCCCCAGAAATCGAGCTCCCAGGAGCTGTTGAAGGCGCCCTGGTACCTCTCGACGCTCTGACCGGCGGTACCGTCACGTCTGCCGGACCCTCCGGCCTCGATCTGTGGAAAAGCACGGGAGCGGCTGGTCTCCAGAAGACCGAGATACTGATCTACCCTGGCCGCGGCTATCCGCAGGTCCAGGTTGCCCTGCACCGCTGCTGCAATCAGCTCGTCGAGGAACGGGTCACCAAACCGCTGCCACCACGGGACATCGGCCGGATCGACGACCGGATCGTAGTCTACATGCCACTTTTCCGGGCTCTCGGTGGGCGGCCTGACATAGTCTGGCCCCACAGCAGCACAGGAGGTCAGCAACACTGTCAGCAGACAGAGCAGGAGATTTCGCATAACGGTTTCCACCTTGCACGCAAACTACAGACAGGAGGATCTCTCTCTAGGAGGCTGTCCGAGAATAGATATTTTGTTCAAAATCGAGGCGTTTAGTGCCTTACAGATTGTTTTCTTGTTTTTTTTTTTTGCAAGAAAACAATCTGCGAAAGGCACTTATCCCGTTCATTGGGGTTAGGGAAAATAAGCACAGGCATATAGTTAATATTCCGAGCATTATTTTCTCTAAACAACGAAGAGTTTGGGCAAAATGGCATTCTCGGACAGTCTCCTAGGCACTCCTGTCCTCAATGGAGGTATAGGACCGCAGGGCAGGACCGACATAACGGGCGCTGGGCCGGATCAAACGGTTATTACGCCACTGCTCCAGAATATGGGCAGACCAGCCCACTGCCCGGCTCATGGCAAAGATGGGGGTAAAAAGATCTGTTGGAATACCCATGGCCCGATAGAGGGTGCCGCTATAGAAATCCACATTAGGAAAGACCTTGGAATTGGCCAGCATGGTCTTTTCAACGACCAGGGCGATCTCATAAAAGCGCATATCACCGTTCTTGCGGCAAATCTTCTCGGCATACTCCCTCATGATACTGACCCGCGGATCTTCACATTTGTAGACCCGGTGACCAAAGCCGGGGATCTTGTCCTTGGCGGCCAGACGATTCAATACCCACGACTCGGCCTGCTCAGGCGTACCAATAGCCTCAAACATCTCCATCACATCGGCATTAGCCCCTCCGTGCAAGGGACCTTTCAGGGCCCCGATGGCACTGGTCATCGATGAATAGATATCGGACATGGTGGCGGCAGTGACCCGGGCGGCAAAGGTCGAGGCGTTGAGTTCATGATCGGCATGAAGGATGAGGGCCACGTCAAGTGCCCGTACATTCTCCGGATCAGGCTCTGTTCCCTGCAGGGTATAAAGGAAGTTATAGGCAATGCCATGATTGGCAATAGGGGCAATGGGCTCCTGGCCTTCCTTTAAGCGATGATGAGCGGCAATAATCAACGGGATTCGCTCGGTGACCCGCTGGGCCTTGCGCAGACAGGCATCCAGGCGGGTGTTGCCGCTGTCAGGATCCCAATGGCCCAGGAATGAGACGGCAGTACGCAGCACCTCCATTGAGGTGGCTGTACGGGGAACCATCCGCAGGATCATGGTGGTTTCAACCGGCAGCAGCATGCCGCCGGTGAAGCCATCGAGAAAGGCCTGAAACTCGGTAATTCCTGGCAGCCTGCCGTACCAGAGCAGATAAGCCACTTCTTCAAAAGTGGAGTTTCTGGCCAGCTCCAGGGCATCATAGCCCCGATAGACCAGACGTCCCTCCTGGCCATCAATAAAACAGATCGCGGAGTCGCAGGCAACGACATCGGCCAGACCTTGTTCTTT
>DCUN01000172.1:0-5566 GCA_002327225.1 Desulfobulbaceae bacterium UBA2213
GGCGCGACAAAATCCATCCGCGATTTTACCCGGCTGATCAAGGCCTTTCCAGGATCGCCCTATACTGATGAGGCCAAAGCCCGGATCAGGGCAGCCAACGAATTTCTGGTCAACCATGAATATCTTGTCGTTGAATTCTACCTCAGAACGGATAAACACCTTGACGCCAAAACCAGGCTGAATTATCTGATCACCACCTATCCCGATGCATCGATCACCCCTAAAGCCAAGACACTGCTTGCCAAGCTTGAATCCGGCGAAAAGATGGGGTTCAATCTTTCATCCTGGTTCTCCGGACTGGCAAAACTGCCGGACTGGCACCTCTTCTCCTCTGGTAAACCAGCTGAACAAGCCTTACCTGCAGAATAGATCTCTTTACAAGATCCGGCCACGATATCCACTCAGGTACTCCGGCATCTGGTAAAATCAGCCCCCCTTCTTCAGGAAAGTATTTCCTCTGCAAGTACGTCATCCTGTCCCAAGGAAAGCTCCATGGCCCTGACCGGACAGATGGGCACACACAGGCTGCAGCCTGTACATTTGTCCGCATCAAAAAGCACCGCCATATCCGGTCGATGCAAAGACAAGGCACCCACCGGACAGACACCGGTACAGACACCGCACTGCAAACATTTGTCGTCATCCCGGCTGACACTGGCCGCAAGACGCTCAACCTTGACCCCCCGATCTTCCAGATACTCAAGTCCTTTTACCACATTGGCCTTGCTTCCCTTCAACTCCAGGATCATGAACCCATCCCTCTGCGGCAGGATATCCGCCTTCAGGATATTAAATTCAACATCATACTGTTTGACCAGTTGATAGATAATCGGCTCACTGCTGGTATTCTTGGTAAAATGCAAGACATAAATACGGTTGTACACGATAAGACCTCTCTTTTGTCTGTTACTCCATTTTTAAATCAAGCATCACGCCACGGCCTGCGCTCCAACGCTGACCATCCACTCATCAAGCAAGAGCAGGAGTGAATCCAGAGGCTGATTGGTAGTGATGCTTATCAACTGCTTCGACCCAAGTTCAACAGGAGGCTCAAACCTCATCTTCTGTTGCAGATAAACTTCCCAGCGCCCATCAGACACCGCTTGCAGATCCAGCTGCCGTAACTCCATTCGCTCCCGCATCACTTCTTCAGGACAGAGACAATGGACAAAAAGCACCCTGGCCTTTGCGGCCAATTTCTCTCGAACCAGCTCCCGTTCAGAGCGGACCTGATATGACCCATCCAGGACCACACAAACCGGAGGAGCTGCGCTTACATCCTGCTCTGCCAAGGTCAGCAACTGATCATAGGTCCTGCGGGAAGACTCGGGACTGTAGATCCCCTCATCCACCGGACCAGCCTGCCTGCTCTCTGCAATGAGACCGGCAAGCTCCTTACGCACCCTGTCTGAATTGTAATAGCTGCACCCATGCTGCCTGGCCCAGGCAGCCGCCAGAGTACTCTTGCCAGTGGCAATCATACCAAAAAAAACCAGCACAGTATTAGCAGCTACCACCTTAGCCCTCCGCCCGGAGTGCATATTTCTGAGCCAGAACAAAATAGCGGGCGGCATCTTCTGTACACCGCGCAGCCAAGGTGGAATCAACCGCTGGATCACTGGCCGTAAAGAGTCCAATTTTGCCACGAACCATGGCCCGGTAACATTTATAGAACTCTAGCATCTCAAAAAGAGTGGGATCCGCTGATTTTTCCACAAAACAATCGATAAAATAAGCAGAAAGGTCCTCCAGTCCATGATAATCGAGATCCATGGCCAGGAAGGCCACATCGGCCGCCACATCCGAATAGCGAAATCGCTCATTAAATTCGATACAATCAAAGATATGCACAGGGACATCCAGACAGATATTGGCAGAATAGAGGTCACCATGACAATCCCTAATCTTCCCCGCCGCCCGCCGCCGCTCAAAACGCTCTTCATCTTGCAAAAAAGCACGGGCATAGTCGCCAATCTGGAGAAACTGGGCTCGGCTGAGCGCCCCTTGATCGACAAAGGTCTCGGTCTGGGCAAAATTTTCCAGGACATTGACGGCGACTGAGGCGGAACGACCAAACTCGCCAATGGCTTCGGAGCCATCGGCCTGCTGGTAAAAAGGAACGAGGACATCAATGATCCGGTCCATCTGCCCGCGATCCAGATTCCCCGCTCTGATGACATTGGCCATCATCCGCTCTTCCGGCATGCGGGCCATCTTCACCCCGTACTCAACCACCTCACCCTTGCCGTTCAGACTGTAGTCGTTGCCCTCACGGGTAATGGTGACCACATCCAGATAGAGATCTGGACACAGACGACGATTGAGAAGCAGTTCCTGCTCACAGCACTGTTTTCTCTTCTCCAGGGTGGAGAAATCGAGAAAACCAAAATTCACCGGTTTTTTCAATTTATAGACAAAATCCCCGGCCAGCAGGACAAAGGAGATATGGGTCTGGAGCAGCTGAACGCTGGACACCGGATGGGGATAGCTGCTCTTCTGCTGCAGATAGTGGATATGTGCAGGCAGGACTTCTTCACTCATTAGCAACTCCTGATAGAACGATTTTTTTCAGAAAGGTTTTTGCCCTCATCAACAAAGCACGACAAAACCTTTACCTTATTTTATTATCATGATAAACATCCTTTTACAAAGATGGAGTCATTCATGCAAGACGGTATCATCCTTTTCCACACCAATCACCCCAAAGTAAGATAAAAAAACCGTCTTCGAACCGTTCACGTCTTCCTCATAAACCATGAATCAGGACAAACTGACCCAAATTCTCCAAGAGGTGCGGACAGGGCAATGCACTATTGATGACGCCGTCAGACATCTGAAACTTCTGCCGGCAGAGACCCTTCAGGATGCCTGCCTGGATCACCATCGCTGCCTGCGCACAGGGATCCCGGAGGTCATTTACGGAGAATCAAAAACCCCTGAACAGATCATCACCATTGCCGACGCCCTCCTGAGACAATCCTCCCTGCTCATGGCAACCCGGGTCGATGCTGACAAGGCCGCTGTGGTGCAGAGGGTCCTGCCGCAGCTTCACTATCACCCTCAGGCCAGGATGCTGACCGGAAATGAAACAGGGCCGAAAGCGGAGCGAGGCCGCGGCTCCATTCTCATCATCTGTGCCGGCACCTCTGACATCCCGGTGGCAGAAGAGTCCAAGGTCACGGCCGAGGCCCTCGGCCATTCAGTGCAGACCCTCTATGACGTCGGGGTCGCAGGCCTGCATCGCCTGCTGGACCATCAACGTCTGCTGCACACCGCCTCCGTCATTATTGTCGTGGCTGGGATGGAAGGGGCGCTGCCCAGCGTCGTCAGCGGTCTTACGGCCTGTCCGGTCATTGCAGTTCCAACTTCAATTGGCTACGGAACGAGTTTTGGCGGCATTGCCGCACTCCTTGGCATGCTCAACAGCTGCGCTCCAGGACTTGGCGTGGTCAACATTGATAATGGCTTTGGCGCTGCCTGCCTTGCCGTGGCCATAAACAGAGGCGGCAACAAGCAGAACTTGCAAGATTCATACAGTGCTGTATAATCGCCGCACAAAGAACTACTCCGGGTATTCGATTTCAATTCATCATTTATCATTTTCAGAGAAGAACCTTCAGGGACATCAATGAACACATCACTCAAACTCAAAATCGGCATGCTCTTGTCTCTCGTCATCCTTTCCATCGTCACTATCGTGCCCTCCTTTTATGCGGAGACGCCCGACTGGTGGAAGAAATATATGGCGCCGGAAGGCTTACGCCTTGGCCTTGACCTGCAGGGAGGAATGCATCTGGTACTCAAGGTTGACCTGAAAAAGGCCGCTGAAGACTCCCTGGAGCTGGCCGCGGCAGACCTGAAGGACAGCCTCAAGGAAAAATCGATCACCGCGGTTCGCAGTGACGGCACACCTGGGACCATTCTCTTTACCCTGCCCAACACCGGCGCCGTAGAAACAGTCAAGACCGTGATCAAGGATGAATTTCCCAATATAGACGTACAGGTGGAGGCCAAAGAGGGTTCTTTCCCGCGCATCACCCTGAATCTGAAAGACTCAGAGATCACCTTTATCAACACCAACGCCGTCAATCAATCGCTCGAGATTATCAGAAACAGGATTGACCAGTTTGGCGTTGCCGAACCAGTGATCATCCGGCAGGGCAGCGACGAGATTGTCATCCAGCTCCCCGGGGTCAAAGACCCAAAACGGGCCATGAAACTTCTGGGGGAAACCGCGCAGCTTGAATTCAAACTGGTGGCAGACACGGCCGGCATCAACCTGCAGGAGTTGATCGAGCAGGCCAAAAGCAATGGCCAATGGACCGAAGGGGAAGAGCGGAAAAAGCTCAACCGGGCCCTGCAGAATCGCTTGCCGCAGAATACGGAGATCTATTTCGAAAAAGATAAAGACAAACAGACCGGCCAGGAGATCATCCGGCCCCTGCTGCTGGAAAACCAGACCCTGATGACTGGCGACATGGTCAAAAATGCCCAGGTACGCATCGGCGGCCAGTTCAACGAACCCTATGTCGGCATTGACCTCACCGGCCGGGGCGGCAAAATCTTTGCCCATCTCACCGAAAAAAATGTCAACCGGCAGATGGCTATTGTCCTCGATGAAATTGTCCGCTCGGCCCCATCCATCCGCGAAAAAATCATGGGCGGATCGGCCCAGATATCGGGTAGTTTCAGCCATGAAGAGGCTGCCGATCTTGCCATTATCCTGCGAGTCGGTGCCCTGCCGGCGCCGGTTGATATTATCCAGAACATGACCGTCGGCGCCAGCCTGGGCCAGGACTCCATCACCAAGAGCCTGACAGCGGGTGTCTTTGGCTCGCTTCTGGTTCTTACCTTCATGATGATTTTTTATCGTATCTCGGGAGTCATTGCCAATGCGGCCCTGGCACTCAACATCCTCTTTCTCTTTGCCGGGCTTGCCATCCTCAATGCCACCCTGACCCTGCCAGGCATTGCCGGTATTGTCCTTTCCATCGGTATGGCTGTCGACTCAAACATCCTGATCTTTGAACGAATACGCGAGGAGTATGACCTGGGAAAATCGGTCAGGTCGAGTGTCGACGGGGGCTTCAATCAAGCGCTCTCGACCATTGTTGACTCACAGGTGACCACCCTTATCACCTCCATGGCCCTGTTTCTCTTTGGCACTGGTCCAATCAAGGGTTTTGCCATCACCCTGTCCCTCGGCATTCTTTTCAACCTGTTCACCGCCCTCTACTGCTCCCGTTTCATGTTTGACGTCCTCCACTCACTCAACCTCCTGAAAAAATTAACCTTCCTCCGTTTTGTCAGAAAGCCCAACCTGGATTACATGAAGCTGCGCCATATCACATATGCCATCTCAGCAGTGCTGATCGCTATTGGCCTCATCGCTTCAGTACAGATTGCCAGGGGCAAGGCCAATATGGGGGTTGATTTTTCCGGCGGCACCCTCTTGCAATACAAGGCAGCGCAAGCCTTTACCATGGATGAGGTGCGTCAGGCCTTGAACAGGCAGAAGATGGAAGGCGTGGATCTGCAGGAAGTGGAAAACGAACACGGCCTGATT
>DCUN01000172.1:5608-34641 GCA_002327225.1 Desulfobulbaceae bacterium UBA2213
GTCGGAGTTATTATCTATCTGGCCCTGCGCTTTGATATCCGCTTTGGCGTAGCAGCGGCCATTGCCACCCTCCATGACATCTTTATTATTCTTGGACTCTGCTGGCTGATGGATATAGAGATAACCCTGCTCATTGTCACAGCGCTGCTCACACTCGGTGGCTATTCTCTCAATGACTCGGTCGTAGTCTTTGACCGTATCCGCGAAAATATGGCCAGAGACCCGGAACACTCGCTGATCAAACAGATCAACAATAGCGTCAATCAGGTGGTGGGAAGGACGATTGTCACCGGACTCACCACCTGTATGGTCTTAGTGGCTCTGCTCTTCCTGGGTGGATCCGTGATCCATGATTTTGCCTTTGTCCTTTTCTGGGGCATCATTGTAGGGACCTTCTCCTCCGTGTTCGTGGCCAGCCCCATGCTGCTTCTCTGGCCTGAAAAGCAAGAAGAACACGTATGAACCCACCCCTGCTCCCCAGAAATGTCACCAGGATAGAAAGAGAAGAGCCGTTTCATTTTTCCTGCCATCCTGGCATCGTCTGTTTTACCGACTGCTGCCGTCAGCTGGAACTGGCCCTGACCCCTTACGATGTCCTGCGCCTGAAAAAGGCGTGCGGCCTGCGCTCGGAGGCATTTCTCGACCGCTATGTGATTATCGAACAGGAAGAAGACGAAACCGTCCCCCGCTTTTATCTCTGCATGGTGGACGATGGCCGGGCAAGCTGTGTCTTTGTCGCGGACAGCGGCTGCACAGTGTATCAGGATAGGCCAGGGGCCTGCCGGGCCTATCCCCTGGGTCGGGCGGTTATTCGTCAGGCCGACAACGCCATGGATGATTTCTTCGTCCTCCTGCAAGAGAGCCATTGCCATGGCTTTCGGGAACAGCAGGGACAAGATGCCGCCACCTACAGCAAAGAGCAGGGACTTTTGATCTACAACCGCTTTAACGACGCGGTGGCCGTTCTCCTGCAACATGAGCAGATACGGCAGGGAAAACAATTTTCTGAACAACAGAGAGAACAGTTTATTCTGGCCCTCTACAATCTTGACCAATTTCGGACATTGTTGCTCGCAGGACAGATTCCAGGAGCAACACCATTCGATGAGACCAGCAGAGAAGGCCTGGCTGATGACGAGGCGCTGCTTCTCTATGCTATCGACTGGCTGAAGAACATATTATTCAAGAACTGACACCCAACAAAAGCACCAACCTGCCAGCTAGATATTCTCGCAAAAAGTCTTTATTATAATTTTGCGCCATGTAACCAACTGAAATCACTTGTATACACTTCGTATCGTCTGACTTTTTTTGCAAGAACTACAACTATGCTCAAACTCATCATCTTCGACTGTGACGGGGTCATGTTTGACTCCAGATTTGCCAACCGCGAATACTACAATCAACTTCTTGCCCATTTCAATCGACCTGCAATGAGCCAGGCAGAGCTTGACTACGTTCACATCCATAACGTGATGGACTCCATCCGTCACATCTTCCGCCATTACCCCAGACAAGATCTCAAAGAAGTGAACGCCTACCGGATGGCCCTTGATTACACACCCTTTCTCGGCCACATGAAGATGGAACCGGATCTCATAGAGTTTCTTGAAAGGACCAAATCACGGTATAAGCTGGCCATCTCCACCAACCGCACCAACACCATGCTCCCCATCCTGCGGATGTTTCAACTGGAGGACTACTTTGAAAAGGTCATGACCGCTGAAAATGCTCGCCGCCCGAAACCTGCAGCGGATGCCTTGCTGGAAATCCTTGCTTATTTTGCCTGCCAGACAGATGAAGCCATTTATATTGGAGACTCCATCATTGATCGGGAACATAGCGCAAACTGCGGCATGCGCTTGATTGGATTCAGGAATTCGGCACTCGACGCCGAATATCATGTGACCAGTTTTTTGGAGATCCTGGGGCTTCCCCCTTTTCTTGAACCTTAGGAGCCGTTACGAAATAACATGGCCATTTATATCGATTTCGTTACGGATCCTTATGCCGCTCCGGGTTCTAAGACGGCCATGTTATTTTTTTACAGCGGCTTAACGATTTTCTTCCAGCGCGTCATCCACCCGTTTAATCCCCTCCATGAGAAGTCTCATAAAATCACCGATCTCTGCCGCCTTCATCTCCTGCGGCGAAAGCCCGATGGTAAATCGGTAGGTCCCTTCATGTTCAGCCAGCATGGCAAAGATAGCCTCTTCATTTTCCAGTCCCTGATACCGGGCATTAATGATGCATCCTTCGCGGAATGAAATCTTCCCCGGACCTCGGGGGAGATCCAGAGATAGCACCCCGGTCTTGCTGTTCATATGAAAGACCTGAAACAGTTCCGCTGGGGCCATCTCCTGTAATTTCCCCTGCATACAGGAGGAAAAATCTTCGGATCTGGCCCTGTTCAGTCGTGTCAGGCGCTGTGCCAATAAACGGGCCATGAAAATCTGAACCGCAGGCAGCGTATCAAGAAGAAGACTGAAGTCATCACTGGAGACAGCAAGCACCTCGGTCTCACACAAGGCCCTGACCGATGCACCAGCCACATCATTTCCCAGATAACTCATTTCCCCACAGATTTCTCCCACCCCCA
The DNA here is from genome assembly GCA_002327225.1 of Desulfobulbaceae bacterium UBA2213. Taxonomy (GTDB): domain Bacteria; phylum Desulfobacterota; class Desulfobulbia; order Desulfobulbales; family Desulfocapsaceae; genus UBA2270. The sequence continues at coordinate 8,208 of DCUN01000172.1, forward strand.
GGGTCGTGATAACAAGGGGTCCGTCAACCACAAGCACCTGCCCGGAAAGAATAATGTACAGAGATGAATTCGCCTCCCCTTTATGGATCAGAAAAGAACCTTCACGAACAGGCAGCAGTTGGAAGCGGCTGACAAATCTCTTTAAGTCATCAGCAGGAATTACCTGCATCAAGGGAAGCGACCGGATCTTCTCCAGAAGTTCCTGCTCCCTGCCCCCAGGAAGAGAGGCCTCTTCTTTTCCTGTTAACTGAATATCAGGGGCTGACACCGAGATAAATTTAATCAGGCCTGTACACCCACTGCAACTGAATATAGTTTTGGAGGCAAGCAGGGTTGTATCGTTCTTTAACGCCATGAGATTGAACAGCAACTGAGTCATTTCCCGAACCAGAATCAGACAGGTCGCCTTATTATCAGGACAGGAAAGTGCCTTATCCGATAGAATCAACTGTTCACCAACCTTATAGATTGGACAATGGTTGTCTTCAATAATTTTAAAAATAGCCTGAAAAGATTTCATACCCTTCTTTAATAAAAGATTAAATTTACATCTAAGGGACTGGGAAAATACTAATGTACCTGCATTCTATAGGTATCCCCTCTCTGCACTTCCTGCAAAGCATTTTTTCATACATTCACTGTTTGTTCCCGTTTGCACCGAATAATTCCTTAAAGCACTCCTTGATAAAGAATTCCAAACAGGATCTTATTTTTATCTTGCAATAAATAAAAAAATTCCTCTTCTTCTCAAAACCTGCTACATTCAAGCGATGATTTTTGTCAAATACCTGAACGTATCGAACTCATTACAAAATACAATCAGACGCTTTACAGATTGGCATCAACAATAAGCTATCATAACCTCAGGACTCTGTGAACCTTCATGGCCATCCTCTCTAAAGAGCTTGAAGCTATTTTTCAGGAAATCAAAGACAATTTTACCCACCATCGGCAGATTCTCGTTACGCCTATTGCTGGAAATCCGCCTGAACAGTATCGTGTCACCTATCACCTGCAAGGTCTCTGCCGGGAAGAAGGTGGAGAGATTCGAGAATGTACTGACCATATCATCACCATCACCCTCCCTTTTGGCTTCCCCCACTTTCCGCCCAACTGCAAACCGGAAAGCCCTGTTTTCCACCCTGACTTTGATCAGGCGGCCATCTGCATAGGTGAATTCTGGGAAANNAGACTGCCTCTGGATACCGTCCAACAGATATCAGCACCAGCCGACACCCTGTTATCCCCCGAAGAGCAAATAGCCCTCCCCCCTGCTCCCCTGGAAATAGACTTTGTCGATGAAGCTTTCTTTTCAGACTCTGAGACAGCAGAAAGCCCACTGGCTGTACTCGTGGCTGAAAAAGCGGCTTCTTTGGACAGTTCTCCCCCCACCCTTCAAAATCAGGAACCCGACATTACCCTGGACAGCGAGACTCAAGACCAACTCGTTAAAGCCCGTCAAATCAACCTGGAAGGTGAAGCCTTTATACAACAGGGACAGCCGGCCAAGGCCATGGCAAGATATAAGGCGGCAAAGGAGCTGGCCCCTGACTTTCCAGAAATAGATGAAGATATCAGTCGCGCCCAATACTCTCAGGAGATGCTTGGCGACTGGGCGGCGGATAGCTTTCCCGAGGAAAAGACCCGCAACGCCAAGAAAAGAAGCACAGAAAAACCCAAAGAAACAGTGATCAGTCCTTACCCCGAAAAGCCTGTTGAGAAACAAGGGAAGAGACAAAAATCTCACTGGCCAGCCATTGCCATTGGCAGTGGCTGTGTGGCCTTGCTGCTCACCATGACTGTTCCCTACCTGTTTTTCAACAGCCGACTGAAACAGGCGCAAACCCTCTTTGTAAAGTGCCAGCAGTTTTTGGACAGCGAGCAGTTCACCGATGCCGAACAAAAATGTACAGAGGCCTTGAAGCTGACCAACAAGATCCTCTTCATCAAACAACAGGAAAGAAAGCTTCTCACTGAGAAGATTCAGCAGCTCCATGATTCGCAGAAATTACAAGAAGGCCTTGCGCTCAGCAGAGAGGACAAGACCAAGACACTGCCGGAATGGCAACACTCCAAGAATATTGCGGATAAACAGCTGACTGAAGGAAGATGGAAAGAAGCTCTGGAAAGCTATACTCTCGCCCTGCAACTTGCCTCTGAGATAAAGACAATCGATCCCACCCTCCTTGAGCAACTTCGCAGCAGCATACTAACAGCCCAATCCAACATTTCTTTACAGGCGGGCGAGCTGGCCATGGCTGCCTCTGAATGGGATTCCGCCAAGAATCACTTTCACAAGGCCATGGATCTCGCCAGGGAAAATCCACAGACCCCGGATGCAATCATCGCCCGGATTACTTCCCTCACCGGCCAGATCGAATTCAACACGCTCATGGCTTCTGCAGAAGTATATTTTTCGCAAGGAGAGTGGCAGAACGCACTGATTTCTTACGAAAAAGCCCAAGCGCTGCAACGGAATTTCTCTTTTGCCGATACCACGACACTTGCCTCTCTCCAGGAGGCCATCATCAGAAGTAAAGTTTTCAACTCCCTGGAGCTGGGAAAAAAAGCATTTGCAGATGCTCAATGGGATCAAGCGATAGCTCAATACGAAACTGCTATTCAACTCCTTGAAGAAAATAGTGAGATTCTGCGTCGTGACAATCCTCGGCAGAGCCAGCAGAAGATTTCAAAACTCATGCTTCACGCCTCTGTTATCAGGGATCGACAAAAGACAGCCAAGCACTTGAAGAACAAGGAATTCCCCCAGGCGATCGACACCCTGCAGGTGATCATCGAGACGATCAGCAAGAGCTCTTTCGCCGGCGAAGAAGAATTCCAGACCATTATCAAAGAGACAAGACAAACAATGAATCAGGCCCGGGAAGATCTTCTGATAGCCGAACATATCACCTACCTGATGAAAAACTATCAAAAAATCTTTACCCAGAACAACCCGGCCCTGATCGCTGAGAATTTATCCCAGCCCCGTGTAACTTTTCTTAAAAAAATAGGCAACAGACTGCTTTACAGAATCCAATGTTTTGAACAGGGCCATAACCGGCCAGTACTCCTGCAGACAAGTTATATCTACGATCCAGCAACAAAGCAGTGGGAACCATACGATAAATGGTGAATCCCAGACAGTTCCTTGTGGCCCCAAATACCAAATAATTACAGGATTCAGAAGTTGACTCCGCTGAACCACTTCTCGCTTCGACTCCCCATCCCCACAACAGCCGAAATCTACTTCAACTTAAGTTCGGTCCATAGCATGTTTTTCAGGCGGCGAACTTTGGCATTAGTGGCTTCCAGGGTTTCCAGGGTGGCCAGCACCTTCTGGTCAGGAAAAATAGCAGTCAACTTTTTGAGCTCTGGATTGATAAAGGGCAGGGCGGCACTGTTGGGATTGCCGGCCCCCACATCATTGCTGAGACCGGCGGCATTCTTGCCATCCATGAGAAAGTCAATGAACTGAAGGGCCAGTTTTTTATTCTTTGCCGTCTTGGGGATAACCATATTGTCGAGGGCCAGCACCGCCCCTTCTCTGGGCAGGATAAAATTAACGGCAAAATCACGTTTGGCAGCCAGAGCATCATTTCTGGCCTGCACCATATCACTGGAATAGCCATGGGCAACCCAGATATTGCCGACCGTCAACTCCTTGATATAGCTTGACGAATTAAAGGCGGCCCAATACGGTTTTGCCTTGATGATCACTGCTTGAGCCTCACGCAGATGCTGCTCATCCACATCATTGACCGAATAGCCCAGATACTTGAGGGCCGCACCGAACAGTTCATCAGCATCATCCATGACCGTCACCTTGCCCTTGATTTTCTCCAGGATCCGGGGATCAAAAATGAGTGCCCAACTGGCTGGCTCAATCCCCTGTTCTTTTAGTCGTTGCTCATTAAAACCAATCAGGGTGGTGGTATAGGCATAGGGCAGGGAATAGACGTTGCCCGGATCATAGGAGCGATTGAGAAAGCCGGGATCCTGATTTTTGAGATTGGTCAGTGCGCTCTTATCCAGCTTCTCCAGGAAGCCCTGCTGAATCAAGGCCTGCACAGCATTCTGCGTGGGGATGACCAGATCATAGCCACTGGCGCCGGCCAGGAGCTTGGCCATCATCTCTTCGGTACCGGAATAATAATCCTGAACCACCTTGCAGTTGCACCTCTTTTCAAAATCGGCAACCACCTCTTCCGAGATATAGTCATTCCAGTTGAACATATGCAACTCCTCACCGGCAAAAACCGGAGAAGCCAGAAACAACATCAGCACAACCAGTATTTTTCTCACGTCAGTTTCCTCCTGTAGATTTTGATCTTATTGAGCACGAAAGAGAGTGGGAGACAACCTTGACGCCACTGTAATCACGACCAGGGTCAACAGCATCAACAGCGTTGACACCGCATTGACCTCAGGGGTCACCGCAATCTTGACCATGGAATAGATCTGCAGAGGCAGGGTGGAACTGCCCACTCCCGCCGTAAAAAAAGTGATGACAAAATCATCAATGGACAAGGTAAAGGCCATCAGGCCACCGGCCAGGATGCCGGGCATGAGCAGGGGCAAGGTGATCTCCCGGAAGCACCTCCAGGGGGAGGCCCCGAGATCGCGGGCCGCTTCGACAAGCGCCGGGTCCATGCTTGATATCCGGGCCTGCACCGAAAGGGCCACGAATCCTATAGAGAAGGTGATATGGGCCAGCATGACGGAGACCAGACCGAGGGTCATATTCACCATGATAAATAGAACCAGCAGACTGACCCCCATCAGGATCTCCGGCATGGCAATGGGCGCCAGGACCAGCAAGGGCAGGAGGCGCAGACGATAGTGATGCATGGCGATTCCAGCCAGAGTGCCTAAGAGGGTGGCCGCACCGGCGCTGACAGTGGCAATGACAAGCGAGTTCATGGCGGCGGCCAGCATCTCCCGATTGTGCAGAAGCTTGCCATACCACTTCCAGGTGAAACCAACCCACTCGGCGTTTAACCTGGAGTCATTAAAAGAGAAGAGCACCACAATCACCAGCGGCACATAAAGAAAGCAATAGACAAGTGCGGCACTGAGCCATAGAAACATGTTTTTCCTGACCATGATCACCCCCTGCCGCCACGCCCTTGACCAAGGCGGGCACCAAGCAGGACTACAGCTACGGCAGTCACAGTCAGCACTATGGACAAGACACTGCCAAAGGGCCAGTCACGCGACTCCATGAACTGCTGTTTGATGACATTGCCAATCATGATCCCATTGGTACCACCGAGAAGATCGGGGATCGCGAACATGCCAAGCACCGGTATAAAGACCAGGATCGAACCCGCGGTGATACCGGGCAGGGACAGCGGCCAGGTGATCAGCCAGAAACGCCGCCACTTGCCGGCGCCGAGATCCTGGGCGGCATCAAGCAGATCAAGGTCATGCTTCTCCAGATTGGCGTACAAGGGCAGGACCATAAAGGGCAGATGCACATAGACCAGGCAGATAATCATCGCCGTTGGACTGTACATCAGGGTCACCGGCCCCCCGCCGACAAGATCAAGGAGCCCGTTGAGCATCCTGGTCAAGGCCCCGACCGGGCTGAAGATGATCATCCAGGCATAGATCCGAACCAGAAAGTTGCTCCAGAACGGCAGGATCACCAGCAGGAGAAGAAGATCGCGAGATTTGCGGTCACTGCGGGCAATCGTCAATGCCAATGGATAGCCCATGACCATACAGATCAGGGTGGTCATTACAGCATATCCTACTGATTTCAGGAATAAACGCAGATAGATATCGGTTCCCAGCAGCCGCTGCCAGTTCTCCAGGGTCAGATCGAGTGTCAGCCGCCCCTCTTCATGAAGATACCAGGGAGCCAGGCCGCCATACTCCCCGGCATAACGGAACGAGGCAAAGAGCATGATCAATGTAGGCGCCGCAAAGAAGATCAACAGATAGACCATAGGCGGCAGGGAGAGAAGATATTTGTGCCAGGCCTTTCCCTGCATGGTTTTCCGCATGGTATTAATCCAGCACCAGATGGCCGGCATCGCATGACCAGGCCACCTCGACCCGATCACCGACTTCAAAAAAATTGGTCCTCCCGGATGCTGAATTGGCCAGCAGAGTCTCCAGCAGGATCCCATTGGACAGGGTCACATTATAGACAGTCACATCGCCCAGATAGAGCAAATCATGAACATAGCCGGTAAAATGGGACTCGTCGCCTAAAGGGCTTACCGTGTCGGCGACAGACATGGATGTCATAGTGTCGCTCGCACCAGGGATGGATGAAAAGCGACCTATACGGATCTTTTCTGGGCGCAGGGTGAGTGCGCAACGGCTACCGACTCCAAAATTCGTCTCTGACCTGCACACATGCACCGGTCCAAGCCCATCCAGCTCCACGGTGACGCAATCGCCCTGCTGTTCGCGGACATGCCCTGCCAGCACGTTACACTTACCGATGAAATCAGCAACAAAACGACTGTTAGGATATCCATAGAGCCGGGAAGGGGCATCGACCTGGGCAATTCTGCCGTGATCCATCACCGCAATCCGGTGAGACAGGGCCAGGGCCTCACTTTGATCATGGGTCACATAGATAAAGGTAATACCGATATCCTTCTGCAGGTTAATAAGCTCAAGCTGCATCTGTTCACTCAACTTGGCATCAAGCGCCGACAAGGGTTCATCGAGGAGCAAGAGCCGGGGACGATTCACCAGGGCCCGGGCAATAGCAATACGTTGCTTCTGGCCACCCGACAGGGAGTCGGGGTATTTTCCGGCCTTATCCGGCAGACGTACGTTTTCCAGGGCCTCACCCACCCGGCTCTGAATCTCTTTTTTGGCGCAGCCGGCCATACGCAAGGGAAAAGCAATATTCTCGGCCACTGTCATATGAGGGAAGAGGGCGTAATTCTGAAAGATGGTATGGAGGGGACGATATTCAGGGGGGGTTGCGATGATACTTTTGCCATCAAGCAGGATATCGCCGCCATCCGCTTGATCAAATCCGGCAATAAGACGCAATAAGGTAGTTTTCCCACATCCAGACGGACCGAGCAGGGTAAAAAACTCACCCGCCTCAATTTGCAGAGAGACCCTGTCCAGGGCCAGAAAGGCATCAAAACGCCGAGAGACATCTACGATTTCCAGCAAGTCGAGGATCTCCATTCCAGCTTAGAGAGAGTACATATTCACCGGACAGCAAAGTATCTGACAGACAGAAGCGATTGGCCGGCGGCAAGAGACAGGGATGCCTGGATATTGAGGAAGCACAGACCACTCTTCGACTTCTTTTTACCATGAACATCCGCAAATATTCATAGCAAATATCAGTATAAAAATCAAGCGGGCCGTGGTAAATACCACGGGCCGCAACCTTACCAAAACCAGGACTGCACAGTTTCTGGGTCAGCATACCCCCTTCATCATACCTCTGCCTTTACGTGCAAACAAACACTGACGCCCCACAAAAAAGCAAAAAACCAACTGTTTTTTGACGAAAAGAAGAGCACAAAGGTATTGACGCCTCTCTTTCTTTTTGCTATACAGTCACTTGTTAGATCTAACTAACATTTGACGTTAAGACAAACAAATATCATCTACCCCCAAACACGATAGTATTGCTGGAAAACGAGCCTGCAAGGAAGGCGAATATATTAGTAACACCATAAAAACAATGCAACTATTCACCTTGATTACAAGGATTAACAATTAATCTCGCGCCGAGATGCTGAGAAGGACAAAAAATTTTCCTCAGTGACTCCTAGCGACAAAATACCTACAAAGTAAGCCGGTTTATCTTCATTCATACTGAACAGAACACCCATGGAGAAGCAAATGAAATTTCCACATTCATCTACTGTAACACATATTCATCCCCTGTCGGTTTGTGTCGTATTCTGCACCATTCTCTCCTGCCCGATTGCCGCTAGTGCCGCCCACCCTCTGATTACTGACGACACGGGCACCATGGGCACAGGCAAGGCCCAGCTGGAAATGACCGGCGAGTATGGACATGACAAGGAAGATGGGGGGAGCACCACAACAACGGAGGGTGCCGCAAGCCTCTCCTATGGACTGAGCGACTCGCTGGATCTTGTTGTCGGCCTCCCCTTTCAGTATTTCAGGGAAAAGGACGCAAAAACCACCATGAGCGAGCACGGCTTCTCCGACGCATCCATTGAAGTGAAGTGGGGATTCTACGAAAATAACGGCCTGAGCTTTGCCCTCAAGCCAGGACTCACCCTGCCGACCGGGGAGGATGAAAAGGGATTGGGCACAGGCAAGGTCTCCTCCAGCCTTTTTTCCATTATCTCCAAGGAAAAAGACCCATGGGCCTTCCATCTCAACCTCGGCTATATCAGAAATGAAAATACCCTGGGGGAAGAAGAGGATATCTGGCATGCGTCTATCGCTTCCACTCTTGGAGTGACTGAAGAGCTCACGGCAGTGGCCAACATCGGCCTTGAAAGCAACACGGATGAACTTGCCGGCACCGATCCCGCTTTCTTTCTGGCGGGTCTGATCTATGCCCTGTCAGAGGAATTTGATATTGATTGCGGGATCAAATACGGGATCAATGATTCCGAGCCTGACTACACAGTACTGGCTGGGATCATCTGGAAATTTTAGTCGGCAGCGGACAGGCGATGGCCGGGCTCATGTTTCAGGACATTCTCCTTACCCCCCTGGGGATCTCTTCACGAAAATGGGGAGGATCCCCATGTATTACCCAACAGCAGTCCCTAAATTTGTTTCACTTTTTTGTTCAGCACCTCGACTTGGGCCGAGACGGAAAGATCCCGAACAATGCGGTCCGTCACCACCTTGATAGCATGAAGCACGGTTGCATGATCGCGGCCAAAGGCCTTGCCGATATCCGCCAGTGACTGCTGGGTATGTGCCCGGCTGAGATACATGGCCACTTGCCGCGGAAAGACAATCGCCTTCTTACGGGTACGCGACTGCATATCCTGAACACTGACATTGAACTGACTGCTGACAAACTCACCAATCATCATCGCCGTCAGATTTTTCGGGGGGCCGACAATCCCTTCCACTACCTCGCGGACAAGGGCCATCTCAATCTCGCCGCCCATCAGAGTGGACTTGGCGCGAATGGCAAGAATGGCGGATTCAATCTGCCGCACATCCCCCTTGATGTGCTGGGCAAGATAGGCAATCAAATCCTCATCAAGCAAAAGCCCATGAGATGCCGCCTTCTTATGGACAATCCGGTTGCGGGTCAGGATGTCCGGCTCCTGAATCGTGGTGACCAGCCCGGAAGTCATCCGGGAACGAAACTCCTCATCAATGCCACTCAGGTCCCGAGGCGCGCTGTTGGCGGTCAGGATCACCCTCTTTCCCCCTTTGATCAGGGAATCAAGGAGCTCATTCAGCTCTTCCTGGGTCTTTTTCTTACCGGTCAGCGAATGGACATCTTCCACCAGCAGGATATCGCAATGGTCATGATATTTCCGTTTAAAACGATCCATACTGTTCGTCTGAATCTCACGCACCATCTCGGCCGAAAATTGCTGGGCGGTCAGATAATGAAGCCGGGCCGCGGGAGAGGTGGCCAGGATCTGATGAGCGACCGCATGGGTCAGATGACTCTTGCCAAGCCCTGTGGAGCTATTGATATAGAGACAGGGGCCAACGGCATCAGTGCCTACAACCATTGATTTACACGCCGACAGGGCCAGGAGGTTACTGTCGCCTTCCATAAACTCATCAAAGGTATAACGGGGGTGCAGCGCCCGCACCGACGACCCGCCGGCCGGGATATGAGGCAGACGCAACTGACTCGCCTGTGACGACACGGGCAGGGCCTTCTGCCGCGCCTCACACAAAACAACCTTCCGAGTGCCGTCAATCGCATTCGCCTGCTCCTGGATCAGACTTAGATGATTCTGAGTCAGATGGGCGCGATAGAATCGATCCGGACAGGCGAGCCGTATGCTTTCATCATCACACTGTACACACTCAAGGGGTTCAATCCAGAGAGTATACATATTCTCCGCCAGGACATCACGCAAGCTCTCTTTTATCTTCTGCCACACCATGCCAGTTCCCCTCAAGGTCTTACTTTAAAGCCGATACACAGCTATTTGAGACAATTTACTCATAAATAAAGCCACCATGTTCTTTCAAGACGGTTGAGAAAAAATAAAAAAAATCTCAACAAAAAGAAATCAACCCCCTGAACGACAACTCTCTTTCCAAGAACCAGGATTTCTATTCCAGCAAGTCACGCCACGATATAAACTCTAAATCCCACAGTCAGTCAACGGCGATTGATGCCTATTTATCAATGCTTTTCATCTAAGGAAGGTATCGACGCAAGAGCGCGTGACCCTTGACCTCCAGCTCCACTGGCGTTCTAAACCCTTACCTTTTGGGCTTTGACAAAATCTCTCTTTTTATCGTGTTATCCTCACGGCTTATTCACACCACGCACAAGTTATTAACATTTAACACACGATCAACATCTCGTCACAGATCAATAAAACGACATATTACTTTAAATATCGCAATATTTCGCTGAAGACATTTTTAATATATCGCTATTTCAGCCACTCCCGTTCAAACAGTTTTTTCTTTTTTTTCACACAAGATCATTCAAAGCCGACGCAACCACTGTGTCAGTCAATCGTTTACAGGCAGTCGCTTACAGACGCCCAGGGAAAGACAACACCCTCATTCCTATCCGCCCCATGCTCTTCCTCAATCATATTCGGACACCCGGGCAACCGTCACCACGTAAACCTCAACGGCGCCGGCGGCAAGCAGGGTCTTGGCGCACTCGCTGACCGTAGTGCCGGTGGTGAGGACATCATCAACCAGAAAGATCCGCCGTCCATAGACGGCATCCGGATACCTGACCGCAAAGGCGGCCCTCAGGTTCTTTCTTCGGGCGGCGCCATCGAGTGTAGTCTGCGGCGGTGTGTCGCGCGTCCGGATCATCGCATCCACCAGAAGTGCAGCCCCAGCCTGCGGGAAAAAAATCCTGGCCAGCAACAGTGATTGATTGAGACCTCGTTTTTTCAAACGGCGGGGAAAGAGCGGAACCGGAATAATACGATCAACTGCCGGCCGAAACTCTTGAGCAAGGTCGTAAGCAAACGGTTCAATAACGTGCGCCAGGGCGGGCAGGGTTGAGCTATCCGCGGCATATTTCAGAAGATGAAGCAGGTGACTGACCGGCTCCTCATAACGGACGACTGCCCGCGCCCTGGCATACACGGGTGGCTGGCGCAGACAAAAACCGCAGAGATGATCACCACCACTGCTGTCAGGAAGCCCCCGACCACAGCAGGAACAGAGTGGAGATTGCAGATAATGGATCGTTGAGAGGCAGTCGGAGCAGATCACCTGTCCCTTGCGGGGAAGACCAAGCCGGCAGCAAGAACAGCGGCTGGGGAAGATCATCTCCACACAGCCATCGGCCCATTCTTTCCAGAAATTCATAAGGGAAACAAGGCCAGAGATAACATACAAAAAGGCAAGAGGAACCTCCTTCTGTTCAATGAGTAAGTGGAACCCTTCTCTCTTTTTATCGAGCCCGACTCCATCTTGTCAAGACAAGATGACAAGCAGCTTCACTCCTGGCTGAAAAAACGAGGGCTGGAAACAGTTCAAAAAAGATGTTTTTTCTGTAAATTCATGATAGCGTAAAATCGATTTATCATAAGAGGAACTTGAAAAGACAGGATTTTCGTTCAATGGAACGGTCAATTCGGCCCACTCATCGAAAATATGTCAAAAATTTTCTTTTGAGGTTCCCATAATCAAGACCTGTGCAGGGATTCTGGAGTCAACTGTCGTGCAAACATATTCGCCCCCTAACAAAATGCTCGGTGTTCTCATCGGCGGCTCCGGTCTTATCGGTGGTACCCTCGCCCACTATTTCAAAACCAAAACTACCGATTCCATTGAGCTCCGGGCCCCGAGCAGCAAAAAACTCTCCATCAGAAACGCCGGCGACATCCGCGACTACCTCAAACGGGTCCGCCCTGATTTTGTTATCAATACCGCTATCGCCAACATTGGCTCCGACTCTCAACTCGCCTTTGAGGTCAACTATCTTGGCACCCTGAACCTCGCTCGTGCCGCGGCAGCCCTGGGCATCCCCTATATCCATATCAGCTCGGCCGCCATCCTGCCATACGGTGAGGAGATCAAAGAGGAAGAGCACCTGCCCCTCACCGCCCAGCTGAACAACTATGCAAAATCGAAGCTGATGGCCGAACAGACCCTGCGACACATGCACCAGAATGTCGGACTCGACTACACCGCTATCCGCCTGGCTGTCGTGTACGGTGAACATGACCATAAGATCCAGGGGTTCCATCGCCTTTTTTTTTCCATTGCTGACCAAGCCATGCCGGTTCTTTTTACCAAAAAAAAAGTACTGCACTCCTACTCCAATGCCGACAAGCTGCCCTATTTCGTCCACCATGTCCTCTTGAACCGCCAGGAGTTTTCCGGTGAGACCTATCATTTTGTCGACAAAGAGCCGGTGGAACTTGCAAACCTGATTCTCACCATCAAGTCATACCTGGAGGTCAGGACACCACGCGAAATCTATGTCCCTTATCCTGTGGCCACGATTGGCAAAAAGACCATGGAGATCCTCCTTAAAGTTTTCTCAAAAATTGGTCTGAAGGCAAGCCTGCCGGCAGAATTGATGTTCCTTGAAAGTTTCTACAAGACCCAGACCCTGTCATCGAGCAAACTGCGCAGCTCAAGCTTCCAAGATCCAATGCCCGAAGAGACCATCTACACCAAGCTTCCGGCCCTGGTGATCTACTACCTGACCCGCTGGAGCCATCAGAATCTCATCTCCACCTTCAGCGAGTCCATGATCCAGGCAACTGCCATGGACACCGAGTTTCAGCAGGCGCCGCAAGCGCTGCTGAACAACATCCACCAGGACTCCATCAGCCCCTTTGCAGATCTCTGCGACGTCCCCGAGCCATGACAGCCGCAACGTTCATCCGTGGCGGAAGCCTCCTGCTTCTTGCTCCTTTTGTGACCATGTACTACAGTCTGGCCATGACCATCGCCATCTTTCTCCTGCATCTTCCTGAAGACAAGCTGCAACGCTATCCCCGGCAATGGGCCAGACTCTTTTGCCTCATCGCCGGCGTACGGGTGCGCATCGAAGGGGCTGAAAAAATCCAGCCACAGAGCGGATATATCTACTGCGCCAATCACCTCAGCCAGTTTGACATCTTCAGTTTCCAGGGCTACTTCCCCTTCAGCTTCCGCTGGCTGGCCAAAGCGGAACTGTTCAAGACCCCTTTTCTTGGTCGCGCCATGAGCAATGCCGGGGCCATCGCCATTAATCGCAGTCATGGCAGAGAGGCCCTAAAGAGCCTTCAACAGGCCGCAGAGCGGATACAAGGCGGCACCTCTGTCCTTATCTTTCCCGAAGGAACCAGATCAGCCAACGGCATACTTCAGTCCTTCAAGGGCGGGGCCATGCTCCTGGCCATCAAGGCAGGAGTCCCTATCGTCCCCGTCGCCTTTATCGGTTCATATTCTGTTCTGCCGAAAGGAACCCTCTTTGCCCGTCCTGGTACCATCACGATCAAAATTGGTGCCCCGGTGGTCGTCACCGGCTACAGCAACAAAGACAAACAGGAACTGGCCATTATTATCCATGATAAAGTGAATGAGCTTCTCAAAAACCGCTGATAAAATCATTTTTTCCCGATAGAACCATTTGCCCTCTTTGCAAAAAAAATTAAACATGGCATAATACTTTGATTCTTTTCCAAGATGTCCATCGTTTAGGTGCAATACGTCTTACAAGAAAGAAAAAAATTAATCCTAAAATAACCATTTTATTTTCTCATATCCTCAAGCATCCTGTTTTTCAAAAAGGACCACTCTTATGAATTGCCCACGAAGATCTGTATCTCCGGCCCGTCCATCCTTTTCTGCCATCGCAAGACTGTCCCTGCTTCTTCTGCATTTCGTACTGTGTGGTCTTGCGGCCTCCCCGGCCGCTGCCGTTGAACAGAACACCACCTTTCTGCCAGCCAAGATCAACAGTGCCGGTAATGCAGCCGCCCTGACAAGCCAGGCTGATAAGGCCCTGGCCGCAGCCCTGACCACCCATGGCTTTACCATGCTTGAACGCGGCCAGGCCGTACAGATGCTCAATTATTCCGGTGCCTGGCCTCCTGCAACCCAAGAGCTGCAGGCACTTTCTCAGAAGACGGGCCAGGACTATGTGGCCGTTGGCAGCGTAACTGCTATTGGCGACCAGGTCAGTATTGACTACAAGGTCTATGACCTGCTTGAAGGATCCGCGCCAAAGTCCTATTACCGCCACGGTGAGTCCCTGAAAAATTTATCCTCGATCATGGAGGAGATAAGCAAAGAGATAATCCGTTTCACCCATCGGCAGCAGGTCATCGCCTCAATCGGGCCGGAGGGGAACAAACGCATTGATTCAGGGGCAATCGCCCGCAAGATCCAGAGCAAGGTTGGAGATCTCTATTCTCCAGCGGCCTTACGGAATGACCTCAAGGCCATTTTCGCCATGGGTTATTTTGACAATGTCAACGTCAAGGTTGAAGAGAGTGGAGACGGTAAGAATATCATCTTCCAGATCACCGAAAAACCTCTGATCAAAACAGTTGAATTTTCAGGCATTGATGAGCTCGATGAGACCGAGGTGAAAGAGGCGGCCAACGTCACCACCAACACCATCGTCAACCCCGCTACCATTAACAAGAGCGGTGAGGCCATCAAGGCCCTGTATAAATCCAAAGGCTACTATGACACCAAGGTAACAACCCAGATCAGCTACCCTGACAAAGACCAGGCGGTGGTAAAATACACCATTGAAGAAGGGGCAAAGATCTATATCAAAGAGATCGCCTTTGTCGGCAATAACAGCTTTGACAGCAAAGAACTCGCTGATGTCATCAAAACCTCAGAAAAAGGATTTCTCTCCTGGATCACTGAGTCCGGTCTGATGAAGGCTGAACAGTTAAACCAGGATGCCGCCGCGATCGGCTCTTTCTACAACAATCAGGGGTTCCTGGAAGTCAAGGTCAGCGATCCCGTGGTCAGACAGGAGGGCGAGTGGCTCTATATCACCTTTAATGTCGAAGAGGGCCCGCGCTACAAGGTCGGGACCATCAACATCAAAGGCGACCTGATTAGTGACAAACAGGAGTTGCGCGATCTTCTCACTGTGCAGAACGAAAAGTTCATCAACAGAAAGGTCTTACGCGAGGATGTTCTCAAAATAAGCGATTATTACGCAGAGCGCGGCTACGCCTTTGCCGACGTCCGGCCCAACCTGGATAAATCAGTGACCGGCGAACGGGTTGATATCGTGATCGATATCGACAAGGGAGAACTGGTTTATATCAACCGGATCACCATCACCGGCAATACCCGTACCCGCGACAATGTCATCCGCCGCGAAATAGAGGTCCAGGAAGGTGGAGTTTTTGATTCAAAGGCCCTGCGTACCAGCAGTGAGCAACTCCAGCGCCTGGAATTCTTTGAAGAGGTGAATATCAATCCGGAACCGTCTCTTGATCCCGCCAAGATGAATGTGGTCGTCGATGTGAAGGAGAAAAACACCGGACAGTTCTCCGTGGGCATGGGCTACAGCTCTGTTGACAGCCTGATGTTCATGGCTGAGGTTGCCGAGAACAACTTTCTGGGTCGAGGCGATCGGGTCTCACTCTCCGGAAATGTCAGCGCCAACAGTACCCAGTTTAATCTCAGTTACACTGATCCCCGCCTTCGTGATTCACAACTGTCCTGGGGCGCTGATCTCTATAACATGACCCGCGAATATGATGATTACGACAAGGATTCCACAGGCGGAGCGCTCCGCCTGGGCTACCCTGTCTGGGAAAAATGGAAGGCCTTCGGCGCCTACAGCTATGAAGATACCGAGCTCTCCGACCTGTCTGCCTTGGCGCTTGTCGACCCCATAATCCTCCAATCCCTGAACATCAATATCACCAGTGCGGTCAAGCTCGCCCTGGTGCGCGATAGCAGAGACCGGATCACCTCGCCCAGCAAAGGCTCACAGAATCAGGTCAGTGTAAAATATGCCGGCGGCCCCTTTGCAGGAGACGCCGAGTTCACCAAGCTCGAGGCATCCTCAGGCTGGTTCTTCCCCCTGCCCTGGGAGACCGTCTTTCATCTGAAAGGCTCTGCCGGTCAGATCTGGGAAAACAAGACCAACAGACTTCCAGTCTATGAGCGCTTCTATCTGGGCGGCATGAACTCGATTCGTGGTTTTGAATATGGCATGGCCAGCCCCATGGTGAATAGTGTCCGCATCGGCGGGGACAAGATGTGGTACGGTAACTTTGAATACATCTTCCCGCTCGCCAAAGAGGCCGGACTCAATGGTGTCGTCTTCTTTGACATCGGCAAAAACATGGCCGAGGATGTGGACTGGACGATAGAGGACTACAACAAGGCCACAGGGCTTGAGTTGCGCTGGCTCTCACCAATGGGGCCCCTCCGCCTGGTCTGGGGATATAATCTGGATCCGAAAGAGGATGAAGACACATCTGTGTGGGACTTCTCCATTGGCGGAGGATTTTAAGAACCCTCTTCTTCTTTCCACCCATCATTTCTTATTCTTTTGCCGGCTGCACGTGTGCAGCCGGCACTTTTTTTTATTCCGTCACAAGATGCCGACTCCAATTACCGACCAACTGAATCGTGCCCTCCAGGGTACTAACCGACTCACCGTTACCGGCCTGCGCGGCAGCAGCCCGGCCTTACTTGTCAATATACTCGCCACTACCGGGAATTGCTGCTGTATCGTACCTGACGATCATCAGCTTGCTGTCCTCGAAGAAGATCTGCACCTGTTCAGCGACATACAGGTTCTTACCTATCCCGGCTATGAGATTCCTCCCTACACCCCACTGTCACCGGATCGACCCACTATTGCGGCCCGGATCTCCACCCTTTACCACTTACTGGAACCAGACAACCGATTTGTCCTGATCGTCTCAGCCGAAACCATGATGCGGCGGGTCATGCCCAAAGAGCTGCTGACCAGATCGGCGGAACTGATCATGGCAGGCGAAGACTACGCTCAGGACGAACTGATCTCCACCCTGGTCCACTCAGGGTATGAACAGGTGTCCCTGGTGCAGGCTGTGGGGGATTTCTCGGTGCGTGGCGGCATCATTGACATCTACCCCCCGCCTTTCACCGGATCGACCACCGGCAGAACCCTCCATGACGGCCCCATACGGCTTGATTTTTTCGGCGATACGGTCGAATCCCTGCGTGCCTTTGATCCCATCAGCCAACGGTCTCAGCAGGATCTGACAGAGGCCATCCTGCTGCCGGTAAGCGACATCCTCTTTTCCAGCTCATCTGTCGACGCAGGCGCCAAAGTTCTGCAGCACCTTGGCGAGAGGGCAACTCAACAGCAATGGGACAATGAACAGACTGCCCAGCTTGTTGAACAGATAGAGCAGCAACATCGTTTTTCCGGCATAGAGTTCTTCCTGCCCCTTTTCTACCAGGATTTTCAACAGCCGACCGCTACCGTTTTCGACTTTCTTCCTGCTGATACCCGGCTCATCTTCATCGACCCTGAGGCATGCAGGAAGTCTACGGCCCTCGTCCAGGAGCGTATTCTGGCAAACTTCGCCTCTGCCCGCCGAAAAATGGCCCCTGCCCTGCCGCCGGCCGAGCTCTTCCTCGATCCCGAACAGCTGTTCGAGGCCATGTCCAGCTTTGCTCAACTCTTCTTCTCCGACTTCAGCCGTCAGGGCGAAGAGCTCATTACCCTGACCACGACCAACCATCAACTGCTCAAACAGGACATCGAGATCCAGAGGAAACAACGCGGCCTGCTGGCACCTCTGAATGACCAGATCCGGCTCTGGCAGGAGCAGGGTGAGCAGGTAATTCTCTGCTGCCGCTCGCATCGTCACGCCCGGACCCTGGCTGAACTCCTGGAAAAATACCAGCACACCCTTGAGTTTGTGACGGCCCCGCTCAGTCTGCCGGCACTCTCAAGCCACCCGCCCGGCAGCCTGCTCATCTGTGATCACCCCTTGAACGCCGGCTTCACCCTGGTCGAAGACAAGGTACACCTGCTCTCTGAGAGTGAACTCTTCGGCGAGATGCGCTTGGGGAGCAAGGGCAGCAGGAAAACCGGCGGACAAAAAACAGGCGATCCCGTTCGTTTCGCTGAACTCAAAATCTCAGATGTCGTGGTCCACCGTGACCATGGCCTTGGCATCTACCACGGGCTCACCACTATCGAAATCCAGGGGATCAAGAACGACTTCATGCTCATTGAGTATAAAGGAGGCGACCGGCTCTATCTGCCGGTCGACCGGCTCAATCTGATCAGCCGCTATGAAGGCCTCTCTGATCGTGAGCCCAGGATTGACAGACTTGGCACCCAGTCCTGGCAGAGCGCCAAGTCCAAGGTCAAGGAAGAGGTGTGGAAGGTTGCCCAGGAACTCCTGAAGATCTATGCCCAGCGTGAAATGCGCCAGGGAAGATGCTTCTCCCCGCCTGGCGAACTGTTTCACGAGCTGGAAGAGTCTTTCCCCTTTGATGAAACCAGCGGTCAGGACAAGGCCATCACCGAGACCATTGACGATCTCACCTCGGATCAGCCCATGGACCGGCTGGTCTGCGGCGACGTGGGCTACGGCAAAACAGAGGTGGCGGTGCGGGCCGCCTTCAAGGTGGTGGAGGATGGCTGTCAGGTGGCCATCTTGGTGCCGACCACAGTGCTCGCCGAACAGCATGCCAAGACCTTCAGGGAGCGGATGGCAGGATTTCCGGTGGCCATCGACTGCATCAACCGCTTTCGCAGCAGTAGCGACCAGAAACGGATCATCAAGGATCTGGCCGCGGGAAAGATTGATATCATCATCGGCACCCATCGCCTGCTCTCAAAAGATGTCATCTACAGCAATCTGGGGCTGCTTATCGTCGATGAAGAGCACCGCTTCGGGGTCAGCCACAAGGAGAAGATCAAACAGATCAAGGCCGAAGTGGATATCCTCACCCTGACCGCCACCCCCATTCCCCGGACACTCGAGATGTCACTCTTGGGAATCCGGGATCTCTCCGTCATCTCCAGCCCACCGGAACACCGCAGGCCGGTCAAAACCTTTGTCGCCCGCTACGATGAGCTGGTCATCAAAGAGGCAGTAAGCAAGGAGCTGCTCCGTAAGGGTCAGGTCTTTTTCGTCCACAACCGGGTAAAATCGATCCACCGCATGGCCGCTACGGTTCAGGAGCTGGCGCCCGAGGCCCGTATCGCGGTCGCCCACGGCCAGATGGCCGGCAAGGATCTTGAGGCTATCATGGTGGACTTTGTCGGCGGCAAGATCGATGTGCTGATCTGCACCACCATCATTGAATCAGGCCTTGACATCCCCTCTGCCAACACCATTATCATCAACCGGGCCGACACCCTGGGACTGGCCGAGATCTACCAGCTGCGCGGCCGGGTCGGCAGGTCGAGCAGCCAATCCTATGCCTATCTGCTGGTGCCATCACTGGATGATCTCAGCCGCGACTCCAAAGATCGTCTGCGGGCTCTTATAGACTGCAATGAGCTGGGTGGGGGGTTCAAGCTGGCCATGAGCGACCTGCAGATCCGGGGCGGCGGCAACCTGCTCGGCGTCTCCCAGAGCGGCCATATCGCCGCCATCGGCTATGAACTCTATCTTGACCTGCTGCAAAAAACAGTAGCCGACCTCAAGGCCAGGGCTGTGCAGGGCGGCGGCGGGACCCCCGAGGCGGGCGAAGAACTGGACCCCGAGATCAACCTCCAGATCTCCGCCTACATCCCCGAGTCCTACATCCCTGATGTGAGCCAGCGCTATATCGCCTACCGGAGGATCTCCTCCCTGGCAACGGCCGACGATGCCCAGCACGCCGATCTGCAGGACGAGCTGGTTGACCGCTACGGCACCCTGCCCGCCGAGACCCTCAATCTCCTGCAGGTGGTCAGCCTGAAAAAAGAGCTGGCCGGACTCAGGATCAGCAAGCTGGAAAAGGGTAAGGATAATCTGGTCTTCTCCTTTCTCAAGGCCACCCCCGTTGACCCGGCCCTGCTGCTCCAATATCTCGAGGCAGGCCGGAGTAAAAACAGAAAAACGGCAGCCCCTCAGATCGCGTTTTCGTCAGGTAAGCGCAGCAATGTGAAGCCCCCTCTCCAGACCCGCTCGACACCGGAGCGTTCCGGCCCTGTGCTCACCCCTGACGGCAGGCTCATGGTGCCACTCCAGTTCACCTCCCCGGAAAGCCTGTTTGCTGCCATCCGCAAGACCCTGGCCGATCTCCGGCAACTCGTCCCCACACCCATGGAGCACTCCTGATGCCGACCACCATCCAGATCCACCCTGATTTTTCCTGGGGACAGATCGACACCGTCCTGCTCGATATGGACGGAACCCTCCTCGACAAATACTTTGACGATTATTTCTGGGAAGAATATGTCCCCAGGATCTTTGGGGAAGAGAACCGGATGCCCCCTGAACAGGCCCGGAAGGAGCTGCTGAAGCGGTATCAAGCGGTGGAGTCCACCCTGCAATGGACGGATCTTGACTACTGGTCGGAACAACTCGGACTCGATATCCCGGAGCTGAAATGTAAGGTGGATCACCTGATCCAGGTCCACCCCTTCGTCCTCGACTTCCTGCAATTCATCCGCAAGAGCGGCAAAAAGATCCATCTGGTCACCAATGCCCACTCCAAAACCCTGGAGATCAAGCTGCGCAAGACCGCAATCGGTCCCTGGTTTGACCGGATTGTCTGCGCCGAAGAGGTGGGCGAGGCCAAGGAGCACCCGGCCTTCTGGGACAAACTGGAAGGAATGCTGAAATATGACCGCAAACGCACCCTGCTGGCCGACGACACCGCCAAGGTCCTGCGCTCGGCCCGGGAATACGAGATGGGCTTCCTCATCTATGTGGCCCGGCCCAGCTCACGCCTGCCGGTGCACTACTCCCCTGAGTTTCCCTCCATTGTTACTTTTGATGAACTTATTTTTTAGGAGATGTAACCGCAACAGCCAACGTTTTTCTGGCTGTTGCGGTTACAACTCCTTATGCCGCTTCAAAGAAACAGCCAATCTCTACCGGCTGTTTCTTTGAGTGGCTCTGGCAGATACCCACAAGGCCATAAATGAAATAAGTAGGCCTTATTTGCTCAAATCCTTTACGGCACCTTATGCCGTTTCCAAGAAACAGCCAATCTTTTCCGGCTGTTTCTTGGAGTGGCGTCTACCAGATACCAACAAGGCATAAATGAAATAAATAGGCATTATTTGCGAGAGTTTAATTTTTACCCTTTTTACCTCCCCTCAACGTACAGGAGAATATGTGATGATCAAGGCTTTTAAAGACTGGAGTATTTTTTCAAAAATCATGAGTTTGTCCTTTCTGACCTTGCTGGTGCTGGTACTGGCTACGATGTTGGGACTGGTACCATTTATTCGTGAACTGATCATGAAGGAAAAACAGGCCACCGTCAGCAATCTGGTCCAAGTGGCCATCAGTGTGGTGGCATCATACGAAACACAGGTTAAGGCCGGCACACTCTCCAAAGAGGAGGCCCAGAAACAGGCCGCCGCCCAGATTGCTGCTCTTCGATACAATGAAAAGGATTATCTCTGGATCAACGACCTGACTCCGAGGATGATCATGCATCCGACAAAACCGCAGTTAAACGGCCAGGACTTGACTGACAATAAGGATCCTAACGGTAAGTTTCTGTTTCGAGAGATGGTCCAAATAAGTAAGAGCAAGGGTAAGGGCTTTGTCGAATATGCCTGGGCGAAGCCAGGCGACAGCAAACCGGTGCCGAAAATATCTTATGTGGAATTATATCCATCCTGGGGCTGGATCATCGGTACCGGGGTTTATATCGATGATGTTGATAGCCAGATGCACAAGATTATGCTGTGGATAGGCATGGCTCTTGTTATCTTGATGGCCTTGGCCATCTTGTTGGCTTTTTTCATTGCCCGTTCAATAACGGTTCCGACCTCCGTCCTGGTCAAGCAGAGCGCCCAGGTAGCTGATGGAGAGCTTGATGTCCAGATTGTCAGTTCATCCACTGACGAAATTGGCCAGCTGGCCTCTTCATTTAAAACAATGACCGAGAATCTGCGTATTACCATCATGGATATTATCAGGGGCGTCACTGAACTCACTACGGCGTCGCATGCTCTGGCAGCAGTATCCAAACAGATATCGTCGTCGGCCCGTGATACGGCTGATAAATCAAGTGCGGTAGCGGCGGCCACCGAAGAGATGAGCACCAATGTCCAGTCAGTAGCGGCAGCGATGGAGCAGTCATCGTGTAATGTTAATATGGTGGCCTCGGCTTCCGAAGAGATGACCTCGACTATTAATGAGATTGCCCAGAATGCCGAAAAAGCCCGGGCCATCTCGGAAGAGGCGGTCAGCCAATCCCGGCTCACTTCCGAGAAAATGACGGCTTTGGGTGAGTCAGCCATAAAAATCGGTAAAGTGACCGAGACTATCACTGAAATATCGGAGCAGACCAATCTGCTGGCCTTAAATGCCACCATTGAGGCGGCCAGGGCTGGGGAAGCGGGCAAAGGTTTTGCGGTGGTGGCCAATGAGATCAAGGAACTGGCCCGCCAGACGGCAGCGGCGACGGTAGATATAAAAAATCAGATCAGCGAGATGCAGTCTACGACCTCGACAACGGTTGCCGATATCGAAAAAATTTCGGCCGTAATTTCTGAAATTCATAATGTAATCAATGGTATCGCAACAGCGGTTGAAGAACAGTCGACGGCATCGACGGAGATCGCCAATAACATCTCGCAGGCCTCGCAAGGCATTGCCGAGGTTAATGAAAATGTGGCCCAGAGCACAGTGGTCATTGCTGATATCACACGTGATATTGCCGGCATCAACCAGCAATCGACTCAGGTGGGAGAAGGCAGTAGCCAGGTGCAGTTAAGCGCACAAGGCCTGGCTGAGCTGGCCGTGCAGCTCGAAAATCTGGTGAACAAATTCAAGGTCTGAGTGCTCGGCTTAAATTTTCGGTTCCCCAGCAGAATCTGTGGGTAAATTGATAGCAAAAGGAGCGTTCCCAGCTCTCTCGTCAGGAATTCCAGGGACGGAATTCCAGGGACGAATTCCCGCGAATTCCCGGAATCCCAGGAGCTCATGGTTTGACCAGGGACGTCCCCTCTCTTTTTAAAAAATGTGGAAAATGTCCCTGCCGGAACGGCAAGGGAACTTCCCGACCGGCAGGGCTCAGGTCGTCCGGGCGCTGGCGATGTTGCTTTGCAGGATCTGCAGGCGTTGATAGATGCCGGGACGCGCCATCAACTCCTCGTGGTTTCCTTCCTCGACCAGACGGCCGTGATCCATGACCAGGATGCGGTCGGCCCTGCGGATGGTGGAGAGCCGGTGGGCTATGACCACACTGGTCCGGTTGGCCAGGGTGGCGGCCATGGCCTTCTCGATGAGCATCTCCGTTTCGGTGTCAATGGAAGCGGTGGCCTCGTCGAGAACCAGGATACGCGGGTCGCGGGCCAGCACCCGGGCCAGGGCCAGGAGCTGGCGCTGGCCGGCGGAAAAATCGAGGCCCGTCCCGCCGATGCGGGTTTCGAGCCCCTCCGGCAGTCCTGCGATCAGGGCGGTGAGCTGGGCGGTGGCGATGACCTCGTTTAATCGTGCCTCACTCAACTGGAGGCCGAGAACGATATTCTCCCGAACCGAGGCCGGGAAAAGATACACCTCCTGCATAACCAGACCAATCTGGCCGCGCAAAAAGAGGGGATCGAGATCACGAAGGTCAATCCCGTCCAGTTTCACTACGCCGCGGTCGGGGTCGTAGAACCTTTCCAGCAGGCTGATGATGGTGGTTTTTCCGGCGCCGGTGGCCCCGACAATGGCCAGGGTTTCGCCCGGCGCAACCTTAAAGGTCAGATCGCGCAGCACCGGCCTCTCCAGGCTGTAGCCGAAAGTCACCCCGTCAAATTCGATTGCACCGCGCACCTGTGCCGGTCGAACCGGATTTTCGGAGATAGTCAGACTGTTTTCGGTGTCTAAAAGCTGGAAGATCCGCTCGGCCGAGGCCAGGGCCGACTGCACCACCGAATACTTCTGGGAAAGTTCACGCAAGGGCTGAAAGAATAAGCGCATATAGGCGAGAAAGGCGACCAGCATGCCGATGGTCATCTGGTTCCGAATAATCTGGCCGCCGCCGTACCAGATGATCAGCGCAATCGCCAGAGAGCTCAAGACCTCGAGGAGGGGCATGAAGATGCCGAAGATCTTGATCTGATAAAGGCTCCGTTCCATGTAGGCTTCGTTCAAATCCTCAAATCGGGCGCGGGTATACTCTTCCCGGGAGAAGAGCTGGATGATGCTGATACCTCCGATGGCCTCCTGCAGAAACGAGTTGAGCCGGGCCAGTTGGGTGCGGATATCGCGGAAGGCAAGACGGGCCAGGCGGCTGAAGAGGACGGTGTTAAAAAGGATCAACGGCACCAGTACCAGCATCATCAGGGCCAGCCGCCAGTTCATCAGCAGCAGGATGACGAGGATCCCCACCAGCCGCGCCAGGTCGTTGAAAAGGGAAACGATTACCGAGGTGAACATCTCGTACATGTTCTGGATATCGTTGGTCAGCCGGGTAACCAGCTTGCCCACCGGGTTGCGGTTAAAGAAAGGGTTGGCAAGGCCAATCAGGTGGCGGAAAAGATCCTGGCGCAGGGCGTGCATGATCCGCTGCCCGGCCCACTCCAGCACCACCACCTGCAGAAAGTTGGCCACAAAGCCTGCCACCATGAGAAGGAAGAAGGAGCCGGCCAGTCCGGCCACCCCGCTCAACCGTTCCCCCAGAGCTGGCTGCTGATTGGTGATAAAACCGTCCACCGCCAGCCGCATCAGGTAAGGCAGGGCCAGGCTGCAGCCGGTGATGGCCAGCGACAGGACAATCGCCAGAGAGACCGACTTCCAGTACGGCAGGACATACCGGGCGATCCGTTGCCAGAGCCGGAGGTCGCTGGCCTTCTTGAGTCGATCTTCTTCGAAATAACCAAAACCGTGCTCCATCAGGCTGCCGCCTCCCCGGCCGTGGTCTGGTGCTGATAAATGGTGCGATAGAAGGGGCTGCTTTCCAATAATTGCAGGTGGGTGCCCTGGGCCGCGATGCTCCCCTTCTCCATGACGATGATCCGGTCGGCCGAAAGCAGCGGGGCAACCCGGTGCGAGACCAGGATGCAGATCCGGCCCGGCAGCCAGCTGCCGAAATTCTCGATGATCTGATGCTCAGTATCGGTATCGACGGCGGAGAGTCCGTCGTCGATGATGACGATGGGGCGGTCCAGCAGCAGGGCCCGGGCCAGGGCGAGGCGCTGGCGCTGGCCGCCGGAGAGGAGCAGCCCTTTCTCCCCCACCCGTGACTGATAACCATCTTGAAAGGCCTCAATCTCTTTATGGATTCCCGCCGCCTGGGCCGCCTGCACGATCTCGGCATCACTTGCATCAGGACGGCCGAAAGCGATGTTGTTGCGGATGGTATCGGAGAAGAGGATAGTCTCCTGGGGCACATAGGCGATCTTGGCCCGCAGTCCCGCCAGGGGTAGGCTATTATAATCGATCCCGGCCAGGAACAACCTGTCGTCCGGCACCGGATACAAACGGGCCAGAAGCTGGCACAGCGCCGACTTGCCGGAGCCGGTACGACCGACGATTCCCAGCAGGCCTGGGGCGATATCGAGACTCAGGTCGTGGAGGGCCATGGTATTCCGGCCGGCGTAGCTGAAAGAGAGATGACGGACGGACAGACTGGTGACGGCCGGCAGCGCTAAGGGGCTTGCGGGTTCGCGCAACAGCGGCTCCTCTTCCATCACCCTGCTGATACGGTGCAGCGAGGTGATCCCGCGCTGAAAGAGGTTGGCCACCCAGCCCATGGCCATCATCGGCCAGGTCAACAGCCCCAGGTAGGTCATGAAGGCCACAAAGTCGCCAATGGAAATGGAGCCGGCAATGGTCAGCCGTCCCCCGAAGTAGAGGACCAGCAACAGGCTGGTACTGGCGATCAAGGTGGAAAAAGGCGTGAGGACTCCCTGGACCAGGGCCAGGCGGATATTGTTGTGCACAAACTCTTTCCCCATCCGGTCGAACTGCTCGGTCTGGCGCTCCTCCTGGGTATAGGCCTTAATCAGCCGGATGGCCACAAGGGTGGAACGGGCAAACTCGGTGAGATCGGAGAACTGCTCCTGGACCCGGTTATAGCGTTTATGAAGCATGGCCGAGAGCAATCCGGTCAGGATGGCCAGGACCGGCATGGGCGCCAGGGCCAGGAAGGTGAGACCGGGATGGATGTAGGCCATGAAAACAACGGCTGCGCCGGTCATCAGGAAGGCATCAATGAAGGAGACGATGCCCAT
>DCUN01000037.1 GCA_002327225.1 Desulfobulbaceae bacterium UBA2213
GAACTGGTCAAGACCGGGCAGATCCTTGCCACCCTTACCCTTGCCACCAACGACAACAACATACCAGTCACCGGTCCCACGCTCGAGCCGATGGTCTCACCAGCCAAACCAACGCTCTTGCTCCCCGGCCTCCATACCCAGATGTCTGCCACAGGAGATTCCCTGCTAGCGACTGCGACCGGCTACCCTCAGGTTAAAAAAAATCGGACCGGCAACGAAGAGACAGTAACCATCTCGATCACGCCCTTGGTCACCGTCAGTACTGACCAGATGGAAGCCCGCCTGACCCTTTATCCCAGCATACCCGGGGCGGCTCCACTCCAGTGTGAGGAACTGGTAGAGCTCCTCACACTGGAAGGCGTTCGTTCTGGACTGAACCGGGAACTCCTGCTGGCTTGCCTGGAGCAGTGCCAAAAAGAGCAGAAAATTATCACCGGCGCTTTGATCGCCAAAGGTTCACACCCCATAGACGGCCTTGACGCCCATCTCCGTTTTGAGGTAGAGATCGGCTCCATCCCCGGAAAACTCATGGGAAACGGCAAGATTGATTTCCATGAACGGAGGATGTTTATCAGTGTACGCAAGGGGGAGCTCATCGCCACCAAGGTTCCAGCCACCAGTGGAACAGCAGGCACCAACGTTCTGGGACATCCCATTCCGCAACAGCCGGGACAGGATATCAAGGTCAGCGTGATCGATAATGCCGGCTTTGACGAGGAAAGTGGCGAGGTCCGCGCCATGAAACAAGGGATCCTCTCGGTGGTGCAGAACACGATCAAGGTCAGTTCCAAATTGACCATCCCGGGCGATATTAATTTCAGCACCGGCAATATCGAGGCCAAGGATGCGGTGGATATCGGAGGATCGATTCTGCCTGGATTTCAGGTGAACGCCCATGGGGACCTGAAAATTGGCGGCGGGATCAGGTCGGGGACCGTCATTTCTCAGGGGAATGTCCTGGTGCATGAAGGGGTCCATGGCAAACAGACCATCATGCGGGTCACGGGTGATGTTGACATCCCCTTTGTCGAGCAGGCCAGCATCAACGCTGGAGGTACCATCATTATCCGCAGGCAGGCCTATTACAGTCGAGTCTTTGCCGGAGCTGATATCCATTGCCAGGAGGAGAGTAAGGTCATTGGCGGCATCACCATGGCAGGAGGCAATCTCAGCCTGGGCCAGGTGGGATCAGAGCATGCGGCTCCCGCCCTGATTGCAGCAGGAACGGATGGAAAACAGTATCTCAGATACGAGGCCCTGCAACAGGAGATCGTGGACAAGAAAGACGAACTGGAGCAATGCCTGCATCTGCACGGACAGAACAACCAGCTTCCCTTCCACCAATCCATGACCGAGGAACTGGAAGAGATGCACAGTGAGCTGAACACGTTGAATCTGGCAACACACAAAAGGGGAGATACGCCTGAAGAACTGAGCAAACAACTCAGAAGCCAAACCATCACGGTCCACGGCCATATCTATGCCGGCACCCTGCTTCGTATCGGCAATGTGATACATATTCTGGAAAATACCCTGTCAGCCAGGAAATTTGTCCTGAGCGAAGACCTGCAAGAGATCATCCCCCTCCCTCTCTAATCGAGAGAGCAATCATTTCTGGTAATTTCTCTTTGCAAGGAGTAGCATCAGGACTCCATTCCGTATGGAAGACTCGTCCCTCCCTCCTGCCATGCCAACTCATCACCACAATGGAGCACGCCATGTTCGTCAAACTGTGGATGAAAACAGACGTCATTACTCTTGCCCCCGACCAGACCCTTGCCGAAGCAGAAGCGCTGATGCAGCAGAACCGGATCAGACGACTTCCTGTTGTCGCAGGTCCATCCCTGGTCGGTATCCTTACCAGGGAAGATATCCAGAAAGCTATCTCTGCCGGTGGTGATGAAAGCAGCAGATTGATAGCGGCCCAGGGCAAGGTTGCGGCACACATGACCCGGAATCCAATCAGCGCAGACCCTATGGATCCCCTTGAAGATATTGCCCTGGCCATGCGCAGAAACAAGATCGGCGGCATACCGGTTATTGAAGACAAGACCCTGGTCGGCATTATCACCGAATCCGATATCTTTCGAGCGCTGACAGAGATCCTGGGAGCTGGAAAAAACGGGGCGCGGGTCGAGATGAAGATAGGACAGAGCTCCAAAGAACTCTTCCAGGTCGTCAAGCTTTGCAAACAATTCGATGTTGCAATTACCGCCATCTCCATCTATCAGGACTTCAGCCCGGAACACCGGCTGCTCACCCTCCGGCTCGATAGGGATGAGCTGGATGATTTGATTGACAGCCTCCGACAGTCCGGCTGTCAGATCAACAGGATTATGCGGTTTGATAAAGAAGGAATGGATGAAGGATGATCAGGATGAAACAAAACCGGCGGTTCTGCTCTCCTGTATCGGTCCTCAAAAAGGACTGACGACCTTGTCGGCGCTGGCCATGCTGTCGAGAATTTCATACATATTGGTGATTGTCCCTACCTGCAGATTCTTTTCCAGTTTGAAAAACTCCAGGCAGGTGCCGCAGGATAAAATCTTCACCCCCTTCTTTTCCAGGGCCTGCAGGGCCTCCAGGGCCTTGCCCGGGGTCGCCACAAGCTTGACCCCGCCATTATAAAAAAGAATCCGGCTGGGTGGCGGTGAAATCTCTTTGATGGTAGTAATATAGGTCTGCAACAGGGCCCAGCCCAGATCATCGCTGCCCCGCCCCATGCAGTCAGAACTAATCACATAGACCAGATGAGAGGCAGCCGGCAGCTCGCCTGGAATCTCACAGCTGTAATCGGCCTTATCAAAGGATGCAGAGTCCTCTGCCCCCTTCCTGCTGCCTGCCGAAAAACTCAGGCAAAAAAAGCCATCCGCACGCGTTGTCGATTCCACCAGGCAGTTCCGGCTGTGAGCAAAACGCAAGACATTGTCCTTTGAGGCCTCATTATCTACAAGGATCTCAAAAGGGGCCGCCCCCTGCTCCAACGCAGCCTTGGCCCTCAACACCGGCTCCGGACAATTCAAGCCCCTGCAATCTATCTGTTTCATAACGAACTCACTCCTTTCCCTTTACAAGACAGCAAAAACCTGTATTTTTAGAAAATATCTCCTTCCGTCCTCTTGGTCAAATAGATAATTCCTATACGACAAGATCCCTGGATGGTAAAAAGCTATAGCTGCGCCCCAGCGGGGGGAGGGGGGCGATTGCAACACGTCACAGAAACTTTCGGATAAAACCAGAGGAAAAACCATGGATCTTCACAAACTGGCCATCTATTGCAAGGTCATCGAACTCAAAAGTTTTACCAGGGCCGCCGAGGCCATGTTTCTTTCCCAGCCGACAATCAGTGAACATATCCGCGCCATCGAACAGGAATCCGGACAGTGTTTGATTCATCGACTTGGCCGGGAAATCAGGGTCTCTGAGGCCGGTAATATCCTCTATGCATACGCCAGAAAAATGCTCCGCCTGCAACAGGAAGCACTGGAGGCCCTGGGACACTATTCGGGAAATATGGCCGGCCGCATGGCCATAGGCGCCGGCACCATTCCAGGGGCTTACATCCTGCCGGAAAAGATTGGCGCCTTTAAAAAGCGCTATCCGGATATCACCATCACCCTCCGCATCGCCGGATCGAAAACGATTGCCGGTGAAATTCTTTCCGGTGAGCTTGAAATGGGAATCTTAGGGGCGCAATGGCGGGAAAACGGCCTGATCTGGCAGGAGATATTCAGCGATGAACTGATCCTGGCCGTAGCCACCGATCACCCCTGGGCCAAAAAGCGACAGATCAGTCTCCAACAGCTGTGCGAAGAACCCTTTATCATACGGGATCATTCCTCCGGGACACGACGTGCCGTGGACCGAATCCTGGAACAGCATGGCCGTAAATCAACACAGCTGAATGTGGTGGCTGAGATGGGAAGCACTGAAGCGATACGGCAGTCAATCAAGGCCGCCATCGGTGTCTCCATCCTCTCCTCCCAGGCCGTCAGGAACGATATCGCCCATGGCAGCCTGGTGGAAGTCGCCATTGAAGGAGTAAAGATGATCCGCCCTTTTTATATGGTCACCCGCAAAGGTCAGACCCTTTCTCCGCTCTGCACGGCCTTTATCGATACCCTGAACAATGGGAGTGAGCCAGACACGAATTCCTTATAACCTCCATCTCCGCGCGCGGCAACAACGAAGCATGAAAGAAAAACCTCCCAGCCTCCCCCCCAGCGGGGAGAGGCTGGGAGGGGGGCGCCTGCCCGTTCACGCAGGTTTTTCTTCTCCAGGCAAGACCCGCACCGCGCCCTTATCCGCCGAGGCTGCAAACAGGGCATAGGCCCGCAGCGCCGTAGATACATGCCGCACGCGGTCTGTCGGCTGAAAGGCCCGACTTCCCTTCTGCTCTTCCTGCGCTCGTCGTGCGGCCAACTCCTGCTCAGAGAGCATGACATTGATGCTCCGCTGCGGGATATTAATCTCGATACGATCGCCGTCAACGACCAGACCGATCGCCCCGCCAGCCGCTGCCTCGGGTGAGACATGGCCGATGGAGAGCCCTGATGTACCGCCGGAGAAACGGCCGTCTGTGACGAGAGCACACTCCTTGCCCAGATGGACGGATTTGAGATAGGATGTGGGATACAACATCTCCTGCATCCCCGGCCCCCCCTTTGGCCCTTCATAGCGGATGATCACCACATCACCTGCCGTGATCACCCCCTCCAGAATGGCATCGCAGGCAGCCTCCTGAGAGGAGAAGACCCTGGCGGTGCCGCTGAATTGAAAGATGGAAGGGTCAACCCCGGCAGTCTTGACGATACAGCCCTTGGCCGCGATATTGCCATAGAGGACGGCCAGCCCCCCATCCCTGCTGTAACAATGCGCCACATCCCGGATACAACCGAAGTCCCGGTCAAGATCCGGCTCCGCGTACATGGTCGTCTGCGATCCCATCACCAGATTGCGGCCGGCAGAGGCCGGGGAACTCAGATAGAGCTGTCTGGCCGCCTCACCCGCCGCACCACCTGCAATATCCCAGCCCTGAAGCGTTTTCGCAAGCGAAGGCGAGTCGACCCGGCAGACCGAGGTGTCAACCAGTCCGGCCCGGGCCAGTTCTCCAAGAATCCCCATGATGCCACCAGCCCGGTTCACATCCTCCATATGGTAATGGGACGACGGAGACACCTTGCACAGATTGGGCACCTTTCTTGACAGGGCATCAATATCTGTCATAGAGAAATCCGCCTCAGCCTCATGGGCAATGGCCAGCAGATGGAGCACGGTATTGGTGGAACCGCCCATGGCGATATCGAGGGTCATGGCATTCAGGAAAGCGGCGCGGCTGGCAATGGTCCGGGGCAGGACGGTGGCGTCCTCCCGGTCATACCAGGCGTGGGCCATCTCCACAATGCGCTCGGCGGCACGGACAAAAAGACCGGTACGGCTGCCATGGGTGGCAACCACCGTACCGTTGCCCGGCAGGGCCAGACCAAGGGCCTCATTGAGGCAATTCATCGAATTGGCGGTAAACATCCCGGAGCAGGAGCCGCAGGTGGGACAGGCACAGCGCTCAACTACTGCAACCTCCTCGTCCGTGACCGACTGATCTGCTGCCATAACCATGGCGTCCACCAGATCATAGCGCTTGTCGCCATCAACACCCGCCTCCATGGGCCCGCCTGAGACAAAAATCGCGGGGATATTAAGGCGCATGGCCGCCATAAGCATCCCAGGGGTGATCTTGTCACAGTTGCTGATGCAGATGATGGCATCCACCGTATGGGCATTGCACATATACTCGACACTGTCGGCAATCAGCTCACGCGAGGGCAGGGAATAAAGCATACCGGCATGGCCCATGGCAATCCCGTCATCAACGGCAATGGTGTTGAATTCGGCTGCGAAACAGCCGAGTCCGGCGATCTGTTTTTTTATCTGCTGACCAATTGCATGGAGATGCACATGCCCGGGAACAAACTGGGTAAAGGAGTTAACGATACCGATAATCGGCCGGCCAAACTGTTCTTCGGTCATGCCGTTGGCCCGCCAGAGACTGCGGGCCCCGGCCATCCGGCGGCCTGCTGTTGTCGTCGCGCTGCGTAAGGGAATTGCCATTGTGTTTCACCTGGGTAGAAAGGAATCAATAATAAATAAACCGTTGTTACGACATGAATAAAAATGCATACGCTCTTTTTCAACGGCAGCTTGCAGGGTCTCTGCCGGACGCTTGCAGGGTCTGGTCTCTGCCAGACGCCGCTCAAAGAAACAGCTGGAGG
>DCUN01000062.1 GCA_002327225.1 Desulfobulbaceae bacterium UBA2213
CCGCATCCGCCACCCCGGCATCAATGAGGAGATGCTTCCCGACCTCGGCAAAATCACGCACCCGCCGCAACAGCCGATTGGCAATTCGGGGAGTGCCGCGGGACCTCCGTCCAAGCTCAAGGGCCCCGCCGGTATCAATGCGCATCCCCAGAATACGTGCTGACCGCTGAACGATCACGACCAGTTCTTCCGGGGCATACAATTCAAGACGGAGGACAACCCCGAAGCGATCTCGAAGGGGCGGGGTAAGCAGACCCGTGCGCGTGGTAGCCCCCACCAGGGTAAACCTGGGCAGATCCATACGCACCGACCGGGCACCCGGCCCCTGACCTATAATCAGATCAAGCTGAAAATCCTCCATGGCCGGATAGAGGATCTCCTCGACCGCATGATTCAAGCGGTGGATCTCATCAATGAAGAGGACATCGCCTTCCTGCAGACTGGTGAGGATGGCGGCAAGATCACCCTGCCGTTCAATGACCGGCCCGGAGGTCACCTTGATCCCGGCATCCATCTCATTGGCGATGATATGAGAGAGGGTAGTTTTGCCTAATCCAGGAAAACCATGAAAGAGGACATGATCCAGGGGCTCACCGCGCCCTTTGGCGGCACGGATAAAAATATCCAGACTCTTGCGCAACCCCTCCTGACCGATATAGTCCGCCAGCCTTTTGGGCCGCAGATCGTACTCATTTAAGGGTTCACGGCTGACTGCCCTCGGAGTGACCAAGCGCTCACAAACGCCTATTTCTTCCTCAATATTCATGCCAGAGTCCGCAAGGTTTCCCGGATAAGTTCCTCAACCACCATTTCGCTGAAAGAGTCAGCCCCTACCCGTTTTTTGACAACAGCCAGGGCCTGCCTGGCCACAGGGTCGGGATAGCCAAGATTGACCAGTGCCGACAGGGTATCGGCGACAGCACCTGGGGAAGCCGGCAACTGGCCTGCTGCCTTTCCCGCCACGCCCTCACGCCCATCAACCGCACCGTGGAGATGGCCCACCTTGTCCTTCAGTTCCACACAGAGCCGCTCCGCCGTCCTCTTCCCCACACCCTGCAAGGTGGTGAGACGACTGATATCTTCGCCGGCAATAGCCTGACACAGATCCGCCACCCTCATCCCGGAGAGGATGGCAAGTCCGAGCTTAGGACCGATACCGGAGACAGTCTTGAGGATAAGAAACAGCTCCTTCTCCTCGAGCTCGAGAAAACCATAGAGGACAATGGCATCCTCCCGGACGTGGGTGTGAATATGAAGAAAGATCTGACTGTTCTTTTCCGGCAGACGGGACACTCCGTCCGTAGAAAGAAAAACTTCATAGCCCACCCCGCCGACATCTATCACGGCCCGATCCTGGCCTGTCATCAGCACATTTCCTGTCAGTGTCGCAATCATTTTTTTTACAGGGAAGAAGGAAGAGTGAAGAGAGCATGGGCATGACAGACTGCAACCGCCAGGGCGTCCGCAGCATCAGCACTGGGCAGAGACGAGAGGCCCAGCAAGACCCGGATCATATGCTGCACCTGGCCTTTTTCCGCCTGACCGTACCCCACTACGGAGCGCTTAACTTTTTTGGCGCTGTAATCATAAACACCCAGACCGTTCTGCATGGCCGCGACCACCGCCGCCCCCCTGGCCTGACCCAGCTTGAGCGCAGAACTGGCATTGCTGGCCATGAAGACGTCTTCCACCGCAGCGACCTCGGGACTATGAAGCTGAATAACCTCATTGATGCCATCAAAGATCTCATTGAGACGATGGGCAAAGGGGAATTGCTGCGTCGTTTTCACCACCCCGCAGGTGACAAAGGCTATCCTGCCGGGAACAACCTCGATAACACCGTAGCCGGTAATCCGGGAACCAGGGTCAATGCCAAGGATGCGGATCATGACAAAATACAACGACAGAAGATTAAAGGATGATGGCTGTCAGCTTGGCCACCGGAGCTTAAGATAACTTCTCCATCAGATCGTCAGCAATATCAAAATTAGAGTGCACATTCTGGACATCATCATGATCCTCAAGATTTTCCAGCAGTTTGAGCAGCGAGATGGCAACCTTCTCATCGGTTACTTCGATACTGTTCTGGGGGATCATGGTAATAGAGGCCTCAATAAAGTGCACCTTCTTGGCCTCAAGGGCATCATGAACAGCGTCAAAGGTCTCCGGGGCCGTGATCACCTGGAAGGCTTCCTCTTCCTCGAGCACATCCTCGGCTCCGGCCTCAAGGGCCATCTCCATGAGCTCTTCTTCTGAGATCCCTTCTTTTTCGACCTGCAGCAGGCCTTTTTTATCAAACATCCAGCCGACACAGCCGGACTCCCCGAGATTGCCGTTACTCTTGGCAAAGAAATGGCGTACATCGGCAACGGTCCGATTGCGGTTGTCGGTCATACACTCAACGAGCACCGCCACCCCGCCCGGCCCATAGCCTTCATAGAGGATCTCATCGTAGACAGCCCCTTCCAGCTCGCCGGTGCCTTTTTTGATGGCCCGGGTAATGTTGTCCTTGGGCATGTTCTCTGTTTTGGCAGAGGCGATAGCAGAACGCAGCCGGGGATTACCGTCAGGGTCACCCCCACCCATCCTGGCGGCCACGGTGATCTCCTTGATCAATCGGGTAAAGATTTTGCCCCGTTTGGCATCAGTCGCGCCCTTCTTATGCTTGATTGTTGACCACTTAGAATGTCCTGACATGATATCTTCCTGAAAAAAAAATAGTAAGTAATAAGCAGTAAGGAGTGACTCGTTGGGAGTGAAAAAAACGATTTCAGTTGAGATGCTCTATTATATCTCAACAGGAATCGTTACGCTCTCCCCGCCAGCTTCACCACTCACCACCTTTGCAATCTTCGACTTCCTGAACCCCAGCCCCATGACAAAGACCTCTCTACTCTCGGTCCGGGAACTCTTGGGTTTAAGCACCTTCACCTGCTCAAAGCGGTCCTGAACCTCCTGCACAAAAGCAGGAAAGTCCTCGCCCTGGAAGGCCTTACAGAAAAAATTTCCCTTCTCATGCAGCAGGGTTTCGGCCAGAACCAAGGTCTGGCGCACCAGATTCAACGACTGCTGATGATCTGCCCAGCGATTGCCCGTAGTTTTCGGGGCAAGATCAGAGATCAGGTTTTTAAAGGCCGGCCTGATCTTCCGCAGCTGCGGCACCAGCTCAGGCGCCATGATATCGGCGGTGATCCAGTGAATAGGAGCGCCTCCCGGACGTGGGGCCATCGTGGTCTCCTGAATATCAACACCCACCACAATGCCGGATTCACCCACAACCTCAGAGGCATACAGAGACCAGCTCCCCGGACAACAGCCAAGATCCAGCACCGAATCCCCCCGACGCAGGAAATGATATTTCTTCTGCGCCTCTTCCAGCTTATAGATGGAGCGGGCCGGATACTTGTCCTGCTTGGCCTTCTTATAATAAAAGTCTTTTACTTTACGCATAGCTGTCGCACACTTTATTCCATTTATATTTCTTTGACAAGACGGAATTCAACAGACATCCTTGAGCTTACAGGTAACAATTCCTGCCATTCCCTACCTTTCATCATTCCCGCCTTTCTGCTCCCGCTCCAGATAGTGCCGCACCCACCGGTGCGCGTCTTGCTCGTTGAGCACGTCACCTTCCACCTGCGCCACTTCCAGGGCGCTTAGAATTTTTGTAAAAAGAGGACCCGGCTGCAAGGCAAATGTACCAATGAGATCCCGACCGCTCAACAATCGTGGCCCTGCCAGAGCAGGCTGAATATAGTGTTCATAGATCTCCAGCACCTCAGCCAGCAGCCCGGACAGTTCCGTCTCCATCGCCGGCGGCTTCTTCTCACCTTGACCGGCCAGGCTGTCAGACATGGCCAGGAGAAAGAGGCCCAGCAGATCCCCACCCGCTTTTTTACAGAGATTCAGGCAGGCCTTGCGGCTCAAGGGTTGTTCCCGCCGCACATTGCAGAGATGAAAAGGCTGCATGTGCATGCCGATCAGGGCCGCAATCCTTTCCCGGTTCTCATTGCTCCACTTCAACTCCCTCCCCAGCCTGACCACCAGTTCCTTGCCCGCCTGATCATGGCCATAAAAAGTGACCCGCTCTCCCTTATCCTCCCGCACCGCCATTGTCTCAGGCTTTCCAAGGTCATGGAGCAGGGCCGCCCACTTCAAGCGCGCCTTCATCCCCGGCCGGGCACAATATTCTCTCATCTTCTGCCCACACTCGGGATAAAAGCGCTCAGGCTCAGCCAGGATCTCCTCCATGAACCCGAGGGCCGCCAGGCTGTGATCAAAGACATCGAGATGATGGTAGCCCGGTTGCTCCATACCGACGCCCCGGGCAAGCTCCGGGATGATCTGCCGGAGCAGTCCGATCCGTGCCATCTCCCCCAGCACCGCATGGGCCAGCCCGGAGGCCATAATCAGATCCAGCTCATGGCTGATTCGCTCGACTGAAACCCGGCGGATCAAGGCGGCATGGTGACTGATCTCCGTCTTCGTCCCCTCTTCCAGACTGAATCCAAGGGTGGCGCTCAAGCGATAGCCACGCAGCATACGCAGGGGATCGGCAAGAAAGGCATGGGGACAGGCACGCAGGATCTTCTTTTCCAGATCGTGCGCTCCGTGCAGAGGGTCAATCAAATAGAGCGCAACAGTGTCATCCAGCAGAGAGGCAAAGGAGACACCCATGGCATTGACCGTATAGTCACGGAGACGCAGATCCGCCTCAATGGTCTTTGCCCCCAGGCGAAAACTGGAAA
>DCUN01000073.1:0-6895 GCA_002327225.1 Desulfobulbaceae bacterium UBA2213
CATGGAAGGCCTGCTTCTGCATCTCCTCCAGGCTGTTGTCGTCCAGGGCTGTGGTATATTTCTGGATGGCGGATTTATAGGCGTCCAGGGCCGCAAGCTGCTCCTGGTAAACATCACCTTGATCCTCCAGGATCTCGAGGGCTGTTTCGTATTTCTTGATGGCCCCAGTCATTTTTTCTTTGTGTTGCGGTGATTTTGTCCGCACAAATTCTTTTTCAAAGCGCCTGATCTGAAGCAGCTCCAGGTAGGCGTCTCCCAACTGGTGTTTCTTCAGGTTGACGGCAACTCGCAGGGCAATGGCCTTGAACTCGCCCTGCAGTCCGGAGTCGGCGTCCAGACCATTGACCTTCTCTGCAGTGACAAGATCAGCGAAAGACTTTTCATAAAGCTCGGCCTGCTCAAGGATGGAGAGCGCCAGTGCCGCGGTTTCCTTGTTGGAGTCGCCGGCGAGATCGGCTATTTTGTTGGCGTCATCTTTTAATTGGGAGAGAGTCTGATTCACCAGGGTCTGGTTGGCCAGGTCTTTTCCCAGGAGAAACTCTTTTTCGAACCGCCTGGCCTGCTGCATGCTGCTATTGATTAACATCGCATGTTCAGCAATACCGATATCCGTCTCTATGAGATGGGTGAAAGACTTGCTGGTGTTGTTGACCGTCCATTGGTAGAGGCTGAGCACCAGAATAAAGGAGACAAAGGTGGCGGCAAAGATGACGCCGAATTTGATTGAAAGTTTAAGGTGAGACCACTTCAGCATACCCATGCAATATTCCCCCAAGGCTGTTGTTGATAAAAGAGGACGAAATGAATCGTCCTTTGTCTTTCAGCTAAAAATAAACCGCTTTATGGCTGTTCCTGCTCTGCTGGTTTCTGGCTGAGCTCAGCAGAGGGCAGGCCATAGCCCATGCGGACTTTCTTGTCGATATCGGCAAACATCTCCGGGTGCTCAGCCAGGAATTTTTTGGCATTTTCGCGACCCTGGCCAATCCGTTCGTCCTGGTAAGAGTACCAGGAGCCGCTTTTGTTGACAATTTCTTCCTCAACTGCCAGATCCAGGAGATCACCGGTCTTGGAGATCCCTTCGCCATAGATGATGTCAAATTCTGCGGTCTTGAAGGGCGGGGCAACCTTGTTCTTCACCACTTTCACCTTGGTCCGATTGCCGATGACATTGTCAGCCCCTTCCTTGATGGAGGCGATTCTCCGGATATCAAGTCGGAGAGTAGAGTAAAACTTCAGGGCATTGCCGCCGGTGGTGGTCTCCGGGCTGCCGAACATGACCCCGATTTTCATCCTGATCTGATTGATGAAGATGAGGATGGTATTGCTGCGACTGATCACGCCGGTAAATTTCCGCATGGCCTGGGACATGAGCCGCGCCTGCAGTCCCATGTGGGAATCGCCCACATTGCCGTCAATCTCGGCCTTGGGTACCAGGGCGGCCACCGAGTCGATGACGATCACATCGATGCCGCCGGAGCGAATCAGGATCTCGGCGATCTCGAGTGCCTGTTCGCCAAAATCGGGCTGGGAGACAAGCAAATTGTCAATATCCACGCCCAGACGGGCGGCATAGGCGGTGTCAAGCGCATGCTCCGCGTCGATGAAGGCAGCGTTTCCACCCCGTTTCTGGGCCTCGGCCACAACATGCAGGGCCAGGGTTGTTTTACCGGAAGATTCAGGGCCGTAGATCTCCGAGATTCTGCCTTTAGGAAAGCCGCCGACTCCAAGGGCGATGTCGAGGCTCAAGACTCCAGTGGGGATAACGGGGATGGGTTCGGTCTCATGGCTGCCAAGCCGCATGATGGAACCCTTGCCGAATTGTCGTTGAATCTGACTGATGGCATTGTCTACGCTGTCAGCCCTGTTTTTTGCTGGATCTGGTGTGGCCATGAAGGTTCTCCTGGAGTCTGTTGTATTGGAATTTTTGTGAGCAGTGAAGTCTCTCAATTATCGTTCTGTTGTAGCAGGTAATGCCTGACAAGGTCAAGGGCTGTTTTGGCTGTGATATTTTGAATTTGTTGTCGATTTCCGGCAAAGCGAAAAAGCTGGGTCTGGATCGTATTTTTTGTGCTCATGCTGATATAGACGGTGCCGACCGGTTTTTCTATGGTCCCGCCGTCAGGGCCGGCAATGCCGGTCACCGCGAGAGCAATATCGGCCTTGCTTCTCTCCCGGACGCCAGCGGCCATGGCCTCTGCCACCTCGCGGCTGACAGCGCCATAGTCTGCCAGCAACTGCTCGCTTACATCGAGATATTCCGTTTTCATGCTGTTGGCGTAGGCGATAATGCCACCGAGAAAGTAGCGGGAGCTTCCGGCGATACGGGTTACGAGCTGACCAATCAACCCTCCTGTGCATGATTCCGCCGTTGCCAGGCATAGTTTTTTGGCCTCGAGAAGGTGGCCTGTAACAGAGGCGATACTGTCTTGATTATATCCATAGATGACCTTTCCCAGGCTCTTTTCAATCGCCTGGCATGCCTCATCAAAGAGGGGGGCAGGATCAATGTCGACAGGGGTACGCACGGTAAGGCTCAGATGCACTTCCGGAAAAACCGGATAGTAGCCGATATGAATCTTTCTATCCAGGGCCAGTCCGGCGATCCGCCGGTTGATCTCTGCCTCGGCCATGCCAAGGATCTTGAAGATTCGCTGACAGGTTGCCAGCTTTCTGCCATGGTTCCAGGTGGCCAGTCGGGGGAGGACCTGCTCCAGGAGGAGGCTCTGCATCTGGGAAGGCACGCCGGGAAGGAAGAAGATCGGCTTGTTGTCGTGGATCAGCTGATAGCCGGACATCTTTGCCATAAGGGTCAGGGCCTCTGCCCCTTGTGGCAGCCAGGCCAGTTTCTCCAGGGGGCTTATGGGAGAGGCGGAGATGGAGTCAAGATGATTGCGGATCTGGGAGAGGATGTCCAGATTGGGAATGGTGGGCCTGTTGAGGGCCTTGGAGACCGCCTCGGTCGTAAGATCATCGTCGGTTGAGCCCAGGCCGCCCGTGACGAGGACAAAATCAACCCGCCTGATGGCACGCTTCAGGGCCTCGCCGATCAGGGCCGGGGAATCTCCGATGGTGTGCATGGCATAGATCTCGTAGCCCGCCTCAAAGAGGTGTCGGGCCGCAAAGCCACTGGTGGTATTGGAGATCCTGCCCGAGATCAGCTCATTGCCGATGGCAATTATCTCACCCTGCATTGTCTTCGTCACTGCTTCTGCCATTAACCTGGGTTGCGGAGACGCTTTCAAGGCTTACCGCTGTGAGAGTGTTCATGAGCGTTTTGGGACCCGGGAAGCTGACCGGGATGTAATTATCGGTAAATCCCCTGAGCCTGCCATCGGGGTCACGTTTGTGTTCAACCAGCACGGGCCGTGTCGTACCCATATGGTTTGTATAAAACTGTTCTTTCTTGGCGGCATCCAGGCGTCTCAGTCTGGCCACTCGTTCATCCTTGACGGCCTGCGGGACCTGCTGGTCGAAGGTGGCAGCCAGGGTTCCCTCTCTTCTGGAATAGGGAAAGACATGGAGGTAGGTGCAGTCAAGCTCCTCGAGCAGGGTGCAGGTGTTAGCAAACTGCTGTTCCGTCTCGCCGGGAAAGCCGACCAGGACATCAATGCCGATGGCAGCCTCCGGCAGCCTCTCTCTGCATATCTCAACGGTCTGCCTGAACTCTTTACTGCTGTAGCCG
Source organism: Desulfobulbaceae bacterium UBA2213 (assembly GCA_002327225.1). GTDB lineage: Bacteria > Desulfobacterota > Desulfobulbia > Desulfobulbales > Desulfocapsaceae > UBA2270. The sequence goes on from DCUN01000073.1 coordinate 3,683, forward strand.
CGGTTCATGTGGGCGAGGATGGTGTCATCACCGCTTTGCAGCGGGATATGCAGATGGGGCATGAAATTTTTCTGGTCGGCCATGAGTGTGAGCAGCTCGTCACTGATCTCCATGGGTTCGATGGAGCTGAGACGAAAGCGGACCTCCGGATGGGCAAGGCAGAGTCTGCGCATCAGTTCCACGCAGTCGCTTCCTTCCTGAAGATCTTTGCCATACTGCCCGACGTGGATGCCGGTGACCACCATCTCCTTGTGTCCTTCCGAGGCGAAGACTGCGGCCTGATCAAGGACCTCGTCCAGGGGCAGACTGCGGCTGGGACCGCGGGTGTAAGGGACAATGCAGTAGGTGCAGAAATTTTGACAGCCATCCTGGACGCGGAGGCAGGCGCGGGTGCGATCAGCAAAATGGCGCACCGGCAGTCGGCAGATCTCTTTTTTGCGGGAGATCTGCCCCATGAGCATGGTCAGGTCGCAGGGGCTGTCGCTGAGTGCGGCCTGGACCAGGCGATCCTTGTTGCCATTACCGACGATACAGAGGGGCTTGTCGATCATGGTCAGCAGCTCCTGGGCCTCCATCTGGGCGTAACAGCCGGTGATCACGATTTTGGCATCCGGATGTCTGCGCATGAGTTGTCGCACCGCCTGCCGGGATTGGGTGCCGGCCTTGGCGGTGACGGCGCAGGTGTTGATGACGATGATATCCGCCGTCTCTTTGGCACAGACCATGACACAGCCCGCTGCCTCAAAGCCTGTCTGGAAGGCGGCGGATTCATACTGGTTGACCTTGCAGCCAAGGGTGGTGATTGCTATTTTCTTCATTTTTTCTTGATCCGTCGCCTCTTATTCTATCTCACCGCAGCCGATGACCCTGGTATTATCGTAGATGACGGCAAACTGGCCGGGAGTGATGGCCCGTTGCGGGGTGTCAAAGCGGATCTGCCAGCGCTGGTCATCGATCTTTGTGAGTCCGGCATCGGCGCCCTGGTGCCGGTAACGGATTTTCACCTGGTACTTTTTCCCTTTATCAGGAGCCTGCCCGGCGAGCCAATGCGGCTGGCGGATCAGCAGTCTGTTATGGAAGAGAGCATCCTCTTTGCCGACGATCACATTCTTGGTCTTCGGATCAAGTGCTGTGACGTACCAGGGGCTGCTGTCGGCAATGCCTAAGCCCCGGCGTTGGCCAATGGTATAATGAAAGAGGCCCTGGTGCACACCCAGTGTCAGCCCTTCCCTGGTGACGATGCTGCCCGGCTGTCCGGCCTGCGGAATACGCTGGCTGAGGAACTGGCCCACGGGCGTTGATCCCAGAAAACAGATGTCCTGGCTCTCCTGACCTCTGAAATCGGTAAACCCATGCCTTTCCACAAATTGATAGACCTCTTCCTTGGTGTGGTCGCCCAAAGGGAAAAGGGCTCGGCTCAGGTGCTGCTGATCAAGGCGGGCCAGGAAATAGGATTGATCCTTGGCCGGATCGCTGCCCTTGCAAAGGTGGTAGGTGTCACCCTCCTTCTCGATGCGGGCATAATGGCCGGTTGCCATGGCGTCCATGCCGCGCGCCAGGATCGCATCCATGAAGAGTCCGAATTTTATGGCAGGGTTGCAGAGCATGCACGGATTCGGGGTCAGCCCTTGCTGGTAGGTGGTCGTGAAGTAGTGAAGGATGAGGGCTGTAAATTCACGGCTGAGATCGATCACCTGCAGATCGATGCCAAGCTTCCGGGCAATGGCAGCCGCCCGCTGTTCCTGTTTGTACAGATCAGGACCGGCCAGGCGCATGAAAAATCCATGGAGTTCATGGTCTTGCAGGAGGTGCAGGGCAGAGGCAGTGGAATCTACTCCGCCGCTCATGGCGATGCCGATCTTTTTTTTCTTCACCGAAATCCTTGCATTTGCTTATTGCTTCCGTAGTCCCGTAATTATATGGTATGATTTTTGTAATTATTTACCATAATGGTGGAGGGTTGTTGCAAACGTATGAACAATGGGTCTCATTGCCGGCCTTGTTTCGCGAGCAAGCTCGCTCCTACTTGTATTTTTACGGGTAGGAGCGAGCTTGCTCGCGAAACAGGACTGGCCGCTAACCACCACTCATTTCTCTTTACATTCTGATTTCTGATACTACCTTACCATGGAAAAAAAAGAAAGCGGCAACGGACGTGAAGTGGCCGTGCCGGTCATGCCGGAGCTGTTGGCCCCGGCTGGAACCTTTGAAAAACTGGTGACCGCCATTCACTATGGTGCCGATGCCGTCTATCTGGGCGGCAGGGACTTCAGTCTGCGGGCCAAGGCGGGAAATTTCAGCCAGGAGGCCATGGCCGAGGCGGTCAGCTATGCCCATGAGCGGGCCGTCAAAGTCTATGTGACCATCAATATCCTGGCCCATAACCAGGACTTGGAAGGTCTTGATCCGTATCTGCTCTCCTTGCAGCAGCTCCGAGTTGATGGGCTGATTATCGCCGATCCCGGCATCCTCATGCGGGCCCGCACTCTGGTGCCGCAGCTTCCCCTCCATCTTTCCACCCAGGCCAATGTGACCAATTACGCGGCCGCCTCCTTCTGGCTCTCTCAGGGGGCCTCCCGGCTCAATCTTGCCCGCGAGCTGTCACTGCCTGAGATCGCCGAGATCAGGAACCAGGTGCAGGGCGAGCTGGAGATCTTTGTCCATGGAGCCCTCTGTATCTCCTATTCCGGCCGCTGCATGCTCTCCAATTACATGACCGGGCGTGACGCCAATCAGGGTAACTGCGCCCATCCCTGCCGCTACAGCTATGCGCTCACGGAAGAGAAGCGGCCCGGCCAGTATTTTCCGGTGGAAGAGGACGAGCGGGGCACCTATATCTTCAACTCCAAGGATCTCTGCCTGCTCGAGCGGCTGCCGGAGCTGGTGGCGGCCGGTGCCAACTCCCTGAAGATTGAAGGGCGGATGAAGTCCATCTTTTATGTGGGCGGAGTGGTGCGCATCTATCGGGCGGCTCTCGATTTCCTGGCCGCCCTCCCGGCTGAGGCCTGGCGTGATCCTGCGGCCATTGTCCTGCCTCCGATCTTTCGGGAGGAGATTGCCAAGACCGGCACCCGTGGCACCACCGAGAACTTTATTGATCAGCCTCCCGGCAGGAACGAGATGGTCTATCATACCTCGCGGGCGCTGCAGACCGTGCATCCGGTGGCGGTGATCAGAGAGGAAGGGGCCCATCCTCTGGTTGAGGCCAGGAAT
>DCUN01000073.1:7021-15301 GCA_002327225.1 Desulfobulbaceae bacterium UBA2213
TTGTCCTGCGGGGTGAAGAATGGAATCCTGCGGCGGCAGGATAGGGCGGAGAATCAAGGAATGGCTCTTTCATAAGGGCTTCCGAGATAACGGCAGGAAAACCTGTCTTGCAGCAAGGAAATTAAAATCAAGGAGCCAATCACTATGAACGAGCATGCAAAACGATTCAAGCTGACCCTGGAGTTTGATGGCAGCCGTTACAGCGGTTGGCAGAAACAGGACGACGCCAGGACTATTCAGGGCACTCTGCTCAAGGCAGCGACAGAGCTCTTTGGCGAGCAGGTGGACGTGCAGGGCAGCGGTCGTACCGATGGTGGCGTGCATGGCCTGCGTTTTGTAGCCCACCTGGAGGCGCGGACCGACACTCCTCCCCTTGAGATCATGGAAAGGTTGAATGGTTCCTTGCCGTGGGATATTGTCATCCTGGAGAGCAAGCGGGCCGGTGCTCGTTTTCACGCCCGTCATAACTGTATCGGCCGCAGTTATTGTTATCAGATCGCCAGACGCAAGATGGCCCTTGGTCGGGACTTTGTCTGGCAGGTTGTGGAGCCGCTGGATGTGGAGCGGATGCAGGAGGCGGCTGCAGCCCTGGTGGGCCTGCATGACTTTACCTCCTACACCGACCGGCAGGTGGTGAAGAAAAAATCTCCCCTGGTCATGGTCAGTCAATGTCAGGTTGTGGCAACAGGTGATTTGGTTTTATTCCGCATCGTGGGCTCGCATTTCCTGTGGAAAATGGTGCGCCGGATTGTTGGAGTGCTGGTTGCGGTGGGCAAGGGAGAGCTTGCAGTGGCGGAGGTGCAGCAATTTTTTAAAGAGCCGGTGGTCTTAAAACAGCATACTGCTCCGGCCCAGGGTCTTTTCTTTGAGCGAGCCTTTTATGATCAGGAAGAGCTGGATGGATTTCTGCTTGCCGATAAACTGCGTCCGGGACTTTTTCGATAGGCAACCTCTGTGCAGCTTGCTGTGATTGCCGTCCTGCGTCTGACCTGATTTTGAACGAGGATTCTTGTTTTGCAAGAGGCTTCCTGGTTAAAAGGTCTTCTTAAAATCTGACAGCTGTATGGCGTCGATTTCCTTGCGTTCAAGACGATCTGAGCGCAAGGCGGCCTGCCTGCCGCGTGGCAGGTGCACACCGGAAAGCAGGATCAAGCCGATAACGAAGTAGCTTCCTGTGAGGAGCAGTGCGAGCCGGTGATTGCCGCTGGTCAGCCAGGTGGTGGCGCCGTAGGTGAGCGGTCCGGCGATGGATGCGAGCTTTACCGTCAGGCCCCAGAAACCGAAAAATTCTGCCAGACGGCGGGGCGGTGCCAGCAACCCAACCAGGGCCCGCCCGCCCGACTGTGAGGCTCCCAGGCACAGGCCCACGAGATTGGCAGCTGTCCAGAAGAGAGTTGCTCTGTGTGACGACCAGGCGAGCAGGATGGCCAGAATCCAGCCCGCCAGCGTCAGGGCGATGGCACGCACATGACCGATACGATCCTGCAGGTGGCCAAAGAGGGCGGCGCCGATTGCCGCTGTGACATTGACGACCAGAACCAGCAGCAGGATCTCCCTGGTAGTGAATTGCATCGCCTGCGAAGCGTAGATGGCGGTCAGGGTGATCACCGTTTGAATGCCTGCCTGATAAAACAGGCTGCAGAGGAGAAAGCGACGCAGGTCAGAAAATTGCCGCAGCGTCCAGAGGGTCTGCCATACCTCCAGCCAGGCCTTGCGCAGCTGTACACTGTGAGTGGCGCTGGGTGTAGCCCGCTCCTGAAGCAGCAGGAATGTCGGCAGACTGGCCAGGGCAAAGATTCCGGCGGTGATCAGCATCGTTATCGGCACGAACTGAGTGGCTTTGTGGCCCTGGGCTTCGGCCCAGGTGACGTAGATCAGGCACAGCCCGAGGGTCATCAGTCCGCCGAGATAACCGAGGCCCCAGCCCCAGCCCGACACCCTGCCCATGGCCCGGGATCTGGAGAGTTCCGGCAGAAAGGCGGCAATCAGGTTCTCACCGCTGCCGAAAAAGAAATTAGAGGCGATCAGGCAGATGATGGTAAAATAGAGTGTTTCCGGCTGGGCGAAATAAAGCAGGCTGGTACAGAGCACGCAGCCAATGGTGGTGATTACCAGTAATCGTTTCTTGGCCGCATGCTGATCGGCGTAGGCCCCGACAACAGGGGCGCTGAAGACAATCAGCCCGTAGGAGATGGCCAGGGTGGCTGTCCAGGCGAAGGTGGCCCACGGCGCATTGGAGGCGACCACCGCCACGAAGTAGGCATTGAAGAGGGCTGTGATGACGACCGTGGTGTAGCCGGAATTGGCAAAATCATACATCGCCCAGGCCCACAACTCGCGCGGGCGGACATCAGAATGCAGGAGTCCAGGGGAAGAGCTCATTGTTGCCTCATAGGATGTGACGGTGTCGCAAATGCCGCATGACCCAGTAGGCTGCCAAGGCGGCGATCAGGTGTTTAGAGGTATGGCCGCTGATGAGGCCGCCGCTCAGGGTGAAAACAGGGTTGTCACCCAGGTCGCATAGCAAGGCCAGTCCATAGAGGCCTATGATGATCAGGATGTCGCGGTCATTGCTGTAGCGCGGCGGATAGAGCCGGATCAGCAATGGAATCAGCACCATCGGGGTGAGCTGCATCAGGCCGTAGGGGCGCAGGTCGCCAACACCGTGCCCTTCGCTCCAGCCCCACCAGGCGACACTGCCAAGACCAGCGGCGATAAGGGGCAGGAGCAGGCGCCGTCCGGCGCTGAGACTCACGCGTTCGCAGAGGATAGCGGCCAGCCAGGCCATGAGCGCCAGGGAAATTGCCGCCCGATCCCATATCAGCCGGCCGTTGTCCGGTGCCAGATGATACCATCCCGAGCCAAAACCGACCAGAATGGTGGCGAAAAAAAACAGGGCGTAGGGCAGCAGCTCGCGCGAATCGATAAAGACGCACCGCCCTGAGGCACCATAGAGGAGACGCAGGCCAGCCACCCCCACCAGGATAAACAAAATATTTGAAGCGGTGTCAAGGCAATTAACCAGGCCAAAGCAGAGGCGCTGGTCCGCGAACTGGTGATATTCCAGGGGTTGCTCGATGGGCGGCAGTATCCAGGTGAGGCCGGCCAGCGTTGCCATCAGCAGTGACAGGACGATCGCCTTTGCGCCCGGGCTGGTGTTGCGCCATCCGCTCATGTCAGCTCCCCGCGCTGCCCCAGAAGCAGATCAATCACCCGCCAGAGCCGCCACAGGTCGGGGAGATCCTCGCTCCAGAAGCGCCAGGAAAACAGAGTTGAGATGTTTAGATCGACATGGCCGAGAACCTTATGGATGAGAAAGACGCTGGCCTGACCCTTCGGCACGGCGGCGGCGAGCGCCAGGCTTTCGGGATAGGGAATGAGATTGTCATTTCTGCCGTGTACCAGGATCAGCCGTGCCTTGAGGGGCTTCAGGTCATGGCGCGCCAGGTTGAGGCGTTCGATATCCGCGCGCATGGCTGCGGGCAACCGTGCAAACAATTCCTGGAAGCGTTCGGGATCGGTATTGCCGGCCAGTGCATAGACCGCCTGTCCATCGCTGCTCAACCCTGTTGCCAGTGAGGTCAGATCGGTCTGGCGGGAGCGCGAGCGCAGTTCGACCATCTGATCAAATATCAAGCGGTCTGAGAGGGAGCCATCTTTTTGGCCGTCTGCAAGATAGTCCAGGCTGGAGTAAAGCAGAACCATCTTGCCGCTGTCGTCCGGGGTGATGGAATGCCATTTGCCTGCCTGCTCATACCAGCCGGTGGTAAAGAAGCGCATCGCCCGCGGCAGGTCGTGGTAGCCGCCTAAGCCCACTACAAATCGTACCTGTTCCCGGATATCTTCTTCCAGTGCGGCAAGGAGCGCTGGGCCGACCGCATAGCTGAAGGCGAAGATACCGGCGCGTCCCTCCGGGGCCAGTTCAGGTCGATTGACCAGATAGGCGAAGGCATCGGCGATCTCTCGGCTATCTGAGGGCCGGATGCGCAATTGACGAAAACCTGTGATCTCGGGTGCCAGCACGGCAAAGCCTGCGCGCGCCAGGGTGGTGGCAAAAGCGACCAGGCGCGGGTCATCCTTGCCCTGCGGCACGGCCCCGGGCACGACGACGATGGCAGCACGCGGGCAGTGGTGAGCATGACGTGAGGCATCTCCTGTGTGTCTGCTGTCAGCGGGCATACACGTATCGAGTGGCCCCGGTAAGTAAAGATCGGCGTGATGGCTGCGCCCCGCGATCGCATAGTCAACAGACTGTTTCAGCGGTGTTTTGGTCGTTTTCTTGAGGTGTGAAGGGCCGTCTGCAGCCGCGAAGTCCTGCAGCACCAGGGCGGCATCAATGAGGCGTGTCGGCGTGCATCCTGTCAGCAGGATGAGGAACGGGAGCAAGAGAACAAAGGCAGCAAGGCTATATGACCTGCGGGGAGAAGAAGAGGCTCTTTCCTGGCCTGCGATCCTGGCAGGGAGCTTTGTCATCAGCCACTTGCCCCTGTAGCGGCCGCTTGCTCTTCCTTCAGCCTCCGGCGCAGGATCTTGCCGATGGGCGACTTGGGAAGCGTGTCGCGGAATTCCACCTCTTTGGGCACCTTGTAGGCAGTCAGATTCGCCCGGCAATGGCTGATCACCTCCTCGGCCGAGAGGGCCGGATCTTTCTTCACCAGAAAGACCTTGACCGCCTCGCCGCTTTTTTCATCCGCTACAGCCGCCACGCCCACCTCCCTGACGCCCGGGAGCATCATTACCACTTCCTCGACCTCGCCCGGCCAGACCTTGAAGCCGGAGACCACGATCACGTCCTTGAGGCGGTCGATGAAGCGGATGGTGCCGCGCTCGTCCATCAGACAGATATCACCGGTGGCGAGCCAGCCATCGCCCGAAAGGACGCGGGCGGTTTCAATGGGCATGTTCCAGTAGCTGCCCATCACCTGCGGCCCCTTGACCCAGAGCTCGCCCTCAACGCCCGGTGGAAGTTCGTCTCCTTTCTCGTTACGGATCTCCACCCGGGTGGAAGGCAGGGGCATGCCGATCGCACCGCTGAATTCCCTGGCGTCAAGCGGATTGGCACAGACAATAGGAGAGGCCTCGGACAGCCCGTACCCTTCGATCAAGGGCACGCCCATTGCCTGCTGCCAGCGTTCCGCTACCGTTCGCTGTACCGGCATGCCGCCGGCGACAGCCACCTTGAGCGCCCCGCTGTTGGCCAGTTGGACCTTGTCGAAACCGGGCGCATTGAGCAGCATATTGAACAGGGTGTTGACACCGGTGATGGCGGTGAAGCGGGTGGTGCACAGTTCCTTGATGAATGCGGGGATGTCGCGCGGATTGGTGATCAGCACATTGTTGGCGCCCCACTTCACGAAGGTGAGCAGGTTGGCGGTGAGGGCAAAGATGTGGTAGAGCGGCAGCGGTGTGATAATCACCTCCTTGCCCTCTTCAAGCGTGGAGCCGATCCAGGCTGAGGTCTGTTCGACGTTGGCCACCAGGTTGGAGTGGGTCAGGATCGCCCCTTTGGCCACACCGGTCGTGCCGCCGGTGTACTGCAGGAAGGCGATGTCCTCCTGTGCGACCACTGTCTCCTGCAGGGGAAGCTGCGCGCCGTGCGTGAGTGCTGTCTTGAAAGAAACAGCCTGCGGCAGATGCCAGGGCGGCACCATGTGTTTGATCCGCTTGATGACGAAGTTGACCAGACAGGCCTTGAGAGGCGGGAAGAGATCGCCCACCTGGGTGGTGACGATGTGGCGCACAGCGCTTGTCGCCACGACGTCTTCGACTGTGTGGGCAAAATTTTCCAGCACCACGATGGCTGCCGCTCCGGAGTCGGCCAGCTGGTGCTGCAGTTCGCGCGCGGTGTAGAGCGGGTTGACGTTGACCACCACCAGCCCAACGCGCAGGGCACCGAACAGCGCCACTGGATATTGCAGCAGATTGGGCAGCATGATGGCCACCCGCTCACCCTTCTGCAGGCCGAGTCCCTGCTGCAGATAGGCGCCGAAATTACGGGAGAGGCGGTCGAGCTCGTCATAGCTGAGGGTGACGCCCATGTTGGTGAAGGCGGGCCGCTGGCGGAACCTTTCACAACACTGTTCCAGCATCTCCTTGAGTGAGGCAAAGCGGTGGATATCAATTTCCGCCGGGATTCCCGGGGGGTAATGCTTCAGCCAGATGGGTTCCATGGTGTCTCCTTAGGAGCCGTTACGAAATAACATGGCTATTTATATCTATTTTGTTACGGCTCCTTATGCCGTTCTGGACAATTAAATGGCCATGTTATTTTTTTACAGCGGCTGAGCCGGGTGATGGTCATGGAGGAAGCGTTACGATGTTTTTTATTCTCAGGGTGGCAGCAGGCTGACACTCGCCGTGCTTCTACTTCACCATTGCCTCCGGCATCGTGACCGTATCGAAGAGCCATTTTTTATCGCCCTTGACCAGGGAAAACTTCACCTGGTGATTCTCCTCAGCAGGTGAGGTCTGGGCTGTATTCTGCAGCCGGAGGAGAACCGTGCTTTGAACCACGGCCTGCCCCTTGGCCGGGATGTCAATACTCACATCCTTAAAGGCAACGGTGAGCACGGCGTAACGGTTACGGTGGTAGATAAGGTAATGGATGATCAGATCCTGTTCCATGGCCTCGGTATATTCCCTTTCAGGAATGGTCACCAGGCAGCTCTCGGCCAGCATGTTCTTGACTTCGCGCATCTTCAGTGCCATCTGTATCGGTGACTCCTGCCCCTCCTTGCCAAGTGCCATGGCAATCCCGGTAAGCTGACGTTTGATCACCTCTTTGTCGGAAAAATAATAGGTGAGCCAGCCACCGAGCGCCACGACCAGCAGCAGGGTAATGAGAATGATTTTTTTTGCCAGGGTATCTCCTTTGTATGTGTTTACGGATAAATAGGTAGAGAAAAAACCAGATGGTAATATATCCTTTCAATGGAACAAACTGGAATTTCCGACTTCGCCGTGACCCTCAAGATGGGGCGGTATGTTTGCTTAGAAAGCGTATTTTAAACCGATACATACATATTCAGATGAGCCAGCTCCGATCACCCCTCCCATGTCAGAGCGATGATGGAGACGCATCAGCAGATCCCAGCGGGGAAATCGAGGCACTCCGAAGCTCAGTTCAAATGCCAGGTGTCCCAGCAGGCGCTGGGCCTCCTCGTTTCTGTATCTTTCAACATCTGAAATTTCGGTATAGGCGGAGAAGCCAGCTCCGATCGCAATACTCGTGTTGACGACAGCATCCCATGGGAATGCGTGCCAGCGTCCCAGCCCCAGGGCCATGAATTCCCAGTGGCTCACATCCTCACCGAAATGCCTTCCAACCTGCCCTTCGATTTCGAAACTCAGCTTTTGACTGTAGCGGTAGACCTCACGAGCCACGCCAGCGACCACAATATTGTTGCCATCGGCATAGTCGGCATCTAATGAGATAATATCAGAGAGGGTGTCGCTGGCGTGGATTCCACCGTAGAGCGAAAAGGCCCATAGATGATCCGGAGTTGTTTTCTCGCCCTCTCTCTCTGCCGCGTGCCCCTTGGATACAAAGGGAGAAAAGAGAAGAAGGAGAATGGAGATCGTTGTTATTCCTGTCAGCTTCATAGCGGCACCTCTTTCTGGTGGTTATCATAGTGAGCTGCAACGCTGGGAAATGGATAAGAAGGCACTTTTCAGGCCAAGCCTTCTGATGAAAAAAGGCACAGTCAAAATGGATAGTGTCTCTGGCAAAATGTTTTTCTCAGCCTCCCTGCAAGAGTTACTCTTTATGAGTTCCATCATAGATAGTATTTCATCGCCCTGATTTGAAAGTCAATCATTATTTGTTTTGGGTGGGGCATCAACGGTCGTTGTGGGTATATCTATGGCGATATGGTCAGACAGCCCATAAAAAGAATCTTACAATTATACAGATAAGGGGAAAAAGGTCTCGGCTTTAAGCATAGAATTGTCATAGTGATCACTTTGCCAGAATCTTTATCCGAAAATCATTTTTGATATGCCTGTGCTTGTGAGAAATGATTGTAAGTTCATTTTTTGTAACAATTAGTGATGTCAGCTGCAAGAGAAGTTTTATCCTCGTGGTCACTTGGTAGGTGCCGACAATTCGTTGTATTCAGCTGACATGGATCATGTTTGATTACGCGCTCTGAGGCTTCATCTTATTCTCGATCTTTGAAATTAGTTCATAGAGTTACGCGGCCTTGGCAACAAGCTCAAAGCCATGCCGTTCTGCCATTTTCTGTAATCGGAGCAGCTGAACCTTCTCGTTACGCTTGTCGA
>DCUN01000122.1 GCA_002327225.1 Desulfobulbaceae bacterium UBA2213
TTGCATATACTGTCCCCGGAACACCGTCCCCGGAACACCGGATGCTAATTTCCAGGGGCGTTGCCCCAGGCTGGAATGAGGTCGAGCCTTTGGCCCTCCGCATGAAAAATAAACGCTTACGTGGAGAATAAATTTCCAATCTCCCCTGCGGAATCCTGAACATTGACGACTGACCTGCTTAGTGCTATATTAATTTAGTGCAGTAGTGCACTACTAAACGAGAAAGAAATGGAGATATTTATGCAAACCTTAGCTAAACACAGCAGCATCAAAATGGTTGGTGCAAATGGCCAGATTTCTATTGGTAAGCAATTTGCAGGTCGTCAGGTTCTGGTTGAAGAGCAAGAAACGGGCGTCTGGTTAGTGCGCACGGCCACCATCACCCCCGATAACGAACATTGGTTGCACAGCCCTCAGGCCGCCTCCGACCTGAGTCGAGCGCTGGATTGGGCTAAGACGAATACCCCCAGTGACGCCAATACGGAGAGTGTTATGGAGGAGCTGAGCAAAAATGACCAAGACTGACCCGTATATCAGACTTGACCTGAACAATCCGGTGTTCCAGGAAAACCTTCCCTTACTGCAAAAGGCTGAACGACTTGCCGCCCTCGACACTTTAAACAAGATACGCCAGCTCACCTGGAATCAACTTTATCGCGACAACGGTTGCAAATGGGAGAAAATATTCAGCGTCAAACCACCTGCCGGTGTTGAAGCCATTTACTCATTTCGCATTACTCGGGCACGCAGGGCAACAGCCTTTCGTGACGGTGATTTCATTCGCCTGCTCACCATCGCCCCGGACCATGATGGAACGTATGGAAAAAAATAGTTCCGTCCCCTTTTCCTGTTGAATCCGAACAGGAAAACAGAAAGGCGACTCTGCAGGCGGGCTTCAGACCGACACATTAATTTTTTTCTCTCGCTTGAATGCCCATTAGTCAAGCCTGACCCCAATCCTCCTTTGCATTTCATCCAGGCTACTTGCTGACCCCGGAACTTGCGGAATTGCATATACTGTCCCCGGAACTCCCTGACCCTCTGTTTTCTCGACTTTCTGCAAGCATTTGGGAGAGGTTAGTCAACAAGTCAACAACGTCCCCTTGGCCTTCCCCTTGGCCTTCCCATAGGCAAGCCCTCTCTTCCATTTTCATTGAATCCGAACAGGAAAATAGAGAGGCGGCGCTGTAGGCGGGCTTCAGACCGACACATTATTTTTTTCTCTCGCTTGAATACCCATTTGTCAAGCCTGACCCCGTCTCCCTTCTGACCCGATTCCTTACCGTGTTAAATTGCAGCGTGAATGTGAAAAAAACTTGTAAATGACCATGGTGATGACTATAATCAAAAATAACTAATCATACATAAAAAGGGAGAAAAAATGCAAACCATAAAGGCGTCAGAATTCAAGGCCAAGTGCTTGCACTTCATGGATGAAGTAAACCAGACGGGGGAAGAAATCATCATTACAAAACATGGGAAACCTGTCTCCATCCTCAAACCATATAGAACAATTCCAGCAACTCTCTTTGGTCTGCATAAAGGAAAAATTAAAAGCCACGACGACCTGATAAACCCGCTGGATATTGCCTGGGATGCAGAATAATGCTGCTTTTAGATACTCATGTTCTTGTCTGGCTGGATGAAGGAAGTCCGCGATTGGGTAAATCTGCCCTGCAAACAATCAACCAGGCCCTGGCAACCAATCAACTTGGAGTGGCAACTATCAGCTTTTGGGAGATTGCCATGCTGATGGACAAGCAGCGCCTGACCATAAAAACAGAACTTGATATTTGGCGATCCGATCTCTTGCAAGCCGGCTTACTTGAATTCTCCTTACAAGGCACAACAGCCATTCGTGCCGCCCAGTTGCTGTTGTTTCATGGCGATCCCGCCGACCGTATTATTGTTGCAACGGCTATCGAGAATACAGCCACACTCATGACGGCTGATGAAAAGATTCTGTCATGGGATCAATTTCAGCAAAAAATTGACGCCCGTCTGTAACCAAAACGGTTATCAGAGGATGGTCGTCTGGCTGGACAGATGGAGAAAGTCAGGATCAGATTGTAGGAAATGCCCATTTGTCAAGCCTGACCCCGTCTCCCCTTTTTTATCCCCCCCGGAACTCCCGCCGAATCCGCGCCGGCCGCGACTGACAATTTTTGTCAGTCGCGGCCGCAGAGGGGCACTCTTGCCTGACATTCTGGCTGTAAACTTCCAGGATACCCTACCTGTAAAAAACTCACTGACGAGAATGATTCACCATTCCGGCATCTTGATCCTGGTGAATATTTTTTTTGACAAATGGCATGAATTGTGAAATGGTAGTCATAACGATGTTCAGCAATTAATGGACAGCCTGTCCACCACGAAGCACCCTTTAACCACACCCTGAAGGAGGGGAACAATCATGATGAAACAGTTGAGGACATTACACAAAGACAGCCAGGGCTTCACCCTGGTGGAGTTGATGATCGTTGTTGCCATTATCGGTATTTTGGCGGCCATCGCTATTCCGCAGTTTGCCGCCTACCGGATGCGTGGATTCAATGCGGCAGCAATTTCTGATTTGAGAAATTGTGCGACAACTCAAGAGGCTTTATTTGCAGATACTCAAGGCTATGGTTCTCCTGTAGCTGCAGTAGCAGTTTCAGCGCCAGCTGCTGCAGTTGCTGGTCCTGTAGTGCTTGCTGCTGGGCCACTACCAGCCGCGACTGCTATTGTAGCTGGGGCTTATATTTATAACGCCTTAGGAGCTCAAGGGTTTGCCGTCAGCAATGGCGTTGTTTTAGGCGGGACAAATTCAATAACGGCTGCACCAGTTATAGCTGATTCGTATGTGCTCGTGACTAAACATACACAGGGCGATAACGAGTATGGTCGTGACTCAGACAGTAGCGCTGTATTTCGTGCGCCTCATATCCAGGCTACCGCATTGTTGGGTACCGATATTCCTGCTTCACTTGTGGCAACAGCAGCTACTCCTGTAGATTTGGTTGGAACTGTAGGTGCAGCAGTAGGTCCCTGGACAGCGATGTAGAGAATTGAAGTTTCATTAATATCATACTGCAGTCAAAAGCAAGGCCGGGTTATCACTCGGCCTTGCTTGCATTATCATGTTGCAGGGGTCTAGTTGTAGTCTCTTGTAATCATGATGACCAAACGAAGTCGGACCAAATCAACCACCTGATTGTACTCTTGTTGTTCTGAATAACCCGCTCTCTTTAAGTCTTAAAGCCACCTTTTCACAGCCCAAAAGAACCGTCCAAGTCCCAAAACGCAAATTGTTATAAACCAACAACAAGCCGAAGGGTAGATTCGTAAAGCAGAGAAATCCCCTCAGTTCAAAGTTGAAAAATTCGGGAAAAATTCGGGGGAAAAATTCGGGACACTCCCCTATTCTCATAGCAAGGGAGAGAGGGGCTGGTCTTGAAAGATAACTTCTAACAAAAAAGAGAAATCAGGGTCAGGCTTGACAAATGGGCATTTCATTCACTCTCATCCTAACCTTCTCCAACTATCCACCTAGACGACCATCCCCGGGGCATCATTTTTGTAATCGAGAAAAAAGGGACGGATTTTTTCAACAATTACCGCCAGATCAAGAACAAAAAATAACTAAAATATTGACTTGCTTTCCCCTCCCTGCTACCATCCTCCTATCTCGAACCATCCAGAAACAAGCACCACTTTCGTTCCTTTTACTTGCCCGTTATAAAAAATAAAGATTGTCGGATGATTCCTGGGGTCCGCCAGCAGCACCTATGACCAAATCCTGACAAGAACATTCTTCCCCGGCAAGCATCGCCATCACCCATAACAACTGTGTCCCCATCGCCCATGATCATCTTCCAGACTGTTTCCAAGATCTATGCCAAGGAAATCGGCGCCCCGGCCCATACCGCCCTGGCCGGTCTCTCCTTTTCTGTTGCCAAAGGTGAAACCCTCGGCCTCATCGGCGCCAACGGCGCCGGCAAGTCGACCAGTATCAAGCTGCTGATGGACTTCATCCGGCCGGATACCGGTGCCATCCACCTTTTTGACGGCACGCCCGGTACGCCCCATATCCGTAAAAAGATCGGCTATCTGCCGGAGACCGCCAATTTCCCGGCCAATCTCACGGTGCGTGACCTGCTCCGCTTCACCGGCACGACCTGCGATATTCCTCCGGCTATCCTGGCTGAGCGCAGCCGGGAATTGCTGACCCTGCTCGACCTCTGGGAGGTGCGGAGCCGTCCCTTGCGTACCTACTCCAAGGGCATGCAGCAGCGGGCCAACTTCGCCATCGCCCTGATCAATGATCCCGAGCTGCTGATCCTTGATGAACCGATGAGCGGCCTCGACCCCATGGGCCGCAAAAAGATCATCGATCTCATCGGTCAACTGAAAGAAGCGGGCAAGACCATCCTCTTCTGCTCCCATATCCTTGAGGATGTGGACCGGCTGGTGGATAATGTCCTGCTCCTGCACAAGGGCAAGAAACTGTTCCACGGAACACCCGGCGAGCTGGCCACCACAGAAGGCACGGCAACCATGGCCGAGGCCTTTGTCAGCCGGGTCCATAAGGAGGAAGTCCATGCGTAGCTCAATGGGCCGCATCAGCGCCCTGGCCCGTCTCATCATCCTCGACGGCCTGCGCCGTCATGCCCTGATCGGCCTGGTCCTCTTTGCCTTGGCCGGTACCACCGGTGGTCTGCTGTTCTTCGACTTTATCCCCCGCGATATCGGCCGAGCCACCAATGATTTTCTCTTCTCCCTCACCTGGCTGACCGGCTTCATCTTCCTGCTCTTCCACGGAGTGCAGGTCATGGCCTGGGACACGGAACGGGGCTCGCTGCACACCTTTCTGGCCCGGCCCATCTCCCGCACCGAATACGGGCTGGCGCTCTATGGTGGGCTGGCCGTGCTGCTGCTGGCCCTGAATGTTATTCTCGGGGGGTTGGGCTGGGGGATACTGAATTTTATCAGGGGCTCGGTCGACGCCGCCTCTTACTTCCAGCACCTGTCACTGCCCTTTTTCCTGCTGGCCGCGGCCGGTCTTTTCTGGATTCAGATGATGATCCTGGCCGTTATCCTGCTGTTCTCCAGCGCCGTGCGGGGCAGCTTTCCGGTCCTGCTTTTGACCCTTTGTTATTATTTTATCTGTACCGGCCTGCCGGTGGTCAGGGAATCATTCAAGCAGAAGGGCAGCGCCGGCTCCGGCCAGTTTGTTGATTCACTCTGCAAGTGGCTGACGACGATCTTCCCCGATTTCTCCTGGCTTGATTTCAAGACCCTGGCCGCCTCCAGTGACGCCATTCCTCTGCCGGCTCAACTGGTGCTGCCCTTTATCCAGGCGACACTGTATATCGTCGTTGTCCTGTGGCTGGCCTGCGCCATCTATAAACGGCGGGACCTGCAATGAAGATGGCGCGCTCACTGCTGCTGGCCGGAATTGTTCTGCTCTACGGCTGGTTGTTTACCCTGCAGGAACAAAGGGGTGAAGAGCGGCAAGGCTCACTGACCATGGCCCTGCCGGTCGGCTTCTATAAAATTGCCGCCGGTTATATGCAGCAACTGGCCGCCGAAATGCTCTTTATTCGCACCAGTGTCTTTTTGGGCGGCGTGCCACCCGGCACCCCGGCCGCCACCTACGAGGAGCCCCTGGCAAATAACTTCGAGGTGATGACCCGGCTCTACCCCCGCTTTATCGACCCCTATTATTTCTGCCAGGCCTTTCTGCCCCCTATTTCGCCGGAGGCTGCCGCCAGGGCCGGTACGATTTTTGAGACAGGTATTGCAGCCTATCCCGACGATCTTATCCTGCGCTTCTTTTACGGGACCAATTTCTTTCTGGCCATGAACGAGCCGCTCAAGGGCGCTGCGGCCTTTGGTGAGGCCGCCAAGCTGCCGGACGCCCCTCCCCTGTTCGGTCATCTGGCCGCCCTGCTCTCTGCCCAAGGCGGCGACATCACCGCCGGCCTGATCTCGTTGCAAACGATGCTGGCCGCCGAACAGGATGAGACGGTGCGCGCCCGCTATGAGGAGGAAATTGTAATTTTCGAACAGGCCCTGGAGGTGCAGAAGGGTTTGAATGCCTACACCAGCAAATATGGCGCCGCACCCAAGGCCCTGGAGCAGCTTGCCCCGGAGTTTATCGCCAGTATCCCGGACATCAGGGATTCTTTTGAACTGGTATATGACCCACCCAACCTCCACCTGCAACGCCCCGACCAGAAGAAAAAGACGGAATCCGGCATCCCTTGGAAGTGAGTAAAATTCGGCAGAATAGTAGGAAAAAAAACATTGCCAGACAAAATGGGTTAGCTGTAATATGTATTATGTCTAATTCAAAGGAGGTGTAATAATGAAAACCATGACTTCAGTTGAAGCTCAAAATCATTTTGGCATGTTGCTGGATACGGCTCAGCGTGAGCCGGTGACAATTACCCGGCGGGGTCGTCCTGTGGCTTATCTTCTGTCACCCCAAGAGTTTGCCGCAATTTCGAAAGGAACGGAAACCGACTCCACACAGGATCTGTTGGCGGCGTTTCGCGGCAGCGGCAAAGGCGGCGGCACATCGCGTCTGGTGGCGGAGCGCGAAGAGGAAAGGCTTCGTGCGAAGCCAAGGGGACGTTGTTGACTTGTTGACTAACCTCTCCCAAATGCTTGTAAGAAAAATGGGGACGGATTTATTTTTCAAATTCGTGGGCAGAATTACTTTTTGAAATAGTTGACACCTGGAATGTTGGCGAAGTGAACATCTTGCGTCCAAATTGTTGCGTTGCAATATCTGGCAGTCGTTAGGATTATACTGTCTGCCATTGGCAATTTGCATTGCAAACTGATTTGTGATGCATCAACGGCCAATTTTGCTGTCAAATCAACGAGTTTCCCTTTCTGCATCGCCGCAATTACCTGCACAGCCTCATCACTTCCAGACTCCCGCAAAACGACCTTTATGACTTCATAGATTATAATTGTAGGAACAATGAGGGATTGAATATCCTGCAATGGAGACAGAAAATGCTTTGCGAAAGGATCATCGGCAAAAAACGACAACCAGCCTGAAGAATCGACAATATTCATATCCTGTCGTTCTCTCGCTCAAAGTCAGTATTGATTCCCTTAAGAAATC